>JAZNQA010000001.1:0-10938 GCA_045589915.1 Candidatus Enterenecus sp.
TGACGAGCGAACCGAGAGTGAGGAGGGAATGGGTCCGCACACAGGTGCGCCCCTAAGGGTAACAACATAGGGTCTGCGTAGGGCCCGATGCCCACATCGGGCCGTATGATGAGCCGCCGAGGGCGGCGGCCCCCACATGAAGTAACGAGGCTCACTCACCCTGCTGCAGCATACCCTGCTCCCGCAGCAGTTCCATCCGGGCTTCAAACTTAGCCCGAACATAGTGGCAGGGATAGTCAGCCAGCCGGTCATAATGTCCCGTCTCGTTGTAGATGGTGGCAGAACAGGCATTGCAGAATTTCTGGTAGGGGCAGCGCACGCAGTCATTGGGCAGGGGCAGGCCATCCACCCTTTGGCGCAGCTCCTGCCACGCGTCGGCAAAGGTGCGCCCTTCCAAGGGGATGGCGATGCCGCTGTTGGTGACGCATATCATCAGCCGTCCGTCCCAACTGATGGCGAAGGAGTTGCGCCCGCCGCCGCAGTTGCTTCGGCTGCACCCGTCGCCGCTGTGGAAGCCGCCGCCCAAGGGCACCTTGCCCGCCAGCGTGGCCTGCATCAGCGCCGCCTGCTGCCGGCACTTTTCAAGCTGCGCCTCCTGCCCGATCTCCAGCCGCTCCGCCAGCAGATCGGCCCGCGCCGCCTCCTCCGGGGTGAGCCGGGAGGGAGAGGTATGCACGCCGTACCGCCCGGGCGGGAAGATAAAGCTGGTGGTGTGCAGCACCAGTCCCCGCTGTTTGGCAAACTCTGCCATGGCGGGCAGGTCGCCCACATTTTCCGGCACGACGGTGCAGTTGAGGTACACGTTTTGCCCATCCTCCAGCAGGCCGTCGATGGCGGCCCGTACCCGACTGAAGCCGTCCGGCAGGCCGCACAGCTTGCCATAAGTCTCATCGGACGCGCCGTACAGGGTGATATTGATCTTGGTGGGACGATGCTCTTTGAGCCATGCGACGCGCCGCGTGTCCAGCAGGGTGCCGTTGGTGTTCAGCGAGATGAGGAATCCCATCTCCAGCAGCTTTTCCAGCAGTTCCTCCGTATGGGGGTAGAGAAAGGTTTCCCCGCCGGTGATCACCAGCACCAGCGTACCCGCTGCCTTGACCTGCTCCGCCATGGAAAGCCAAAAAGGCACAGCCAACGGCTGTGCCTGTTTGTCAAGGTAAGACGGACAATGGATGTAGCACATCCGGCAGTGCAGATTGCACCGGGCCGTCAGCTCAAACGTCCCGTTCAGCGGCACGCCCTGTTGGGCGGCGCGCTGATTCAGAAGTTGAAGATGTTGGTTCATGAATTAGGATACGCTGTTGAAGATAATGGCATCGCCGGATGCTGCAGCAGCAGCCGCCCAGTCCCAATCGTACACATATTCAATAGACTGATCCTCGTGACAGGGATCAAAATAACCAACACGAACATTGGAGGTCTGTCTGACAGCCGCACCATTTGTTACTTTTCCACTGGGCGAAGTATAGCACGATGAAGTATATGCGCCGCCACGACCATAGGCTTCGGCATCACCAATCGAAATACCGATGGCATCATTTGCCCACTCGCCGGCAGGAGTCAGCTTGCCATAAACCTCCCAGCTGTGATGCTGGTCGTGATAACCATAGCGATCCAGAGCATCGCAGCAGTCCTCGCATGCGGCAGGGTCACCATTATTCATTGGTACGTATCTGCAATCGCCTGCAATCGCCTGATTCAGCACGAAGGCCTCGTGCTCCACGGTCATGGGCACATAAGTTTTTTTCATCATGGGAAAAACCGTCCTTTCCTGAAAGGGAAACCGAGCAGAGCTTAGGTCTCCAATAGATTTAACGCTTCAAACTGGCGCAGCAGCGCCTCAATGTCTGCCTCCGCCTGTTCGGGGGAGACATCAAACTGGGAGGTCACAGCCTCCACGAGCTGGGGGAGGGAGCAGTCCTGCTCCAGCGCCTGCCATACTGCGGCACTGGTGGCCGACAGAGTGATCATCCCGGAAAACTGCGCCGCCCCCATCCCGGTGGGAATGATGACGAACTCGCCTGCAATTTCCCGCAAAATGAAATCATCGTTCCGCCGCATGACGAACCTCCATCCAAGAGCCCTGATTCGTAGAGCATGTTCCTTGACGACGGAGAATGCTCTTGTAAAATCATGTAAATGATTATATGTTGCGCACCCCACTTTGTCAAGTTAAATTAGACACTTACCAAAATTTTGTCAAAGTTGTATCAGAGAAGTTCAAAACGGGGGTTTTGCAGCAAATCATTTGTGCAAAATGACCGCAATTGCCGTCAAAGCATTGTCCGCACAGCGATTGAAGAGGGATGAAACAGCCATGTCGAGGAAAGGTAAAAAATTTGAAAAGCTTAAGAATTGCCGAGGGGAAGGCCGGTACATCTTGTGTTGCGACAGCGAGAGCAAAGCAAAATATAGATATTTGTACGCTAAATCCTATGCACAAATCAAGAATAAATGACTCAAGGTGCAGACGCAGCCGGCGGCAATTACTGAACATTAGACAACAGGGGCGGCATGCTTACCGTAGGGGCGCACCTGTGTGTGCGCCCGAATACACCTCTCAGTCAGCTTCGCTGACAGCTCCCCTCAAGGGGAGCCTTGAAAGGGCAGCACTCCCAAAGCCTCCTCTGGAGGGGAGGTGCCGAGCGCAGCGAGGCGGAGAGGTGAAAAAGCGGGCGGCTCTGGGAGCCGCCCCTACGGCGTACCCGATGGTTTATCCGTAGGGGCGCACCTGTGTGTGCGCCCGCTTGGAAGCCCATTAGGCCTTCCCTTGGGGGAAGGTGGCATTTGCGCAGCAAATGACGGATGAGGGATAATACGCAGAACCGCACGAAAACGACCCACCGGGCTACCCGGTGGGGCGTTTTGTGCTTAGAGAATAATACAGATCAATCCGCCGGAACCCTCATTGATGATGCGCTGGAGGGTCTCACGCAGCTTCTCCCGTGCATCTTCCGGCATTCGTTTCAGTTTGCTTTGCAAGTCCTCCCCTACCAGCTCGTGGAAGGAGCGGCCAAACATATTGGAGTCCCAGATGCGGCCGGTGTCCCCCTCGAACTGGCGGAGCAGGAAGTCCACCATTTCCTCCGATTGTTTCTCGGTGCCCATGATGGGCGACACCTCGGTTTTGATGTCTGCCCGCATCATGTGGATGGACGGAGCGGATGCCTTCAGGCGGACGCCGTACCGTCCCCCCTGCTTCACGATTTCCGGCTCCTCCAGCGTCATTTCCTGGGGTTCGGGCATGACGATGCCATAGCCGGTGGCCTCCACCTGCGCCAGGGCGCTCTCCACCTTTTGATAGCTCCGCTTCATGGAGGCGAGCTGAGTGAGCTGGTCGATGAGGTCGCCGTCATCCCGAATTTCCAGTCCACACTGCTCGGACACGGTGGTATAGAACAGGCTGCGGGGCAGATCCAGCGTGGCGGTGACAACGCCGCTGCCCATGTCCATACGGTTGAGAACAGCGGAGCTGATGCCGTCCCGATCGCCCATGGCGGCCACGGCAGCTTCCGCATCCCGCAGACGGTGCAGGTGAGCCGTCTCCTCCCGAATGACGTTATAGAGTCCGCTTTTGATGGGGTGGTCGAAGGGCAGTACATCCACCCAAGGAGGCAGGAACAGATCCATCTGGCGCATGGGAAACTCGTGGAGTACACCCCGAATGATGTCGCTGACGGCTCCCTCGTCCAGCATCAGACAGTTGACGGCAAGGCAGGTCACCTGATAGCGCTCGGCAATGTCGGCCTGAAGGGTCATGGCACGCTCGCTGTACGGCTGGGCGGAGTTGAGGAGCACGATGAACGGTTTGCCCAGCTCCTTCAGCTCGGTGATGACCCGTTCCTCCGCCTCCAGATAGTCCTCACGGGGGATGTCGGTCACCGTGCCGTCGGTGGTAATGACGATGCCGATGGTGGAGTGGTCGGCGATGACCTTGCGTGTGCCGTATTCTGCCGCCTGGGTCATGGGGATTTCATGGTCAAACCACGGGGTGGTGACCATGCGGGGCAGCTCGCCGTCAAACTGGCCCATGGCGCTGGGCACCATATACCCCACACAGTCGATGAGCCGGACGGAAAAGGTGCTGCCATCATCCAGCGCCATGACCACTGCATCCTCAGGCACGAATTTCGGTTCTGCCGTCATGACCACCCGTCCCGAACCGCTCTGGGGAAGCTCGTCGCGGGCACGGTCACGGACATAGCCATTCTCGATTTTGGGCAGCACCAGCGTCTCCATGAACCGCTTGATAAAGGTGGATTTCCCTGTGCGCACCGGCCCTACCACCCCGATATAAATATCGCCCTGGGTGCGCTGGGCAATGTCCTCATACAGCTTGTGATTTTCCAAAGCAGATTCCTCCTCGTCCCACTTGCTTGCTCTATATGTATGGGGATAAGCTTTGGAATATGACAAACGGGCCTGCCCGATTTGGCAGACCCGCTTGATCGCATTATCGTTTTGCCGGAATAAGGAGCAGCGTCCCGCTGGGTACGGCTTCAGAGGGCAGGCCGTTGGCGCTGCAGATGTCCTTGACGGTGGAACCGCAGGATTTGGCAATGTCCCAAAGGGATTCTCCATCTCCGATCATGCGGATGACCACTGAAGGGCGCACTGTATCGGCAGACTGCGCTGCGCCGTGTTTGACGGAGTTGACGCAGGGCACCGATTGCTCACAAGTCATGATCCATTGGAACTCCGCTTCAAAACGCACTTCCAATCCGCCAGTCACCGGCACGGCGGACGGTTCTCCCACCGGCCGGCAGCGGCAACGGCACCTACCCCCCTCTGTCACCGGCACTTCGCAGGATACGGGGACCGTGTAATTTGCGCCGCAAAGAGCGTCATCCTCGCTCAGATAGAGGATCTCTACGTTCACTTGAGCCGTATATGTCATGCCGCTGCCGGTCAGTGATTGCACCGCTGCGCTGCAATCAAGCACCTGTTTTCCGGGGATGCCGGATTGGCAGAATTGTCGGGCTAACTCCCGACGGCTCCCCTGCTCCGCCACGGAGCATAGCGCGCAAGGGGTGCGCTCCGCCTCGATGGGACAAGCGGTGCAGTATACATCGCTGATAAGTGTGACAGCTTGCCGAACCCACACCGTGCCCTGGGCCAGCGCCTCCACCGTGACTTCCAGCTCTCCGTCCCCAAGCCGACAGTCAGCGCTGCGCAGCGCAATGGTAATTTCGGGCGACCCTTCTTCCACCGGCTCGGCCAGATCCATGATCTGTGAATACGGCAGCTCAAAACCGGCGGAATGAATGGAGCCTCCGCTGCGGTACAGCACAGAGAGCAGCACCTCCCCTTTGAGCACCAGCTTCCTGCCGATCAGCTTGGCATCAATGGTGCCCAACTCGGTGCGGCTGGAGAGCAGCTCATCCATGGCAGGGCGTGAGGCGGGCTGGCGGAGCATATCCGAAAAGGTAAATGGCTTCTCTACCACTTCAGAGATCAGATGATCCTGACATTGAGAAAACTGTTTTTCGATGCAATCGTCCTTGCAGCCTGTGACATCGCAGCTCAGTTCACGGCGCTCCCGCCCATAAACCGTGACGGACAGGGTCAGGTTGGTGCGCACCAACAGCTTCCGTGGATTGATCGCCCTTGCATCGGCGGATGCCACCAGCGCTGCACCGTGGATGTAGCAGCCGTCCCGAAGCTGCGGACAGTCATGGGTGCATAAAAACGGGATGGACACATCTACTGCACGGGCAGCGTCCTCCCCTTCCGGGATGTACAGGACGGTGATGCGTGCCGTTCCAGTCAGTCGCAGGGTACCTTCCCCCACGTCTTTATCCTTTAGAAATGCCGTTCCCGTGGCGGAAACGATGCGTGCCACATCGGGGAGGGAGTCGGGCACGATGCTCTCCAACGTTTCCTCTACGGGCAGTATGGCGTCAAAGACCGGGCGAAAGCCCTCCAATGTCTGATGCTGTAATTCCAGTTCCATAGGCGTCCTCTCCTTGCTCGTATGATAAGACACCTATATGCAAAGAAGATCTCTGATATGACCTGACATCAGTCGATGTGCAACAGTTTCCGCAACAGTCCGCACAGAGCTTTTGGCGCCTTGACCACCATGATACGCATGAAAAAAGCCTCCTTTCCCGTGACCGGATTCTGTTCCAGTCTATGAGAAAGGAGGCTGTCTGGTTCTTATCGTTTTTGGATCTCCCAACTGGGCTGCTCCTTGGCTTGCTGATACAGGCGCAGATAGCTCTGATAACGGCTGGCAGCGATCTTCTTCTGCTCCACCGCCTCACGCACGGCGCAGTCCTTTTCTTTGCCGTGGGCACAGCCCACAAAGCGGCAGCGATCCAGATAAGGGGCAAACTCACGGAAGGTGGCGGCAAGTTCCTCTTTGGGGATGCACTCCATCTGCTCCACATCGAATGCGGAGAAACCCGGCGTATCGGCCACCAGAGCGTCCCCGATCCGCAGCAGCTCCACGTGGCGGGTGGTGTGCCGCCCACGCCCCAGTTTTTCACTGACCTCGCCCACCTGCAGGGACAACTCCGGGTGCAGGGCATTGAGGATGCTGGACTTGCCAACGCCGGAATTGCCTGTAAAGGCAGAAACCTTTCCGGCTATTGCGGCGGAAAGAGTTTCGGTCCCCTCCCCTGTTTCGGCGCTCACCTGGATGGTGAGGAATCCGGCATCGGAGTACACCTTGGCCAAATGGTCAGCTCTGTCCAGATCGCACTTGTTAAAGCAAATGATGGGCCGGCATTGCTTGGACTCGGCAATGGTGATCATGCGGTCGATCAGGAACGGGTCGGTGACAGGGATGGCGCCGGAGGCAATGATGACCATCTGCTGCAGGTTGGCCACCATGGGGCGTCGGAATTGATTGGTGCGGGGCAGAATGGCATCTACGGTGCCGGTATGATCGGGCAACAGCGTGATCTCTACCCGGTCGCCCACCAGCGGTGTCACCCGCTGATGACGGAGCTTTCCCCTGCCCTTGCAGGTCACCGGCTGCGCATCACCGATGTCAACATAGTAGAACCCGCTCAGTGCTTTCAGAATGGTTCCTGTCATGGCTTAGAATTGCAGCGTGTAGCTGTCCACCAGAATGTTGTTGATATAGATGCTCACGGGCTGGGAGCCGGAACCCATTACATCATGGGTGAGCACGCCCAGAGAGCTGTCCACGGCGCTGTCCCGCACGGTGGTGGAACCAACAATGATCCGCACAGAAACGGAGCCTTCGTATCCGCTCAGATCAACCGTGATGGTGCGGGTGCTGGTGGGGGGATTGACATCTTCGGAAGGAGGTGAAACCTCATCGCTGGGGGTGGGTTCAGGGGCAGGTTCCGGCCCCTTGCTCACCTGGAAGTTGATCACGGTACCTGCCTCCACGGGAGTTCCCTCAGGAATGCTCTGCCAGATCACCTGACCGGCCTCATACTTGTCGCTGTGGAACTCCTCCACCTTGCCAATTTCCAGACCCATGCTGACTACCCGACTCTTCACCTGATCAATGTCAACGCCCACAAAATTGGTCACTTGCACGGACTTGGTTTCCCGTCCCTTGCTGATAACAATGGTCACCTCATCGCCCGGCTCCAACAGCGTGCCCACAATGGGGGTATAAGAAATGATGAAGCCTTCGGAAATCGTATCGTCGTACTCCTCACGCTGAATGACCTTGACGCCCCATTCATCCTGCAGGATCTTCAGCACCTCACGGGCATCCTTGGCGTACAGGTCGAACATATAATTTTTGTCTTTTCCGCCGCTGAGGGTGACGGTGATGGTCATATTGCCTTTTTTCACCGTTTCGTTTGGGGCGGGATCCTGCGCACAGATCTCGTTTTCGTCATATTCCTCGTTGAATACGGTGGAATCGACAACGATCTCAAATCCATTAAGCAGGCTGGGGTTCTGTTGCAGCTCCTCTACCGTATAACCCCGAAGATCGGGCACCACCAGCTCAGGCGGCTTATCCGACATGCCACGGAAAACGGTGGACAGGAAGTAGGCGATACCGCCCAAAAACAGCAAGACGGCCAGCGCAGCTACTAAAATGGGGATGATGGTGTTGCGGCGAGAGGAGCGGTCCGCCTCCTTACTATGGTTACCACCGTGGTGGGTCGGCTCCTCACTGTCGGCGGCAGAGCCTTTGTTTTGCCCTAAGCGCCGTCCGCCTTGCGTGGACTTTTCCAAAGAAGACAGCTCGTCCACGGGAATGACCATGGTGGGTTCTTCATCTTCCTGCGTCTGATCCGGCGTGGAACCGACTACGGCAGCTCCGGGATTTTTGCGGAATTCCTTCAGATCCTCCAGCATACTGTCGGCGGAGCTGTACCGCTGATCCAGCTTTGGCGCCATAGCCTTCATGGTGATGGCTTCCAGCGCCTCAGGAATGTCCGGATTCAGGTCACGGGGAGCAAGCGGCGTGGAATTGATATGCTGGATTGCTACGAAAACAGGCGTTTCTCCCTCAAAGGGGAGCCGACCGGTGAGCATCTCATAGAGCACCACGCCGGCAGAGTACAGGTCGGAGCGGCCGTCCACATGGCTGCCCTTGGCCTGTTCCGGGGAGATGTAGTGTACGGAGCCCAGCGCCTCCTGAGTGAGCGTGGAGTGAGCTGCGCTGGCCAGACGGGCAATGCCAAAGTCGGCCACCTTTACGCTGCCATCCCGCAGTACCATGATGTTGTGGGGCTTGATGTCACGGTGGACGATGCCACGGCTGTGGGCATGGCCCAACGCCCGGACGATCTGCGTGATGAAATGCAGCGCCTCCCGCCAGTTCAGCGGCGTGCCCCGCTTCTGCATATACTGCTTCAGCGTCATGCCGTCAATGAGCTCCATGACGATATAATCCAGACCGTCGGAATGGCTCACATCGTAAACAGACACGATGTTGGCGTGAGACAGCATGGCAACAGCCTGGGATTCCACCTGGAAACGGCGGCGGAAGTCTGCATCGCTGGCCAGCTCCGGCTTCAGGATCTTCAGGGCCACCAGGCGGTTCAGACGGTGACAGCGGGCTTTGTACACCACGGCCATGCCGCCGGTTCCGACGCATTCCAGTATCTCGTATCGATTGTCGAGCATTTTACCTATGTACTGATCCACGGTAAATGTTCCTCCTCGTTTACAGTTGGGCCAGGACAATGGTCACATTGTCCGGCGCACCAAGCTCCAATGTTTTTGCCAACAGCTGGCGGCAGCATTCCTCTGTTCGGGCAGAAGCGATGATCTCAGCCCGCAGCGCTTCGTCGGTCAGCACATTGGTCAGACCGTCAGAACACAGCAGCAGCCAATCATTCTGACCCAGCTTGAATCGATAGATGTCGCTGATCACACGGGGGTCTACGCCCAGCGCACGGGTGATCAGATTCTTTTTGGGGTGAACACGGGCTTCCTCCTGGGTGATCTCGCCCCGCTCCACCAACACCTGTACCAGAGAGTGATCCAGCGTGATCTGCTGGATCATCTTCTCGTCGTTCAGGTAGCATCTGCTGTCACCCACGTTGATGACAAAAACCTCGTCGGGCAGGATGAGCGCAGCCACCAGCGTGGTGCCCATGCCCTGATACTCAAGCGTCGTGGAAGCCAGCTCAAACACACGGGCGTTGGCCTTGTTGCAGGCTTCGATCAGGATCTCGCTGCGGCTCTGAGTGTCCTGAGGCACGCCCTCTTTGCAGGCATCCTCCACCGCAGCGGCAAAGGTCTCCACCGCCACGGCGCTGGCCACGTTGCCGGCCTGTGCGCCGCCCATGCCGTCGCACACTACGGCGACCGCCAGGTGGTCATCCAGCACACGGATGGCATAGCTGTCCTGATTGTCATTTCTCACCGAACCGATGTGGGTAAGGCCAAAAATCTCCATCATGCTTCATCCTTTCCGGGGTGGGATGCACATTCCTTCATTTGCTTGCGTCGAAGCTGTCCGCAGGAAGCGTCAATATCGCTGCCCAGCTTTCGGCGGACGGTGGCGGTCACGCCGTGGGCTTCCAGCCGTTGCTGGAATTGCCGCACTCTGCGGCTGGGCTTCAGCGGTGATTCTTCAATGTTGTTCAGCGGGATCAGGTTGACATGACCGGGCTGGCCCTTGAGCAGAGAAATCAGCAGGTTCGCCTGCTCGTCGCTGTCGTTCACGCCGTCAATCATGGCGTACTCGTAAGAGATGCGCCTGCCTGTGGTCTCAAAATACCGGCGGCAGGTGTCCATCAGCAGCTCTACCCCGACGGCCCGATTCACCGGCATCAGTTTGGAACGGGTTTCGTCGTCCGGGGCATGAAGCGATACGCTCAGCGTTAATTGTAACCCTAACTGGGCCAGTTTGTCAATTTTCTTCACCAATCCGCAGGTGGACACGGAGATGTGACGCATCCCGATGTTCAGACCTTCCGGGTGATTGACCAGATGGAGGAAGCGCAGCACCCGCTCAAAATTGTCCATGGGCTCACCGATGCCCATCATGACGATGTTGGAAATGGTCTCGCCGCTGTCTTTTTGAGTGAAAATGACCTGATCCAAAATCTCGGAGGGCTCCAGATCACGCAGCTTGCCGCCTTTTGTAGAGGCGCAGAACACGCAACCCATATTGCACCCAACCTGGCAGGACACGCACACAGTATTGCCATGCTTGTAGCGCATCAAAACGGTCTCGATGCAATTTCCATCCCGCAAGCGCCAGAGATACTTGATGGTGCCGTCCAGCTTGGATTCCTGCTTGCGTTCCACCACGGGTGCGGTGATATAGCACTGCTCCGCCAACGCCTGGCGCAACGCCTTGGGGAGATTGCTCATCTCATCAAAGGAGGTGACGCCACGGTGAAGCCATTGGAATACCTGCTTGGCCCGAAAAGCGGGCTGACCAAGCTGCTTGAAATAGTCGGATATCTCCTCCAGCGTCATGGACTTCAGATCTGTCATAGCTGTCACTCCTTTCTGCGAAGTTTTGCCACAAAAAAGCCG
>JAZNQA010000002.1:0-6801 GCA_045589915.1 Candidatus Enterenecus sp.
ACCAGATGGTGTACCAGACCGAGAAGACTCTGGAGGAGATGGGCGACAAGCTGCCCGCTTCCGACAAGGGCGACATTGAGGGCAAGCTCAACGCCCTGAAGGACACCCTCAAGGGCAACGACACCCAGGCCATCAAGAACGCTACCGAGGAGCTGACGAAGGCATTCTATGCCGTCAGCGAGAAGCTGTACGCCCAGCAGGGCGGCCAGCCCGGCCCCGACATGGGCGGCGCCAACTGCGGCGGCGACTGCGGCAACTGCGGCGACCCCGATGTGGTGGATGCCGACTACGAGGTTGTGGACGACAACCAGAATTGATCGTTGACAACGGATCATTGACAATCAGGGACGGGGGTCACGGCCGAGATCCGGACCCCCGTCCTTCAAGCCGTCTTGCAGAGCGTCAATGCTCCACTTGATTCGAGGTGAATGATTTGGCGGAACAAAAACGAGATTATTACGAAGTCTTAGGCGTGTCCAAGACCGCCACGGACGACGAGATGAAAAAGGCCTACCGCAAGCTGGCCAAGCAATACCACCCGGACATGAACCCCGGCAATGCCGAGGCGGAGGCGAAATTCAAGGAGGTCAACGAGGCTTACGAGGTGCTGTCCGACAAGGATAAGCGGGCCAAGTATGACCAGTTCGGTCATGCCGGCGTAGACCCGAACTTTGGTGCCGGAGGCTTTGGCGGCGGCGGGTTCGACATGGGTGACTTTGATCTGGGTGACCTGTTCGGCTCCTTTTTTGGGGGCGGCGGGTTCGGCGGCTTCGGCGGTCAGCGTCAGGCCAACCCCAACGCCCCCAAGCGGGGTGCCTCCCTGCGGGCCAATCTGACCATCACCTTCCAGGAGGCCATGACCGGCTGCGAGAAGGAGATCAGCCTTAACCGCACCGAGAGCTGCGAGAGCTGCCATGGCTCCGGCTGCGCTGCGGGCACCACGGCGGAGATCTGCCCCGACTGCCGTGGCAGCGGTCAGGTGCGCATCCAGCGGGGTGCTGGCGGCTTCGCCTTCACCACCACCGCACCCTGCTCCAAGTGCCGTGGCACGGGCAAGATCATCCATCAGCCCTGCCCCGACTGCCGTGGCGAGGGTCAGCAGCGCAAGCAGCGCAAGATCAAGGTGCGTATCCCTGCCGGTATCGACGACGGGCAATCCATCTCCCTGCGTGGGGAGGGCAACGGCGGCCTGAACGGCGGCCCTGCCGGCGACCTCATCGTGAACATCACGGTGAAGCCCGATCCCCGCTTCGAGCGGGAGGGCTACGACCTGTATCTGGAAAAGAACGTATCCTTTACACAGGCCGCCCTGGGCGCCGAGCTTCAGATCGACACCATTGACGGCAAGGTGAAGTACAACCTGCCCGCCGGCACCCAGACCGGCACCACCTTCCGCCTGCGGGGCAAGGGTGTGCCCGCCGTCAACGGCCGTGGCCGTGGCGACCAGTATGTGACGGTGCGGGTGCAGGTGCCCACCAACCTGAACGACCAGCAGAAGGAAGCCCTCAAGGCCTTCGCCTACGCCATGGGCGAGGGTGCGCCCACTCCGGCCGCCCCGGTGAAGGACTTCTTCGACAAGAAGCGGAAGAAAAAGTGAGAAATGAAACAACAGGAGCCCACCGGCGCAGCCGGTGGGCTCCTGTGTTGTTTTGGCATTGAGGGGTCGGGCGCACACACAGGTGCGCCCCTACGGCATATTCCCTCTGTCTGTCCGTAGGGGCCGATGCCCACATCGGCCCGCACATTTGGCCCGCCGAGGGCGGCGGGCCCCAAAAGGGGCACCCACAGGTGCGTCCTTTTTACCAATTTCTCTCGCTGTATTTTTTCTTCAGCATCCGAAGTTTCAGCCCGCAATGAGCGAATAAGTAAAGATATACAAGCACTAAAGCAGTAAACCCACCTGTAAATGCATTCGCAGAAGGGGAGCCTTCAGCGATACTATGGATGAAAGTCGGAAGCAGACAGGCGAAAAAGACAATCAAAAGCGGCAGCATACGGGTTTTGACAATGCGGTTGACCATATCGATGCGGGAGCTGTCATCGGAAAAGAGTTCTCCATCCTGCTCGGTATCCGCCTCCGTCACAGGCTTACGGAAATACAGCCAGCCCATGCAGCGGTTAAAATACTCCCAACCGTAGTCCTGAAGAAGCTGAAGATAATCGCCGCTCTCCCTGTTGTTTTTATAATCCAGCCGGTAAACAACATCTCGGGGCGTACAGCTTTCAAATATATAGAAGCAGGGCACAATGGTTTTCACCAGCCTCCAGCCGCTGTTGTGCTGCTGCCGCAGAAAAATTTCTTCGTCCTCATAATCAGCTATCGTGAAATAACGGATCATCGTTTTTGTGCTACTCATCTGCATGCTCTCCTTTGCTATTCTTATAGAGGCGTTCAATGCGATGGATCTCCAGATTTAAGATTTCTCTCCCAAGTGCGGTGATCTGATACAGCTTTCGTTTTTCTTCCTCTCTCACAAAAGAGATCAGCCCGTCCTTTTCCATCTTAGAGAGTGTTCCATACATCGTTCCTGCGCTGATGACCAAATCCCCTCTGGTCATCTGCTTCACCTGTTGGCTGATTCCATAGCCATGCTGTGGCTGCTGCAGGCAGAATAGGATGTAAAACCCACTCTCCGTCATGGGGACATAGATTCGTCTGATTTTACTATCCATAAGCCCTCCTGACTATGTCGTTGCGATATATCGAGGTTCGAGCTATATTATATCGAGCCTCGATGTAGTTGTCAAGAGAATTTTCAAATGGTATAGATGCGCTATCAAGCAAACGGCGGCGAAGATTGCTCCCCGCCGCCAACTGCTTATATGATTATGGTTCATGATTTCGGTTGCCCGTGCCTTGATGTTGTGTATGCGCTGCACCCACACGGGTGCGCCATGGCGGCTCATCGGACCTGCCCGCAGGGGCGGGGTTTCCCCGCCCGTATGGCTGCCCGGCACACGGAAGCCTACCTGAACTTTTCCAGACGAAAAAGCTGTTCTTCATCCAGTGCGGCAATTCCGTTTTTATAGCCGTATCCCATCTTTTTGTAGAACTCTACCGCTGTTATGGATGCAGGGATTTCGATCCGCTTTGCCCTCAAAAAGAATTCATCCTGTTCAAGCGTTTCTATGATCTGTCTGCCGATCCCCTTGCCTTGATGATCCGGCGATACAAAAATAGTCAGCAAAACACTTTCCGTCGTGCTGCCCCAATATCCGGCGATGGCACCGCACCCAATGATTTGGGCGTTATCGCACACAACGTACATATGTCCGTTTTCTGCACGCTCCACCAATACATCGGCGGAATGGGATGATATGTTGGCTTCGATATATGCTTCGGAATAGTCCTTGCTGTTGCTTGTCCGCAAGGTGTGAGCGATCAGCCTTGCGGTTTCCATTGCATCTTCGGGCCTGAATCTTCTGATTTCCATGGTTATTTATCTCCGAAATTCAAGTTTTATGCACCCGTAGGGCAAGGGCTCTGCCCTTGCCACGTAGGGGCGCACACATAGGTGCGCCCCTACTGTGCCTCCTCTTCCAACCGAACCCGCTGCGCTGGGCTCCGGCGGGGGCTCCAATGCGGGTCGTCGGGGACGCCGACCCCTACGCGTACCTTATGGGTTTCTTGTAGGGGCGCACCTGTGTGTGCGCCCGCTTTCCCCTCATCCGTCACCGCCTGCGGCGGTGCCACCTTCCCCAGAGGGGAAGGCTTATGGGGGCCGGCGGGGACGGCTATCAGCTCTCCCGATCCAGCAGCTTGAAGGACAGCATGAGCAGCAGCCGCTGGTCGGCATCGTTCAGGTCGCTCTGGAGAATGCCCTTGATGTGGTTGAGCCGGTAGAGCAGGGTGTTTTTATGCACGAACAGCCGCTCCGCCGCCCGAATGAGGTTGCAGTTGCAGGCCAGATATTCCCGCAGGGTGTCCACCAGCGAGAAGGAGTAGTGGGCGCTGGCCTCCTCCAGCCGCCGGATGTCCGGGCTGATGAGGAACTCCGTCCGCTCCGGCGGGATGTGGGAGATCATGTGCTCCAGCATCATGTCCCGGTAGAACCGCAGCGTGCCCTCCTGAGCGCTGTGCAGGGCGGTCTCCGCCTGATCGCAGTAGCCCCGCAGGGCGCTGATCCGCCGGAAGCTGTTGCTCACCCCGCAATGGAGGCGGTAGGTGGCGAAAAAGTGCTCCAGCCGCTCCAGCATGGGCTGGAAGCCCTCCTCGCCGTCGGCGTGAGCCAGCAGGATGAGCTGCTCCTCAAATACCACCGGAATCATCATGCTCTCCGGGTACAGCCCCTTGAGCAGGGAGGCGTAATAGGGGGCGATCTGCCGGTCCTGACTGGCCCCCACATCCACGCAGAACACCTGAAACAGTCCGTCCGTCAGCGCCGGATTGGCCTTCAATCGGTCAGCGATCAGCCCCTCGGACAGCTCCACCCCCCGCAGCAGGTCGGTGAGCATGGTCTGGAGGGGGCCGCTGGCGGGCAGCTTACCGCTGCGGGTGAGCAGGCGGCCCAGATGGGCGGCGGCGATCTCACACACACGGATGACCAGCGGCGAGGTATCCCCATTGATGCACAGCACGTTGAGCCGGCTGCTGAACACCCCACGGTATTCCACATTGCACACCACCGAGGTGAAGGGATAAAGGCCGGGCGAGCGGTAGATCACCGGCCCCTGGGCGGCGGCCAGCATATCGAGGTCGCCGTTTTCCTGCATCCTCCGGGCGCTCTCCGGGGACAGGTAGCCCTTCTCCGTCATGTGGAGCCACTCGGCGTCCGGCTCAAAGGGCACGTTGCGGGAGATGGCCAGAATACGGTAGCTGTTGTCCAGATAGAACATGGGGCAGCCCAGATAGGCCCCCGCCACGTCGATGATCTCCTGATCGCTGTCGCAGCGGGTGAGGCGGCTGTCCAGCTCGTCCAGATCGTGCTTGGTGCGCAGCAGGGTGTTGGGCACCAGCGGCAGGTCGCCCCGTTCCAGCTCCATCAGGCTGTCCACACACAGGTCGCAGGGGCCCACCGACACGATGAGGGCATGGCGAAAGGGCGCCGAGGCAGCCCCGCCGGCGGTGACGTACACCGTGCCCGGACGGTCAGCGGCGCTGCTGTCCAGCAGCAGGAGGGTGTTGGCCCGCTCAAAACTCCCCTGTCGGGCCTGTACAATTCCGAATTGCTCCAGAATGTGGCGAATCACGCCCCAATTCATACCGAGAGCACCTCCCCAAAACGGCTATTGTGATAAGATCACAAAAAACGAATTTATGATTTTGTCCGCCGGAACAATGACAAATCCTCCCTGCGGTGCTATATAATAATCATAAAGTAGTTTGCCATAAGTATAAATGATTTGTTCGTTTTTGGCAACTGTGCTTCTGCCCAAGGGTGGAGGCTGGGAAACCCAATCTTTATATTGACTGGAGGAGCAAAACATGACCGGAAGAGAAAATATGCAATTGGTATGGGATCACAAGCAGCCCGTGTGGGTGCCCATGATCAACACCGACGCCCAGATGATCATCACCCCTGAGATCAACGACCGTCCCCTGTTCATGAGTGGTAAGGACGCCTTCGGCCTGGAGTGGGAGCTGGACCCTGAGCATCCCGAACTGATGACCCACGTCAAGCCCAACTCCGAGATGTTTGACGACATCACCGAGTGGAAGGATTACATCAAGTTCCCCTCCTGCAAGGACGCCAACTGGGAAGCCGCTGCCATGCGCACCAAGGCCATGTGGGCCAAGAAGGACCAGATCATGGGCTACGTGGTGTGCAACGTGGGCGCTTTTGAGCGTATCTGCGGCATGATGGGCCATGTCAACGGTCTGATGGCCATGTATGACGACGAGGAGGCCTATGCCGAGTTCGTGGAGGCTTATGCCGACTACCGCATCGAGCAGTTCGAGTACTTCAAGAAGTACATGGACGTGGACTTCGTCATGATGCACGACGACTGGGGCAACCAGCAGAATATGTTCTTCTCCCCTGAGATGTGGCGTAAGTTCTACAAGGAGCCGGAGCGCCGCATGGTGAAGCGCTGCAAGGAGCTGGGTATGCACTATATGCACCACAGCTGCGGCTACATCGAGACCATCATCGACGATCTGGTGGAGATCGGCGTGGAGAGCTGGCACAGCGTCTCCCCCGTGAACGACCTGAAGGCCATCAAGGCCAAGTACGGCAACCAGCTCATCTTCGCCGGCGGCGTGGATCCCCAGGTCACCGATACCGGCCGTGCCACCGAGGAGGAGATCCGTGCCGAGGTGCGCCGTGCCATCGACACCCTGGGCAAGGGCGGCGGCTATATGTGCTCCTCCGCCGTCATGTTCTCCACCGTTCCCGGCGTGGACGGCATCATCGACGATGAGTGCGCCAAGTACGGCCGCTACGACACCCTGAAGTTTGATTGAGCTTATCAATCGAAAAATAAAACGCTAAAGGAGTAATTACAATGAGCAAGCTGAATGGTTCCTGGAAGATCACCATGCACACCTACATGGGTGATATGCGCTCCACCCTGAACGCCACCGTGGAGGGCAACGTCCTCACCGGCACCGTCACCGACGCCGCCAACGGCGCTGTGGCTCCCGTCGTCAACGGCGTGGTGGACGGCAACAAGTATTCCTATGAGCTGACCATCAAGACCGCCGTGGGCGAGATGACCAACAAGCTGGAAGGCGTGCTGGGCGATGACGACGTCATCCACGGCACCTCCTCCAACGCCATGGGCTCCTTCGAGTTCGAGGCTGTCCGCGGCTCCTTCTGAGAAGCTGTAACCACAAACCGCCGGCGGGCGCCAACCGGTGGC
>JAZNQA010000003.1:0-18792 GCA_045589915.1 Candidatus Enterenecus sp.
GGTGCGGAAGGAGCGGGTCAGCGGCGCCACGAGCTGGAGAAAGCGGGCGTTCTCTGCCCGGCGGCGGGCCGCATTGCGGGACAGCATCCGAAACAGGACCACCATGAGCAGCACCAGCGTGATCAAATTCAGCGGCAGCCAGCGCACGAACACAAACACCACATAGGTGAGCAGGTAGATTACCATCAGCGTGTTATTCAGCTGATCCATGCCGTACCGCCCGTACATGAAGCGACGAATGATGGTGCTCACCTCCTGTCATGGATCCCGATCTTGTACTATATATGATAATCGGAAGATGTGTCAGCGTCAATGGCTCAACCGTAAACAAAATGTGAATTTGTCCGTTGCACAGGGGGGAAAAGCCTGTTATACTGAAGAAAATCACACGAGGAGGACTGCCCCATGGCCCGCATCGACAAGGAAAATTATTATCTGGATATTGCCGACACCGTGCAGGAGCGCTCCACCTGCCTGCGCCGATGCTACGGTGCCATCATCGTGCAGAATGATGAGATCGTCTCCACCGGCTACAACGGCGCCCCCCGTGGCCGCAAGAACTGCGCCGACCTGAACTACTGCACCCGTGAGGCCATGAACATCCCCTCCGGCCAGCGGTACGAGCTGTGCCGCTCCGTCCACGCCGAGGCCAACGCCATCATCTCCGCCTCCCGCCGGGAGGTGCTGGGCGCCACCCTGTACATGGCCTGCCGCAACCCCCAGACCGGAGAACTTATTTCCGGCTCCACCTCCTGCTCCATGTGCCGCAGGCTCATCATCAACGCCGGCATCAGCCGGGTCATCATCCGTGACACCCCCACCGAGTACCGTGTGGTGGACGTGCAGAAGGAATGGGTGGATGAGGACGACTCCCTGCCCGACCTGCCACAGGAATAAATATGTCCGCCTGGTCGGGGGCTTTTTTGTGTCAACCGTAGGTTTTCTACTTGACAGGGAAGCTCCCGACCTTTACAATAAGATAGGATAATTTTGAAAAGCCGGACGGTTTTTTCGTCTGTTTGAGCGGATATATACCCTCTGCGGGTATTTTTCATATTACATTCAGCGTTTGTATATGACACTCAAATACTGCGCCCGTGTGGTGGGCGGTTTTTCGGTTATCGCGGTGTGCCGTTGGGGCGCATCGCGTCTTATTTTGCTATTATTTCAGAGAAAACCACAAAATCAGGAGGTGTGGAAACCAACATGAGTATCCCTGTATGGGTCGCCGTTGTGATCGGCGTGGCCGCCCTCATCATCGGTGCGGTGGTGGGTGCGGTGCTGGGCTATAACCGCCGCAAGGCCACTGCCGAGCGGGAGATCGGCTCCGCCGAGGAAGAAGCCCGCCGCATCATCAACGAGGCCATCAAGAGCGCCGAAAGCAAGAAGCGTGAGGCCACTGTGGAGGCCAAGGAGGAGATCCTCAAGGCCCGCAACGAGTTCGAGAAGGAAGTCAAGGACCGCCGCTCCGAAATGCAGCGTCAGGAGAACCGCCTGAACCAGAAGGAGGAGAACCTGGAGCGCAAGCTGGAGAATCTGGAGCGCAAGGAGGAGATTCTGGCCGCCCGCTCCACCGAGCTGGATCGGGAACGGGATGAGCTGGAGAAGCTCAAGCGCAGCCAGATCGAGGTGCTGGAGCGGATCTCCGGCCTGACCACCGAGGAGGCCAAGCGCTACCTCATCGAGCAGCTGGAGGACGAGGTCACCCACGAGGAGGCCCTGAAGATCAAGGAGATTCAGGCCCGCTTCAAGGAGGAGGCCGACACCTATGCCCGTGAGCAGCTTGCCCTGGCCATCCAGCGCTGCGCCGCCGACCATGTGGCCGAGGCCACCGTGTCCGTGGTGCCCCTGCCCAACGACGAGATGAAGGGCCGCATCATCGGCCGTGAGGGCCGCAACATCCGCACGCTGGAGACCATGACCGGCGTGGATCTCATCATTGATGACACCCCCGAGGCCATCACCGTGTCCTGCTTCGATCCCGTCCGCCGTGAGATTGCACGGCTGGCGCTGGAGAAGCTCATTCTGGACGGCCGCATCCATCCCACCCGCATCGAGGAGATGGTGGAGAAGGCCAAGCGTGAGGTGGATGCCACCATCAAGGCCGAGGGTGAGCGTGCCGTGTTCGAGACCAATGTCCACGGTCTCAACCCCGAACTGGTCAAGCTGCTGGGCCGCCAGCGCTACCGCACCAGCTACGGCCAGAACGTGCTCAACCACTCCATCGAGGTGTCCCTGCTGGCCGGTCTGCTGGCCGCCGAGATCGGCGCCGATGTGAATCAGGCCAAGCGTGCCGGTCTGCTCCATGACCTGGGCAAGTCCATCGACCATGAGGTGGAGGGCTCCCACGTCCAGATCGGCGTGGAACTGGCCCGCAAGTACCGTGAGAACGAAGCTATCGTCCACGCCATCGAGGCCCACCACGGCGACGTGGAGGCCAAGACCATCGTGGCCTGCCTGGTGCAGGCGGCTGACGCCATCTCCGCTGCCCGTCCCGGTGCCCGCAAGGAGAACGTGGAGTACTATATCAAGCGTCTGGAGAAGCTGGAGGAGCTGACCTCCTCCTTCGCCGGCGTGGATAAGGCCTACGCCATTCAGGCGGGCCGTGAGGTGCGCATCATGGTCAAGCCGGAGGAAGTGTCCGAGGATCGGATGGTTATTCTGGCCCGTGAGATCGCCAAGAAGATCGAGGACGAGCTGGAGTACCCCGGCCAGATCAAGGTCAACCTCATCCGAGAGACCAAGGCCATCGAGTACGCAAAGTGATAAGATCCGCACCGCCGGGAAATGCTACATTTCCGGCGGTGCGCTTTGCTGTTCGGGCGCACACACAGGTGCGCCCCTACGGTGGGCTTACGAAAGGATCCGTAGGGGCCGATGCCCACATCGGCCCGCACAAGCCTTCCCCCTGGGGAAGGTGGCTGCCCGCAGGGCAGACGGATGAGGGAGCAGCGGGCAGAGAACATCTGCCTGCGGCAAGGGCAGAGCCCTTGCCCTACGGGCGGTTGCGCCCCATCTGCCGCTGTGATATGATATGGGAACACTACCAAAGAAAAGGGAATGGATGTATGATGACCTTTAAGAGTCCGGAGCTGTCCGACCGCCCGTGGGTGGCGCCGCTGCTGGCGGCGGAGGACTGTCCGGCCAGCCAATGCAATTTTGCCAACCTCTATCTGTGGAGCCGTGCCTTCGGGCAGAAGATCGCCCGGCTGGATGACCGGCTGCTGGTGGAGCTGCGTGGTCTGGGTGGGGATCGGCTGTGCTATGGCTACCCACAGGGCAGCGGCCCGCTGGCCCCTGCGCTGGATGCACTGAAGGGGGAGGCCGATGCCCACGGCGTGCCGCTGATGCTGGTGGGTGTCACCGCCGGACAGCGTGCCCGACTGGAGGAGGAGTTCCCCGGCCGGTTTGAGTTTACCGAGGATCGGGACAGCTTCGACTACCTCTATGATGTGAACCGTCTGGCCGATCTGGGCGGCAAAAAGCTCCACGCCAAGCGCAACCACATCCACCGCTTTGACGAGCGCTGCCCCGACTGGATGTTCGAGCCCATCACCGCCCAAAATGTGGCCGACTGTCTGGCCCTGGAGGAGGAGTGGGCCGCCGCCCGCCATGGCGACAGTGAGGGCAGCCGGACCCTCCACGAGGAGACGGTGGCCGTCATCGAGGCGCTGTACCAGCGGGAGACGCTGGAGATGGAGGGCGGCCTCATCCGTGTGGAGGGCAAGCCCGTCGCCTTCTCCATGGGCAGCTTCACCACTCCGGAATGCTTCGATGTCCACTTTGAAAAGGCCTTTGGTGGCATTCAGGGGGCCTACACCGTCATCAATCGGGAGATGGCCCGCATGATCCGCAGCAATCATCCGCAGGTCAAGTGGCTCAACCGGGAGGACGACCTGGGGCTGGAAGGTCTGCGCAAGGCCAAGCTGTCCTATTATCCCGACATTTTGCTGGAAAAATTCATAGCCCGTGAGGTGAATTGATATGCTGGAGATGAGAGTGGCCCGCCCCGACGAGCTGGCCGAGGCGGAAGCGCTGTGGACACAGACCTTTGGGGACAGCGCGGACACCCAGCGGGCGTTTTACCGCCTGTGCGGACTGAATGGCCCCCTCATCCTGCGGGACGAGGGTCGGCTGTGCTCCATGCTGGCGCTGCCCGAAGTCACCCTCACCTTTGGGGACGGTTGGGCGCTGAAATGCGGTTACATCTATGCCCTGGCCACCCAGCCCGACCTGCGGGGGAAAGGTTACGCCGCCCAGCTTTTGTACTATGCCCATGTGATGCTGAAGGAGCAGGGGGCGGACTGCGCCATCACCGTGCCCGCCCAGCCCTCCCTGTTCGGCTTTTTTGCCCGCCAGGGCTATGAGCCAGCCTTCTATCACAAGCGCTTCACGGCGCAGGGTCACGCCGCCCCTGCCGCCCCCGTCACCCCGACGGAGTATGGCCTGCTGCGGGAAGAACTGCTGCGTGGCAGCACCCATGTGAGCTATGGCGAGGGGCTGCTGGCCTTCCAGCAGATGCTCTGTCCCCAAGAGGGCAGCGGTCTGTACCGCCTGGAGCTGCCCCACGGGGCGGGCTGCGCCGCCGTGGAGCGCTGGAGCGGGCATCCCATGGTGAAGGAGCTGCTCTGCCACCCCGACGACATGGAGCTGGGGGCTGCCGCCGCTGCCGCCCTGTGCGGCGGCGAGGGAGAGGTGCGCCTGCCCGCTGACAGCACGGAGGGCATCCCCTTCGGCGCCATCCGCTGGCTCCACGGCCATCCCGCCCCCCGCTGGCGTGCCTGCCCGGAGGGGTATTTGGGGCTGGCGCTGGACTGAACTGCATAATATTCACGAAAACCGCATAGAAATGAATATAAATTCACTCTGATTCCGTGAATATTCATGAAAAATGGGAAAACAGGAAAAATTCTCTTGCATTATATTCATTCCGGCGGTATAATCACCACATCAAACATCCAACGATGCTTTGCTGATGATTTTCTAATAAGGAGTTCGAGGAAAATGAAACTGATGAAGAAACTGCTGGCTTTGACGCTGGCCATGCTGATGGTGCTGGCTCTGGCCGCCTGCGGCAAGAAGAGCAGCTCCATGACCATTGAAGAGGGCAAGCTCATCATGTCCACCAACGCCCAGTTCCCTCCCTACGAGATGACCACCGATGACGGCGGCTTTGCCGGCATCGACGTGGAGATCGCCCAGGCCATTGCTGACAAGCTGGGCCTGGAGCTGGTCATCATGGACATCGACTTTGACGCCGCTCTGCTGGCCGTGCAGGAGGGCAAGAGCGACATCGTCATGGCCGGCGTGTCCGTCACCGAGGATCGCCAGCTTGTTATGGAGTTCTCCGACAGCTACGCCACCGGCGTGCAGGTGGTCATTGTGAAGGAAGGTTCCAACGTGAACATGGACAATCTGGGCGAGATGATGATCGGCACCCAGCGCGGCACCACCGGCTACATCTACGCCTCCGACGCCCCTGAGAAGGGCGGCTACGGCGAGGATCACGTGATGGCCTTTGACAACGGCGCCGCCGCTGTGGAGGCGCTGAAGAACGGTCAGGTGGACTGCGTCATCATCGACAGCGCTCCCGCTCAGGAGTACGTGGCTGCCAACCCCGGCCTGTCCATTCTGGAGGGCAACTGGGTGGAGGAGTCCTACGCCATCGGCATCGACAAGGGCAACACCGAGCTGCTGGAGGCTGTGAACGGCGCTCTGGCCGAGCTGATCGCTGACGGAACTGTGCAGACCATCATTGATAAGTACATCGCTGCCAACTAAAATCGCATATCCCGCAAAAGGGCGGCTTCGTGCCGCCCTTTTCGCCATGTTATTTTATATAGAGACAGAGAGGTGAGCCTGTGGAGAACTATTTGCTGTGGAAAGAACTCATGCGGATGAATCCCGATCTGACCGAGTGGTGGCAGGAATTCTACGTCTACTTTTATCAGGCTTTCATCGAGGGCGACCGATGGAAGCAGTACTTAGCGGGCGTGGGCTCCACCCTGTTGGTGACCCTGCTGGCCCTGTGCGTAGGCGTGGTGCTGGGCATCATCGTGGCCATGATCCGCACCGCCCACGATCAGCAGCGTATTGGCAAGCGCAATCCGCTGCTGGGTGTGGTCAACGTGATCTGCAAGATATACGTCACCGTCATTCGCGGCACCCCCATGATGGTGCAGCTGCTCATCATGTACTTCGTGATTTTCTCCAGCAGCCGCAATGTCACCATGGTGGGCGTGCTCACTCTGGGCATCAATTCGGGTGCTTATGTGGCGGAGATCATCCGTGGCGGCCTCATGTCCCTTGATCCCGGTCAGGCGGAGGCAGGGCGCTCCCTGGGTCTGGGTTATGTGGACACCATGCGGTTCATCGTCATACCACAGGCGTTCAAGACCATTTTGCCTTCGCTGGGCAACGAGTTTATCATCCTGCTGAAGGATACCTCCCTCATCACCGTCATCGGCGGCAAGGAGCTGCTCTACGCTGCCCAGGCCATCTACGGCCGCACCTATGAGCAGATGTTCCCGCTGATCGGCATCGCCTGCGTGTACCTGCTGCTGGTGGTCATCTTCAGTTGGCTGGTGGGCATTCTGGAAAGGAGGCTGCGTCAAAGTGATCGACGTTAAAAACCTGTCCAAGTCCTTTGGCCACCATCTGGTGCTGGACGACATCTCCGAGCATATCCACCCCGGTGAGAAGGTGGTGGTCATCGGGCCCTCCGGCTCCGGCAAGTCCACCTTCCTGCGCTGCCTCAACCTGCTGGAGACCCCCTCCGCCGGCACCATCACCTTTGACGGGCAGGAGATCACCGCCCCCAAGGCGGACATCAACGCCATTCGCCGCCAGATGGGTATGGTGTTCCAGCACTTTAACCTGTTCCCCAACATGACCATCCGGAAGAACATCACCCTTGCCCCGGTGCGCACCGGCCTGATGAGTCAGGCCGAGGCGGACGAGGAGGCCATGAAGCTGCTGCGGCGAGTGGGGCTGGAGGAAAAGGCGGATGCCTATCCCAGCCAGCTCTCCGGCGGTCAGAAGCAGCGCATCGCCATTGTCCGTGCGCTGGCCATGAAGCCCAAGGTCATGCTCTTTGACGAACCCACCTCTGCCCTTGATCCTGAGATGGTGGGCGAGGTGCTGGAGGTCATGAAGGAGCTGGCCAACGAAGGCATGACCATGGTGGTGGTCACCCATGAAATGGGCTTTGCCCGTGAGGTGGGCACCCGTGTGCTGTTCATGGACGGCGGCAAGATTCTGGAGCAGAACGAGCCCCAGGCCTTCTTCGCCAACCCCAAGGAGCCCCGCACCATCGAGTTTTTGTCCAAGGTATTATGATCGTTTGTATAGCACATCCGTGATGGGTGTGCTATACTTTTTTGTGTAGAGTTTGCGGGGGAAAAGCCTCCCCTTGAGGGGAGGTGCCCCGAAGGGGCGGAGAGGTGGATATGCCTCCGGCGGGTTACTTTTGCAGTTGCGGCAAAAGGAACCGCCGCCACGCGCAGTGGCGCTCTCGTCCCCGCCCGTGGCGGAATCCCCCTTTGCGGGCCGATGAGGGCATCGGCCCCTACAAACAGCTACTCAATATGCCTGTGGGGGCCGCCGCCCTCGGCGGCCCATAAAAGCCTCCCCTTGAGGGGAGGTGGCACCGCCGCAGGCGGTGACGGAGAGGTGAATACGGGCGCACACATAGGTGCGCCCCTACACGTCCAGCGGGCGTCCAAAACGGCAAGGGCAGAGCCCTTGCCCTACGGGGATCCTGCATCCTTCAACGCCCTCATCAGTCTCGCTGCGCTCGACAGCTTCCCGGAGGGGAAGCCAAAAAGCCTTCCCCTTGAGGGGAAGGTGGCTGCCCGCAGGGCACACGGATGAGGTGTCCAACGGGCAGCTCTGGGACCCCTACGGCAGACCCGCAAAATGATTCGTAGGGGTCGGCGTCCCCGACGACCCCCAAAGGCCCCCTTGAGGGGAGTAAAACGGGCGGGTCTGGGGCCCGCCCCCTACGGCATTGTCCATTATCAATTCTCAATTGACCACAGGGAGGGAAACCCCATGCCTCACCACCACCTCACCGTACAGATCATGGCAGGCGGCCTGTCCACCCGCATGGGTCGGGACAAGGCACAGGTCACCCTGGGCGGGCGCACCCTGCTGGAGCGGGCGCTGGAACGCTGGGAAAACTACGGCGTCGGGATGCAGCTCTCGGTGGGGGATGCCCCACGTCGGGGGATGGCTCCCCCCCACATTACCGCCGTGGTTGACCTGTACCCCCGGCGGGGGCCGCTGGGTGGGCTCCACGCCGGACTGCAATGCTGCCCCACGGAGCTGCTGCTGTTGGCGGCGGTGGACTGCCCCTTCCTCACTCCGGCGCTGGCGGACGGCCTGCTGACCCATCTGGGGGACGCAGACGTCTGCGTGTATACCGTAGATGGGCGCCCTCAGCCCCTGTTCGGGCTGTATCGCAAGGGCTGCGTCACGGCGGCGGAGCAGCTTCTGGCGCAGGGAGACAACCGCATGACCCATCTGCTGGAGCGGGTGCGCACCGCCACCATCCCTGCCCCCGACCCCGCCCCCTTCCGCAATCTCAACACTCCGGAAGAGCTGGCGGCGGCCGAAAAAGAGATTGCACTTTTGGAGCAAATATAGTATAGTGGTAATACCAATTTTGATCCGAGTCTGTCCGCCTAAGGCGATGCTATGGCGGCCAGACCGGGGTGGTGCGGGAAACGGCATCGCCTTCCTTGTTGAAAAGGGTCAAGGTCAGCCAAACGTCAGGCATACTTGGCGGCTTTGTCCCTGTGGGACAAGGCCGCTTTTTTGCTGGGAGGGAGCCAAATGAAGCTGATCAAAACCACCGAGGCGGTGGGGCACGTGCTGTGCCACGACATGACCCAGATCATCCCCAACGTCACCAAGGATGCCCGCTTCCGCAAGGGGCACGTGGTGACAGAGGAGGATATTCCTGTGCTGCTGTCCATGGGGAAGGAGCATCTCTATGTG
Source organism: Candidatus Enterenecus sp. (assembly GCA_045589915.1). Classification (GTDB taxonomy): domain Bacteria; phylum Bacillota; class Clostridia; order Oscillospirales; family Oscillospiraceae; genus Enterenecus. The sequence continues at coordinate 9,001 of JAZNQA010000003.1, forward strand.
TGGGAGCGGCAGCCCGGTATGCTCCACGAGGATGAGGGGGCGGCACGGCTGCTGACCCTGTGCCAAAACGCCCACATGACTGCCACCCCGCCCAAGGAGGGCAAGATCGAGCTGGTGGCCGACTGCGACGGTCTGTTTCGGGTGGATGTGGAGCGCCTGTGCGCCGTGAATGGTCAGGAAGAGCTGATGATTGCCACCCGCCACACCAATTCCCCGGTGAAAAAGGGGATGAAGCTGGCGGGGATGCGGGTCATCCCGCTGGTCATCCATGAGGACAAGCTGGCCGCCGCCGAGCGGGTGGCGGGGGAGGGGCCCATCCTGTCCCTCCATCCCTATGTGCGCAAGACCTGCGGCCTCATCGTCACCGGCGGCGAGGTGAGCGGCGGGCTGGTGGAGGACAAATTCACCCCCGTCATTGAAGAAAAGCTGGCGCAGTACGGCATGACCGTCACCCTGCGCTGCACCCCCGGCGATGACCGGACCGCCATTGCCGGAGCGGTGAGAGAGTATCGGGCGCAGGGGGTGGACATGATCCTGTGTACCGGCGGCATGAGCGTAGACCCCGATGACCGCACCCCCGGAGCCATTCGGGACGCAGGGGTGGACATCGTCACCTACGGTGCGCCGGTGCTGCCCGGCGCCATGTTCCTGCTGGGGTATCTGGATGGTGTGCCGGTGTGCGGTCTGCCCGGCTGCGTGATGTACGCCAAGGCCACCATTTTTGATCTGGTGCTTCCCCGTCTGGCCGCCGGACTGACGGTGACACGGAAGGAGCTGGAGCGTCTGGGGCACGGCGGGTTGTGTCTGGGCTGCGGCGACTGCCGCTACCCCGTCTGCCCCTTTGGAAAGGAGGGCTGAGGCATGAAGATCGGTATATCTGTGGAGGAGGCCCTGTCCCTCATTTGCGCCCATATCAAGCCTCTGCCCGCCCAGCCTGCCTGCGGGGAAGAACTGCTGGGGCGGGGGCTGGCGGCCGATGTGCGTGCCCCCATGAATCAGCCCCCCTTTGACCGCTCCCCGCTGGACGGCTACGCCCTCCTGTCTGCCGACACCGAGGGGGCAAGCGGGGAACGCCCCGCGCGCCTCGCGGTGGTGGACACCGTGTATGCCGGAGGGTGGAGCGATGTGACCCTCCAACGGGGGCAGTGTGTGCATATCATGACGGGCGCACCCATCCCGCAGGGGGCGGACTGCGTGGTGCGTCAGGAGGATGTCCGTCTGGTGGACGGGATGGTGGAGGTGAGCATCCCCATGTACCCCCGCCAGAACTATTGCTGTGCGGGGGAGGACTGGCATGAGGGGCAGGTGCTTCTTCTTTCCGGCACGAGGGTGGACGCTGCGGTGTCCGGCGTGCTGGCCGGTGCGGGGCTGTGGAACACGCCGCTGCCCGCCCACGGTGTCCCCTCCGTGCTGCTGGTGAGCACCGGGGACGAGCTGGCCCGCCCCGATGAGGAGCTGGTGGGCGGCAGGATCTATGATGCCAACCTGCCCATGCTGGCGGCACGGTGTCGGGAACTGGGGCTGACCGTGACGGAGCGGCGGCTCCCCGACGATCCCCAACTGGTGGCCAACGGTCTGCTGGACGGCGTGGAGCAATTTGACTGCGTCATCACCACCGGCGGCGTGTCGGTGGGGGAGCGGGACATCTTCCATCAGGCGCTTCCCTTGGCGGGGGCGGAGCGCATCTTCTGGCGGGTGGCCCTCAAGCCGGGTACGCCGCTGATGTTCTCCCTGCTGGGTGGAAAGCCCATCCTGTCCCTGTCGGGCAACCCCTTTGCGGCGGCGGCCACCTTCGAGCTGTTCGCCCGTCCGATGCTGGCGGCGCTGGCGGGGCAGGATGATTGGCAGCCTGTCACCCTGTCCGCACCGCTGGCCAATGGCTTTGACAAGGCCAGCGGTGGGCGGCGATTTGTGCGGGGACGGTATGAGAGCGGGCGGGTGACTCTGCCCGTCCAGCACTCCTCCGGACAGCTTCGCTCCATGGTGGGGTGCAACTGCCTGGTGGACATTCCTGCCGGAAGCCCGCCGCTGGCGGCGGGAACCATTGTGGAGGTGATTTTGCTGTGAGCGAGCTGAATCATTTTGACGCCGAGGGCAAGGCCATCATGGTGGATGTGACCGACAAGGCGGCCACCCACCGCACCGCCACCGCCCGTGGGGATATTTTCGTCAACCAGGCGGTGATGACCGCCATCCAGAGCGGAACGGCAAAAAAGGGGGACGTGCTGGGGGTGGCCCGTGTGGCGGGCATCATGGCGGTGAAGCGCACCGCCGACCTCATCCCCATGTGCCATCCGCTGGGAGTGACCGGCTGCTCGGTGGACTTCACCCTCTGCCCGGAGGAGGGGCGTGTGACGGCGGAGTGTACCGTCAAGGTCACGGGCAGCACCGGGGTGGAGATGGAGGCCCTCACCGGAGTGAGCGTGGCGCTGCTCACCATCTACGATATGTGCAAGGCGGCGGATCGGGGGATGACCCTGTCCAACATCCGGCTGATGCACAAGGAAGGCGGCAAGTCCGGGGTGTATACCTATGCGGAATAAACCTGTGGTGGCCGCCGTGTCCGGGGTGAAGAACTCCGGCAAGACCACTCTGGTGGAGGGGCTCATCAGGGAGCTGTCCCGCCGTGGATTACAGGTGGCCGCCATCAAGCATGACGGGCATGATTTCGTCCCCGACGTGCCGGGCACCGACTCCTACCGCTATGGGGCGGCGGGGGCCTGTGGCTACGCCGTGTTCTCGTCGGAGCGGGTTCAGGTGGTGCGCCGCAGGAGCGTGACGGCGGAGGAGCTCATCGCCGCCTTTCCCGAAGCGGACGTCATCCTGCTGGAGGGGTTCAAGGACAGTCCGTGGCCCAAAATCGAGGTGGTGCGCTCCGGCAACTCGTCAGCCCCGGTGTGCGATCCGGCCACCCTGCTGGCGGTGGCCACCGACCTGCTGCTGGCGGTGGACGGCGTGCCCACGCTGCCGCTGGACGACTATAAGGGGCTGGCCGATCTTATCATGGAACTGGGGTGACGGAGGATGCTGGACGGACACGGACGAAACATCGACTATCTGCGCATCTCGGTCACCGACCGGTGCAACCTGCGCTGCCGCTATTGTATGCCGGAGGAGGGCGTGGAGTGGCTGCCCCACGGGGAAATCCTGAGCTATGAGGACGTTGTGCGGCTGGCACGGGTGTTTGTGGGGCTGGGGGTGCGCCATATCCGGCTCACCGGCGGCGAACCGCTGGTGCGCAGGGGGCTGCCTGCGCTGGTGGCCGAGCTGCGGGGCATCGGCGGGGTGGAGAGCGTCACCCTCACCACCAATGGCCTGCTGCTGGAGGACAGCCTGCCTGACCTGTTGGCGGCGGGGCTGTCCGGGGTGAACATCAGTCTGGATACCACCGACGAGAACACCTTCCGGCGCATCACCCGCCGCTCCGGGGTGGAGCGGGTGCTGTCCGCCGTGGACGCCTGCCTTGAGGCGGGGCTGCCCACCAAACTCAACTGTGTGCCAGTAGCGCCGGAGGAGGATTTGCTGTCGCTGGCGGCACTGGCCAGGGAGCGGCCGCTGGCGGTGCGGTTCATCGAGCTGATGCCCATCGGGGAGGGCAGAGGAATGACCTGTCCCTCCGAGGGGGAGCTACGCACCCTGCTGGAGGGGGCCTACGGTCCGCTCTCCCCCGTGGAGGGCAAATCGGGCAGCGGTCCTGCCCGCTACTTCACCCTTCCCGACTTTGAAGGTCAGGTGGGGTTCATCTCGGCCCTGAGCCATCAGTTCTGCCATGGGTGCAATCGGGTGCGGCTCACCGCCACGGGGCACTTAAAGACCTGCCTGCAATATGACCGGGGCGTGGCGCTTCGTCCCCTGCTGACAGGTACGGACGGGGAGCTGGCCAATGCCATCGCCGCCGCCATCGGGCAAAAGCCTGCCGCCCACCAGTTCTCCAGCCCACGGGTGGAGGACGGCGAGGGGCGCATCATGTCCCAGATCGGGGGATAAGGAGGAACAGATATGGGTAATGTCATCGCAGTGTGCACCAGCCCCGCCAAGGGCACCCAGAAGACCAACGTGGGCTCCGCCCAATTCCAGGTGGACTGGGGCATCGTGGGGGATGCCCACGCAGGGAACTGGCACCGTCAGGTGTCCCTGCTGAGCTGGGACAAGATCGAGCAGTTCCGCCGCCGTGGTGCCGAGGTGCGGGACGGCGACTTTGGGGAGAATCTGGTGGTGTCCGGCATCGACTTCCGCACCCTGCCCATCGGCACGAAGTTTCGCTGCAACGATGTGGTGCTGGAGCTGACCCAGATCGGCAAGGAGTGCCACCACGGCTGCCAGATCTTTCAGAAGATGGGGGACTGCATCATGCCCCGTGAGGGCGTGTTTGCACGGGTGCTGTCCGGCGGCACCATCTCGGTAGGGGATACCCTCACCGTAGAGGAGGGATAACAGATGGGATACAAGGCTGCCATGATTACGGTGAGTGACAGCGGCTTTGCCGGGCAGCGGGAAGATCAGTCCGGCCCTGCCGCCCGCAGGCTGCTGGAGCAGGCGGGGTACGAGGTGGTGCACTATGCCATCCTTCCCGACGAGCGGACGCAGCTTGCCCAAGAGCTGGAGCGGCTGTGCGATGACGATGTGGCCGCCCTCATCGTCACCACCGGCGGCACCGGCTTTTCTCCACGGGACTGTACCCCGGAGGCCACCATGGACGTGGTGGAGCGCCCCACCCCCGGCATCCCGGAGACCATGCGGGCCTATTCCGCCCGCTTTCCCGACCGTGCCATGCTCAGCCGTGCCGCCGCCGGCATCCGCAAAAGGAGCCTCATCGTCAACCTTCCCGGCTCCCCCAAGGCGGTGGCAGAGTGCCTGGAGCACATCCTGCCCGCCCTCGGCCACGGGCTGGACATCCTGCGAGGAGCGGACTCTAACTGCGCCCGCTAAAAGATTGTGAAAAAAAGCGGAGAAATAATCCTTGACATAGAATTATGTCTACTGTAAAGGCTGTGACACTCACGCATCTGTGCGGAAAAGTTCTGTGGAAAACTTTGTGGAAGCTGTGGAAGTCTTGCAATCAGGGGATTTTGGAACCGGTGATACATTCGTTCCTGTCCTGAAAACGATTCCGCAAAGCTGCCGGTTGGATGTCAAAAATAATTATGGGATTCGAATGGGCCGCCGAGGGCGGTGGTCCCTACGGCAAGCCAATGAACCGGCGTAGGGGCGGGTTCAAAACCCGCCCGAATCGTGACCAGCCGCAACACGAGTGGCATCCTTGGCCCCCTCTGACGAGGGGGCTGTCGAGCGACAGCGAGACTGGGGGAGAGAAGTCCTCTTTTTTATCTCTCCCTCCGTCATTTGCTCCGCAAATGCCACCTCCCTCATCAGAGGGAAGCTCCCGCTGCGGCGGGGATGACTCAAAGTCATAACCTTTCAGGAACATGGGCATAACCCGTGGTTTTCGTGTCCATAAATAACAGCATCCCCGCTCCGTGGAGCGGGGATGCTGTTGTTTCTTAGTGCAGCAGGGTATTCTCCCCGGTGGGGGCGGAGAGGGAGCTGTCGGTGGAGAAATACTGGGCGAGGATGCCCGCAGCCACCGATGCCAGATTGCCGCCGGAGGAGCCCTGCTCGGCCACCAGACAGATGGCGATCTGGGGATCGTCATAGGGGGCGAAGCAGACGAAGGTGGCGGTGGCGTCCTTGCCGGACACCTCGGCGGTGCCGGTCTTGCAGCCCACCTCCACCGGCAGGGAGGAGAAGTGGTAGGCCATGCCGGCCGTCTTGGACAGGTCGTACATACCCCGCTTCACCGCCGCCAGATGGGCGGAGTCGATGTGGATGCTGTCCAGCAGGACGGGCTGGTGCTCAAAGACCACCTGGCTGTAATCGCTGGACTTGACCTCCTTGAGCAGGTGAGCCTGATAGTGGTTGCCGCCGTTGACCAGCGTGGCCACATAGTTGGCAAGCTGGAGGGGGGTGAACTGGTTGTTGCCCTGACCGATGGAGGCGTACAGGGTATCGCCGCCGTACCAGGGCTGCCCGTAGGCGGCGGAGGTCTCCGGCCCGGCCACGGTACCCTTATATTCGGGGATCTCGATGCCGGTATACTGCCCCAGACCGAACATGGCGGCGTAGCGTTCCAGCGCGGTGATGCCCAGCCGACGGCCCACGTCGTAGAAGTAGATGTTGCACGAGTCGGTGATGGCCTGAGACACGTTCTCCGTGGCGTGGATGCCGCCCTGACTGGCGATCCAGCAGCGGGGATGGGCGTCGGCATAGTGGTAAATGCCGCCGCAGTACACGGTGGAATAGGGGGTGACCACCCCTTCCGACAGGGCGGCTACCGCCGTCACCATCTTGAAGGTGGAGCCGGGGGCGTACAGACCCATGGTGGCACGGTTGAACATGGGGCGGTTCTCGGCGGTGAGCAGCTCATTGTAATTGGTCAGGAACTCCGCCGGGGCATAGGTGGGGTAGGAGGCCATGGCCAGCACGCCGCCCGTCATATCCACCACCACGGCGGCGGCGCCTCCGGGCTCCTCCAGATTGGACACGAATTGGGCCAGCAAATCTTCGGTGACGGCCTGCAGGCCGAGATCCAGCGTGAGCACCACGTTGTCGCCGGGGCCGGGCTCGCTGAGCCATTGCTGGGACACCAGCTTGCCGTTCTCGTCCGTTTCGATCTGGCGTACGCCGCTGGTGCCGTGGAGGTAGGACTCGAAGGCCAGCTCCACTCCGCTGCGGCCCACATAGGCGTTCATGGGGTAGCCCAACTCACGGTAGGCGGGCCAGTCCTGACTCTGGATGGAGCCGATATGCCCCAGCACGTGGGCGGCATAGGTGGTGTTGTACTGGCGGGAGGTGGCCGTCTTGATGGTGACGCCGGTGAGGGAACGCTCCTTGATCCGGGTAATGAAGGTGATGTCCACATCGGAGGCCAGAATATAGTCGGTGTACACGATCTCGTTGGAGCGCAGATAGACCTCGTACAGCACGCCGGCCACGGCCCGCATCTCGGCGGTGATGGGATCCCCCTCGTGCTCAATGAGGCCGAACTGGAGACAGATGGCGGTGAGCAGCTCGGCGGCGGAGGGGTCGGCGGTGGCGGGGTCGCTGATCCACTTGTAGCGCTGGGCCAGCCGTCCCAGCGATGTGGCGGACACGGTGACGTTGCCCTCCTCATCCTCCGAGGTGCGGGAGAACAGGTTGTCCGTTCTGGTGTACCGCCACGGGGCGTTGGGGGTGATGGGCAGGCTGTCCGCCCACGTCACCCCGCTCTCCCGGCACAGGGCCAGCAGTTGGGCGATGATCTCGTTGCGGTCGTCCCCCATGAGGGTGGTGTTCAGGGTGACTTGATAGCTGGCCTGATTGGTCACCAGTACCCGGCCATAGCGGTCGAGAATACCCCCCCGCACGCTGTCCACCGTTTCTGTCTGCGCAATGTTGTGGTTGGCGTTGGCGAGGTAGTAGTCGCCCTTGACCACCTGCAGATTGTAGAGCACCCCGAAAAAGGCCAGCAGGATGCAGCAGAACAGGGCGATGAGGACTGCGGTGCGCACCTGGAGCTTACGGCTCTCCCCCTCGGTGCGGGTGTCTTTGTTGTTGAAGAAGGAAAAGGGATTATTCATGGCAGATCCTCCCGAAATGGACGCAGCAGAACCGCCCCACCCAGTAGACCGGGAGGGAGAGCCCCAGTGACCACAGCAGCTCCGGCAGCGCCACGCCCAGCAGGGTGGACAGGGGGGCGGCGTGCCCCGCAAGGCGGGAGATCACCTGAGCCAGCTCCCACAGGAGCAGGGTGAGGGCGGCGCAGATCAGGTGCCCCACCAGATCACGGCGCAGCACATACTGGGTGAGCAGCCCGCACAGCCAGCCGATGGCGGACAAGAGGGGCAAACAGAGCAGGGAGCCGTGCCCGATGGTGGCCATGACCAGTCCGGCGGCAAGGCCGAAGCCCGCACCGAAGCGGGAGCCCTCCAGCGTGCCCACCGCCACCGCCGCCATGGGCAGCAGCAGAGGCAGGGAGATGGGCAGCGGGCCAAAGATGTAGTAGTTGAAAACGGTGATGACCGCCAGAGCCACGCCGTAGGCGATCCACTTGATAATGTTGTCCCGTCGGGTCATAGCGGCCCTCCTTTCGTGGGGGAATGGATAATGGAAAGAGCCTTCCCCTGTGGGGAAGGTGGCACGGCGCAGCCGTGACGGATGAGGGGAGAACAATGCAGAATGGGTGATCGCCCCAAAGCCTCCCCTTGAGGGGAGGTGGCATTTGCGAAGCAAATGACGGAGAGGTGTCAAATGGGCCCTTCCGTGGCGGCTCTCACACCAGCTCCCCGAACAGCGCCCAGGTGGAGCAGCCGGTGATCCTGATGTCCACATACTGCCCGATAAGGGAGGTGTCGCCGGTAAGATGCACCAGCCGGTTGCCGGGGGTGCGGGCGTTGAGGTTGTTGCGGGGGTCGTCGCCCTCGCCGTCCACCAGACAGCGCTGGACGGTGCCGATGTACTCCTTGTGCTTCTCGTTGGAGATGCGGTTCTGGGCCTCCACCAGCCGGTTGAAGTTGGCGGACTTCTCCTCCTTGCTCATGGGATCCTCCATCTCGGCGGCAGGGGTGCCCTTGCGGGGGGAATAGATGAAGGTGAACAGGGCGTCGAAGCGCACCTCCTCGATGAGGGACAGAGTGTCCTCGAACTCCGGCGTGGTCTCGCCGGGGAAGCCCACGATCACATCGCTGGTGAGCACGATGTGGGGGATGCGCTCCCGCAGGGCGTGGACTTTTTCGAGGTATTGCTCACGGGTGTAGCGGCGGTTCATCTCCCGCAGCACACGGGTGTTGCCCGACTGGAAGGGGAGGTGGATGACGGGAGCCACCTTCTCGCAGGCTGCCATCACGTCAAAGAGCCGCTCGGTGGCGTCCTTGGGATGGCTGGTCATGAAGCGGAGCAAAAAGTCGCCGGGGATGGCGTTGGCCTGCTCCAGCAGGGTGGGGAAGTCCATGCCGCCCACCAGATCCTTGCCGTAGGAGTTCACGTTCTGCCCCAGCAGGGTGATGTCCTTGTAGCCCTGCTCGGCCAGCTCCCGAATTTCCTTCAGGATGATGTCCGGCTCACGGCTGCGCTCCCGCCCACGGACGTGGGGCACGATGCAGTAGGAACAGAAGTTGTTGCAGCCGTACATGATGGACACCCACGCCTTGATCTTGCCGGAGCGGCGCACCGGCAGACCCTCGGCAATGGCGCCCTCGGACTGTTCGGTTTCAAACACCCGCCCACGGCGCAGGTAGATGCGGCGCAGAAATTCGGGGAAGCGCCACAGGGCGTGGGGGCCGAACACCAGATCCACGTGCTGGTAGGACTGGCGCAGCCGCTGGGCCACGTGAGGCTCCTGCGCCATGCAGCCGCACAGACAGATGATCTGGTTGGGGTTGCGGCGCTTGCCGTGTACCAGTGCGCCCACGTTGCCGAACACACGCTGCTCAGCGTGCTCACGGATAGCGCAGGTGTTGAGAACAATGATGTCCGCGCCCTCCTCGGTGTCGGTAAAGCCATAGCCTGCAAGCTGCAGCATGCCGCGGATCTGTTCGGAGTCGGCCTCGTTCTGCTGGCAGCCGTAGGTATCCACAAAGGCAACAGGCACGCGACCCTGCTCCTGCCAATAATCCTTGATCTCGCCGCAAAGGCTGAGCTGTTTGTTCAGTTGATCCTCGGAAATTCTTTTCGTCTTGGTATTCAAAAGAGGATACCTCCCCAGTATAATTTTTAATGATTTATTATAGCATTTTTCCCCGATTTTTGCAAGTGCCT
>JAZNQA010000004.1:0-12281 GCA_045589915.1 Candidatus Enterenecus sp.
CATCTCCTTGGACAGGGCGATGTCCATGGGCTTGCCGGTGAAGTGGGTGCGGGTATTTTCCAGCGAGATGCCACGGGTGCCCTCGAACACCTGGAGCACCACCCTGTCCCCCTCGATGAGGATGACACGGCCGTAGCGGCGGCTGCCGTCCTCCATGGTCAGCTCGGCCAGCTCGTCATAGGACACGCCGGACACGCCCTTGAGGGCCACCAGAGAGCCGTTCAGGTCGGCCAAGCCGGTATATTCCAATCTCATGCGGTATCACCTCAACTGTTGGCGGCGTTGACCTGGGCAATGGCCCGGTCGATCATATCGGTATAGTGGTCGAACTTGGACAGGTCGTTGTTGGGCACTTCGTACTTCATCTTCACCAGCGCATCGAACACGCCGGTGGCGGTGAACTGGGAGAGGGGCACCGCCCGCTCGATGGCGGCACGGGCACCGTCATACAGGCGGAGGATCATCTCCATCATTTTGAGCTGCTTGGGCAGGGGCACATAGGTGTCCACATCGTGATAGGCATTCTGCTGGAGGAAGCCCACACGGATGAGGCGGGCAGTCTCGATGACCAGCTTCTGATCCTCAGGCAGGATGTCGGCACCGATGAGCTTGACGATCTCCATGAGCTGGCTCTCCTCCCGCAGGAGGTTGGCGATGCGCTGGCGGCACTTGTCAAACTCAGGGGAGACGTTCTCGCTGTACCAGCCCTTCAGGTCGGCGGTATATTCGGAGTAGGAGTTCATCCAATGGATGGAGGGGAAGTGGCGGGCATAGGCCAGACCACGATCCAGCGCCCAGAAGCAGCGGATAAAGCGCTTGGTGTTCTGGGTGACCGGCTCGGAGAAGTCTCCGCCCTGGGGGGAGACGGCGCCGATGACGGTGACGGAGCCCTCCCTGCCCTCCAGCGTCTCCACATAGCCGGCACGCTCGTAGAACTCGGCCAGACGGGAGGCCAGATAGGCGGGGAAGCCCTCCTCGGCGGGCATCTCCTCCAGACGGCCGGAGATCTCACGCAGAGCCTCCGCCCAGCGGGAGGTGGAGTCGGCCATGAGGGCCACATGATAGCCCATATCACGGTAATATTCGGCGATGGTCATGCCGGTGTACACCGAGGCTTCACGGGCGGCCACCGGCATATTGGAGGTGTTGGCGATGAGGATGGTGCGGTTCATCAGGGGCAGGCCGGTGCGGGGGTCCTTCAGCTCGGAGAACTCCTCCAGCGCCTGGGTCATCTCGTTGCCGCGCTCGCCGCAGCCGAGGTAGACGATGATATCCGCATCGGACCACTTGGCCAGCTGGTGCTGGGTCATGGTCTTACCGGCACCAAAGGGGCCGGGGATGGCGGCAGCGCCACCCTTTCCGATGGGGAACAGGGTGTCGATGATGCGCTGGCCGGTGATGAGGGGGCGGGTGATGGGCAGGCGGCGGGACATGGGCCGTGCACCACGGATGGGACAGCGGGCCGCCAGCTTGAGGGAGGTGACCCGTCCACGCTCGTCGGTGACCTCCACCAGCACATCGTCCACGGTGTAGGCCCCGGAGGGGACGGCCCTGGTGACGGTGCCGGTCAGTCCGGCGGGCACCAGGCAGCGGTGGGTGATGGCGGCAGTCTCCTGACAGTGGGCATAGGGCACGCCGGGGCGCACCACATCGCCCTCGCTGACGGTGACGGTCACATCCCACCGGCGCTCCGTATCCAGCGCCGGAATGTTGACGCCACGGCCCAGAAATGCGCCGGAGGCATTCTCCAGCGCCCGAAGGGGGCGGCCAATGCCGTCAAAGATATTGCCCAGCAGACCGGGGCCCAGCAGGAGGGACATGGGGGCATGGGTGGGCTCCACAGCCTGACCGGGGGCCAGGCCGGTGGTGTCCTCGTACACCTGAACGGTGGTCTTGTCCCCTTCCACGCCCACCACTTCACCGATGAGCTGTTCCTCGCCCACATATACCATGTCCATCATGGCGAGGCCACGGCCGCCCTTCACCTTGACCACGGGGCCGTTGACGCTGTAGATCTGATAGTTTCTCATGGCGGCCTCCTTACATCTCGTCCAGATCGTCGGACAGGGACAGCCCGAAGGACTCGGCAAACCGGCTGGACAGCTCGTTCAGACGGTTATCGAAGGTGCAGTCCACCCGCAGACCCAGCTCCGGGCAGCGGATGGCCAGCCCGCCAAGGGAGAAATTGCCCTCCTCGCAAGTGGCATAGGCGGGGGCAGTGAGGTGGGTCAGCCGCTCCGCATACTGCATATCCTCCCTGCGCAGGCGCAGGGACACCGTGGTGGCGCCGCACACCTGCTTCATGGCGGCCTTGAGCAGCTTCTCCAGATAGGCGGGATATTCGGGGGAGGAGGTAAACTCCTCCAGCCGGGCACGCACCTTGGCGAACACTTCCTCACCGATCTCCTTGCGGCGGAGATACACATTCCGCTTGATGTCCATCAGGTGGCGGGACACCTCTCGCCCCGCCTCGGCACGGATCTGAGCCGCCTCACGCTCGTAGTGCGCACGGGCGGCTTCCCTGGCCTCCTCCCGTGCCTCACCCAGCACCTGGCTGCGGGTGTGGGCCATCTGGCAGCGCATGGCTTCGCTCTCACGGTTGGCCTGACCCAGCACCGTTTCGGTAAAGCGGAGCAGCTTTTCGGATTGATCTTGCATGGAAAAACCTCCTTAGATAGGAGTTAAATTTGAAATAGAGAGAAATCAGAAGTAAGCGCTGATGAAATCGGCAGGAACAGCTTGCGAGAGCATTTTCGGTCAGAAAGAGGCGTGATTTCGCAGAAATAATTTGTTTATTTCAAGAAAGCACAACGAATTTATGACCAAAATGAGCCGCAAGATGTCGTGACGCATTTCGTCGGCGTTTGCTTCAAAGTTTTACACCAATGGCCTCTCGGATGTACTTGCCGATGGCGTCCTTGTTGCGGGTGCCGTGGCGGTCGGGGATCTCCACCACCAGGGGGATGTGCCCATTCATCTTCAGGGGAGCCAGCTTGTCGGCGCACTGCTCCGCCAGCCCCTCGGTGATGAGCAGGATGCCGATGGTGGGGTCATCCAGTGCGCTGTCGATGGCGGCCAGTCCCTCCTCCCGGCTGCGGGCCACCACGCCCTCGATACCGGCCAGACGGAGCCCCACATGGGTATCGGTATTGTCGGAGATGACAAAGTAACGCATATTAAGAGACAAAGAGCAGCACCAGAGCGATGATCAGGCCGTACAGAGCCACGCCCTCGGCCAGACCCACGAAGATGAGGGACTTACCGAACATGGAGTCGTTCTCGGAGATGGCGCCCAGAGCGGCGGAAGCTGAGGAGGACACGGCGATACCGCCGCCGATGCCGGACAGACCCACAGCCAGACCGGCGCCGATGTACTTCAGGCCGGTGGACAGCCCGTCAGCGGCGGCACCTGCGGCAGCGGCGGCCTCAGGAGCGGCAGCGGAGGCTGCGCCGGACAGACCCAGCACGGAGGTGATCAGAAACAGGCCGCAAAACATGGCGATGTTGGTGAGCAGAGCGTGGCGGGCAGAGGAGCCGGTGAGCTTACGCACGGCGATGGTGATGAGGGGCAGGAACAGGAACAGGGTGCCCAGCAGCACAAAGACGATCTTCAAAGTGGTGTTCATGATATTGACCTCCTATGTTCTCAGTTGATCTTGGCGGAATAATCTACGTTTTTGGGGAGGAACTCCCGACCGCTGTCCTGATAGAAGCGGCCGAACAGCTCGTAAAACTCCAGACGGAGCACCTGAATACACACCATGACCGCCTCCAGCGCCATGACGAACAGGTTGCCGATAACCAGCACCACAATGTTGCCGCTGCCGGCCAGAGCGTGAACCACCAGCATCAGCGCCACATGGGTGATGGCGTAGGCGCCCACACGGAGGAAGGACAGGGTGTTGGTGAGGAAGGAGAGCAGGGTCTCAAACAGCTCGAAGAAGCCGCCCACCAGCAGTCCGCTGACCGATTCGGGTTTCCAGTCCGCTTCGCCGGAGCACAGCTTGGTCAGCGGCTCCCGCAGCAGGATGATGATGAGGGGGAGCAGGATAACGGGCAGCACATACCAGATGCGGAACAGGTTGACCACACCCAGCAGAGTGAGCAGCGCCGCCACGATCAGACCCAGATAGAACACCATGCCTGCCAGTCCGTTGGGGCCGAAGAAGATCTTGTCGTAGTTCTTCTGGCGGATACCGTTGGAGATGTTGAGCACCATGGCGTACACGATCATGGCCACGCCCAGTCCCAGCGATGCCAGCAGCAGATAGAGGACGTTGCTGCCGTGAAGGATCTTAAAGCCGGGCAACCATTCCTCAAAGCCGAATACCGAGCCGTACACAAAGCCGAAGATGACCGAGCCCACGCCGCAGCAGGACACGATCCTGCCCAGCCACATCTTCTTCAGCTTCCACATCAGGAAGCCGAACAGGATGAGCAGTGCGCCCTGACCCACATCACCGAACATAATGCCGAAGAACAGGCAGTAGGTGATGGCCATGAAGGTGGACGGGTCATACTCCCGATGGTTGGGCAGACCGTACATCCGCAGGAAGGGCTCGAAAATGCGTCCCAGCACCCCGTGCTTGAGCTTGGTGGGCGGGGTGAGGCCGGTGTCGTCAGCGTCGTCGGTGACGCAGTCCAGCCCGCCGAACTCCTCCACGCCCTTCAAAAAGGCGGGCAGCTCCTTCTTGGGCACCCAGCCGATGAGATAGAAGGTGTCGCCGGAGCAGGCAGCACAGCGGCGGGTCTCCGCCACCTGATACTCCCGGCACAGCCACGCACGCAGGGAGAGCAGCTTATCCCCCTCCGCCTGGGTCAGCTCCTTCTTCTGCTCCAGCAGGGCAGCAATGGCCGCCTCGTCGTCCTCCGCCTGATGGGTGAGGGAGGCGATAGCCTCCGCTGCGGTGCCGTCCACCCGATCAGAGAGGGGAACGGGCACGAAGTGCATGGAGGCGAACAGGGCATCCACCTGCTCCTCATTCTGGCGCAGGGCGAAGTAGCAGCCATAGACCAGGTCGCCCTCCACCTCGGTGGAGATAAAGTAGCAGTCCTCCCGCTTGTCCAGCGCAGTCTGGAAGGAGCGGTAGCTGTCCAGCGGGATGTGGCCAAAGCGGAAGGCAAGATGCTTCATCTCCCGCAGGGTGTTCAGCCCCACGGACAGCCCGGTGAGCTTCTGGAGCTGACCCACCGAGGAGCGGTCGTCATCCGCCTCCTGCCGAAGGGCCTCCATGAGCTGATCCATCTCGTTCAGCCGTCCCTCCAGGCCGTCAAAATAGGTCTGCACCGTTTCCGTGCTCTCCGGCTCCTCAAAGGGACGGTACTCCGGCTCCAACCCCAGCCGCTCCAGCAGACCGTCCGCCTGCCGCAGCAGGGGGGCCACCGCCGTGCCGCCGGTCATGGGGCGCAGGCGGCTGTTGCCCCGCATGGTCTGGAGGGCATTTTCCGGGTGGAAAGACCGATCCAGAATACAGTCACGCACCACCCGGTCAAAGGCTTCCGCCGGACCGGTGAGGGTGACGAATTTCATAGGTTGTACTGACATGGAACTCCTCCTTGTCTGCCCGCAGACTTACTCTCCCAAAATGTCGAAGAAGGATGGGTCAAGGGGCTGGCGGTACTTGGATGCCTCCACGGCGGACACCACCGCCTTCAGCTCCAGCTCCCGCAGGTTCAGATAGCCCACCGCACTGTAAATGGACGGCTTGCCCATCAGAAGCTGGCGGCGGCTGAATTTGTACAGCGCAGCGGAATACAGGTTGTTCAGATCCTCAATGTCCGCCCCCCGGAACACCGAGGCATAGGGGGTGGACTCCACCATCTCCAGCACCGCCTCCGCCGAAGGTGCGGCGCACATGGCATGGATCTGCTCCGGGCGCACCCGATAGTGGTAGGGCAGCAGCACCGGCAGATAGTCGTCCGTCTGGGGGAAATACTGCTTCATGCGCAGAACGTGCATGATATTGAGCATATCCACCTGATCGCCCAGCGACCGCTCCAGCACCCGCCGCACATCGCCGTCATAGCGCCGCCGGATGAGCCGCTGCATATGGCGATAATAGGTAGAGGTGAGCAGCGCCTCGGCCACGCCGTAGGTGGGCACCTCGCCCTCCCCGCTCAGATGGCTGAGGGCATCGTAGTAAATGCTGTTCCGAATGGCCTCCAGCAGGCCGTTCATATCGGTGCAGCGGTGCAGCCCCTCCAGATCCACCTTGGTGTGGGTCAGGTAGTCACGGGGCAGTTTCTCCGTCTCCTTGGACAGGTTGGCCCGCAGCCGCCGCAGGGCGGCCAGAATGTGCTCCATCTCGGCTCGCAGCAGGGGGAACTCCATCAGCGCCCGATCCTGCTGGGGCACAAAGGCGGACAGGCGCACACCCTCACGGCGGAGCTGGTCCCGCAGGGCATCCTCCAGACGGGCACGGGTAAACAGCGCCCCTTCCGGCAGCGCCGCCACCGCCGGCGCCCAGCTCCCCTGCTGGCGCAGGTCGGACAGGATGTCGTCCAGAGTGCGGTAGTTGATGATGCGCACCAGATCGGCCTTGCGCATCCGCTTGCCATACATCGCCTTGGCCTTGGTGGCCAGAGCCTCATACCCGGCGCTCACCGAATTTCCACCACCTGACGGAACAGGGTGTCCACCCAGTTGTCGCCATAGCGCCCGTAGGCACGCTCCATGCGGGCATTGGCCTCGGCCAGGCGGCTGTCCTGAGCCGCAAGGGTCTGCTCCTTGCGCTTCTGCTCGGTCTCACGCAGGCTCTCCAGCCGCTGGGCGGCACGCTCCATATACTCCTCCCGGATGCGGGCGCTCTCGGCGGCCAGCTCGTCCTGCTGTCTGGCCTGACGCTCCTCCGCCTCACCGGCGATGAGGCTGGCAGCCCGCTCGGCCTCCAAAATGCGGTCGATCAATACGGTATGATTCATGAGGTCCCCCTCCTGTTTCACGGTGTCCGCTGATAATAGTTGATTGCCGCCCTATTTTACACCCGAATTCCTAAAATGAAAAGCACAAAATCAACAAATATCGCAGGGAAATAGAAAGTTTTTATAAGCCCTTTTGTAGGATTTTGCGTTAGTTCGCAAAAGTGATTGCCATCCGTGGGTTCAGCGTATATAATGAACCCATCGGTTTTCATTTTAATTTTAAGGAGGTACCTCCCATGAAAAAGCTGTTACAACTGCTGGAGGACGATTGCACCCTGACCCATGCCCAGCTGGCATCCATCACCGGTATGACCGAGGCAGAGGTAGCGGCAGCCATTGCGGAGTACGAGCGGGGCGGCGTCATCCTCGGCTATCAGGCGCTGGTGGACTGGGATCGCACCGAGCGGGAATGTGTCACCGCCCTCATCGAGGTGAGCGTCACCCCCCAGCGGGGCGAAGGCTTTGACCGGGTGGCAGAGCGCATCTACCAGTATGACGAGGTGGAGTCGGTCTACCTGATGAGCGGCTCCTTCGACCTGACCGTCATCATCTCCGGCCGTTCCCTGAAGGAAGTGGCCCTGTTCGTGGGCGAAAAGCTGGCCCCGCTGGAGGATGTCACCGGCACCGCCACCCACTTCATCCTCAAGAAATATAAAGAAAAGCACCTGATCTTTCAGAAGCAGGAGAGTCAGGAAGAAAGGTTTGTTTACGAATGATGGATTATAATCAGATTCTCTCCCGCCGCATTCAGGACATTCCTCCCTCCGGGATCCGCAAGTATTTCGACCTGCTGGAGGGCATGGAGGGCGGCATCTCCCTCGGCGTGGGTGAGCCCGACTTCCCCACCCCGTGGCACATCCGTGATGCGGGTATCTACTCTCTGGAAAAGGGCTTCACCAAATACACCCCCAACGCCGGTCTGTCCGACCTGCGCCGCTCCATCAGCAAGTACATGAAGCGCCGCTTCGATCTGGAATACGCCCCCATCGGCCAGATCCTGGTCACCGTGGGCGGCAGCGAGGGCCTGGACCTGTGCTTCCGCTGCCTGCTGGAGCCGGGGGACGAGGTCATCATCCCCACCCCCTCCTTCGTGTGCTACGGCCCGCTGGTGTCCATGATTCACGGCGTGCCCGTGCTGGTGGAGACCAAGGTGGAGAACGAGTTCCGCCTCACTGCCGACGAGCTGCGCGCCGCCATCACCCCCCGCACTAAGGCGGTGGTGCTCCCCTTCCCCAACAACCCCACCGGCGGCATCATGGGCCGTGCCGATCTGGAGGCGCTGGCCGACGTGCTGCGGGGCACCGACATCATGGTCATCTCCGACGAGATCTATGCCGAGCTCACCTACGGCCAGCACCATGTTTCCATGGCCAACATCCCTGATATGTACGAGCGCACCATCGTCATCAACGGCTTCTCCAAGGCCTTCTCCATGACGGGCTGGCGTATGGGCTTCCTGTGCGGCCCCAAGGCGCTGGTGGCCGCCATGACCAAGCTGCACCAGTACGGTATCATGTCCGCCCCCACCACCAGCCAGTACGCCGCCATCGAGGCCATGGAGAATGGCGACAAGGACATCGAGGCCATGAAGCAGGAATATGACGGACGCCGCCGCTTTCTGGTGGACGGCTTCCGCAAACTGGGGCTGGACTGCTTCGAGCCCCGAGGTGCGTTCTACACCTTCCCCTGTATCAAGTCCACCGGTCTGAGCTCCGAGGAGTTCTGCGACCGGTTCATTCAGGAGGAGAAGGTGGCCGTCATCCCCGGCACCGCCTTCGGCCCCGGCGGAGAGGGCTTTGTCCGTGCCTGCTACGCCGCCTCCATGAAGAATCTGGGAGAGGCCCTCACCCGTCTGGAACGGTTCCTGAACAATCTGAAGAAATAAGGGAGACACTACATGAACATCGTATGTTTGGATATGGAAGGCGTTCTCGTTCCCGAGATCTGGATCGCCTTTGCGGAGGCCACCGGCATCCCCGAACTGAAGCGCACCACCCGTGACGAACCCGACTACGACAAGCTGATGAACTACCGTCTGGACATCCTGCGCCAGCATGGGCTGGGCCTGAAGGAGATCCAGGCCACCATCGCCACCATCGACCCCCTCCCCGGCGCCAAGGCCTTTTTGGACGAACTGCGCTCCATCACCCAGGTCATCATCCTGAGCGACACCTTCGAGCAGTTTGCCAAGCCTCTGATGGAAAAGCTGGACTGGCCCACCATCTTCTGCAACACGCTGGAGGTGGCCCCCAGTGGGGAGATCACCGGCTTCAAAATGCGCTGCGAGCAGTCCAAGCTCACCACCGTGAAGGCCCTACAGTCCATGGGGTACGACACCATTGCCGCCGGTGACAGCTACAACGACCTCGCCATGATTCAGGCGGGCAAGGCGGGCTTCCTGTTCAAGACCACCGACAAGATCAAGGCGGACTTCCCCGAACTGCCCGCCTTTGAAGAATTCGACGATCTGCTGCAGGCCATCAAGGCCGCACTGAACTGAGAATGGGAGGTAACCTGACATGACTTGTTCCTTTGATTCTCTCCCCTTCCGCCCCGCCGACATCCTGCTCCCCCGGGACTGCGGGATGCCCCTGTGGTCGGTAGTCGCCTGCGACCAGTACACCTCCCAGCCGGAATACTGGCAGCGGGTGGAGGAGCGGGTGGGGGATGCCCCCTCCACCCTGCGGCTCATCCTGCCGGAGAGCCGTCTGGAAGGCCCCAACGTGGAGGCCGACATCGCCGCCATCAACCACACCATGGCCCGCTATCTGGAGGACGACCGCTTCGATGTACTCCCCGCCGCCCTGCTCTATGTGGAGCGCAAGCTCAGCGGCGGGCAGACCCGCCGTGGTCTCATCGGCATGGTGGATCTGGAGCAGTATGACTACGCCCCCGGCTCCCCCGCCCTCATCCGTGCCACCGAGGGCACGGTGCTCTCCCGCATCCCGCCCCGTGTGGCGGTGCGCAAGAATGCCCCCATCGAGCTGCCCCACGTGATGATCCTGTGCGACGATCCCCAGCGCACCGTCATCGAGCCGCTGGCTGACATGACGGACAGCATGGAGCAGGTATATGACTTTGAGCTGATGGAGCAGGGCGGCCACATCACCGGCTGGAAGCTCACCGATGAGCAGGCGGCACAGGTGGCCTGCGCCCTCTCCGCTCTGGCCGAGCCCAACTCCTTCAACGCCCGCTACGGCACCGAAAACGCCGCCGTGATGCTCTTCGCCGTGGGGGACGGCAACCACTCTCTGGCCACCGCCAAGGCGTGCTACGAGCAGCAGAAGAAGCTCACTCCCCCGGAGCAGTGGGCCTCCCTCCCCGCCCGCTTCGCCCTGTGCGAGCTGGGCAACCTCCACGATGAGTCGCTGGAGTTCGAGGCCATCCACCGTGTGGTGTTCGACACCGACCCCAAAAAGCTGCTGGACGACCTGATGACCGCTTACCCCGACGCCTATCTGGGTGAGGGGGAGGGCCATGTCCTCCGCTTCGTCCATGCCGATGGCGAGGGGGCCGTCACCGTCCCCGCTCCCGCCGCCCAGCTCCCCGTGGGCACCCTGCAGGCCTTTCTGGACGGCTGGCTGGCGGAGAATGCCGGTCGGGTGGATTACATCCACGGCGAGGACGTGTCCCGTGACTTCGCCGCCAAGCCCGGCAACATCGCCTTCCTGCTGCCCGCCATGGGCAAGGACGAGCTGTTCCCCACCGTCATTCACGACGGGGTGCTCCCCCGCAAGACCTTCTCCATGGGCGAGGCCCATGACAAGCGCTTTTACTTAGAGGCACGGAAGATCAGGGACTGAGGAAAGGACGGGGATCCCATGGAGATCAAGGCCTATGCCAAGCTGAACCTGACGCTGGACATCCTGCGCCGCCGGGAGGACGGCTATCACGACCTCCAGATGGTCATGCAGTCCATTGATCTGGCGGATACCCTCACCGTCACCCCCAGCCAGCAGGCGGGCAGGATGTCCACCAATCTGAGCTTCCTGCCCAGCGACGGGCGCAACCTTGCCCAGATGCCCGCCGCTGCCTTCCGCAGCGCCACCGGCAGCGGCATGGAGGTGGACATTTCCATCCAAAAGCGCATCCCCGTGTGCGCCGGTATGGCGGGGGGCAGCTCGGACGCCGCCGCCGTACTGCGGGCCATGAACGAGCTGACCGGCTCCAACCTCTCCCCCCAACGGCTGGCCGAGATCGGGCAGGCCGTGGGCTCCGATGTGCCCTACTGCGTGGTGGGGGGCACCGCTCTGGCCGAGGGTCGGGGCGAGGTGCTCACCCCCCTCTCCCCGTTGCCGGACTGCCATGTGGTGGTGTGCAAGCCTCCCTTCCCCGTGTCCACCCCTCAGCTCTTCGGGCGGGTGGATGTGCGAAGGATCGTCCGCCGCCCCGACACCGCAGGGCTCATCGCTGCACTGGACGCCGGCGATCTGGCAGGCGTGGCCCGCCGAATGTACAACGTGTTTGAGGACGTGATGGAACAGCGCAAAAAGGCGGAGATCGACTCCATCAAGGCCGCCCTCATCGACTGCGGCGCACTGGGTGCCTCCATGACGGGCAGCGGCCCCACCGTGTTCGGCCTGTTTGACGATCCCACCGCCGCCGAGGATGCCCGCGAGCGGCTCTCCCACCTGTATCAAGACGTTTTTGTGTGCAAAACCGTATAAAACAGAAACACACCGTCCATAATGTAGTCACTCTACATAGGACGGTGTGTTTTTATGAAAACTTCCAAGCTGCGCATTTGGGAATCGGCCCTCCTGCTGGCCTTCGGGCTGACCCTGACGGCGGGGGTATGGTCGTCCACCAGTCAGGCCGCTCTGGCGGGGCAGGTGCTGCGCCTCCACGTCATCGCCAATTCGGACAGCGACACCGATCAGGCCCTGAAGCTGGCGGTGCGGGATGCGGTGCTGGCCGAGGCCACCCCCCTGCTGGACGGCATCGCAGACCAGCACTCCGCCGAAGTCGCCCTCACCCCCCATCTGGACGAGCTGGCCCAAACCGGCGAAGCGGTGCTGGCGGCGGCGGGCTGCGACGATCAGGTGTCCGTCACGCTGGATGACCAGTGGTTCCCCACCAAGGTGTACGACAGCTTTGCCCTCCCCGCAGGGAACTATCGGGCGCTGCGGGTGGTCATCGGAGAGGGCGCAGGGCAAAACTGGTGGTGCGTGGTCTTCCCTCCCCTTTGCCTTGCCACCGTCACCGAGGAGGCAGTGACCACGGCGGCAGAGGCCGGCCTGTCCGACGAGCAGGTATCCCTCATCACCGGACAGGACGAGGAATATGTGCTGAAATTCAAGCTCATCGAATGGTGGGACGGGCTGATTCAATTTCTGTTTTAATCATTCAAAAATCCCACA
>JAZNQA010000005.1:0-13328 GCA_045589915.1 Candidatus Enterenecus sp.
GTGAGCAGGATGATGGGCACGTTGCCCAGCTCCCGCAGCTTGGCGGTGGCGTGGATGCCGTCCAGCTTGGGCATCATCACATCCATGAGGATGAGGTCGATGCCCCCCTCCCCAACGGCGGCGATGGCCTCCTCCCCGTTGTAGGCGGCCACGGTGCGGTAGCCCTCGCTGGTGAGGTAAATATTCAGCGCCGAAACGATGTCCCGGTCGTCGTCACAGATCAGAATGGTGTGCATGGCTGCTCCCTCCTTATGGAAACATACTACCAATGTCCCGATTAAGTTGCAATGGGGAAAACGATTAAAATAAATTTAAGGGCTGCGGAAGTGATTCCGCAGCCCTTTGGGACATTATTCAAAGGTGGCCTTCACCATCATCAGCATACCCGGCACGTCGATGTGCTGGGGGCAGGCCCGCTCGCACTGACCGCAGAACACGCAGGCGGAGGCGGGGGCATGGCTGGCCGCCAGCTCCGCATAGGCGGCCTTGTAGTCGGGGCCGGGATTGCGGATGCTGTCGTTGAGCAGGGCGAAGTAGTCGGGGATGGGGATGCCCTGGGGACAACCGTCCACACAGTAGGTGCAGGCGGTGCAGGGTACGGTGCCGTCCCCCCGGATGATGTCGGCAGCTTCGGCCACGATCTTCTGCTCCTCCTCATTCAGGGGGATGAAGCGCTCCATATAGGCGGTGTTGTCCGCCATCTGAGCCATGTCGGACATACCGGAGAGCACCATCATCACGTTCTCCAGCGAGGCCACAAAGCGGATGGCCCATGAAGCGGGAGAGGCATCGGGGGCATAGGCACGGAACAGGTCGGCCACCTCTTTGGGCGGAACGGCCAGCTTGCCGCCCTTCACCGGCTCCATGACCACCACTTTTTTGCCGTGCTTCACGGCGGTCTCATAGCACAGGCGGGACTGGACGGTGGGGCTCTCCCAGTCCAGATAGTTGATCTGGAGCTGGACGAAGTCCACCTCCGGGTGCTCGGTGAGCACCCGGTCCAGCATCTCGGCGCTGTCGTGGAAGGAGAAGCCCATGAGCTTCACCTTGCCCTCCGCCTTCATGCGGCTGACGAATTCGAAGCTGTCCAGCCGCTGGGCGGTGGTGTAGGTGCCGCCATTGATGTTGTGGAGCAGGTAGTAGTCGAAATAGTCCACGCCGCACTTTTCCAACTGGCTGCGGAACATGGTCTCCTGCCCCGCCTTGTCCGTGTCCTGCATGACGCTGAGGGGCATCTTGGTGGCAAGGGTAAAGCTGTCACGGGGATGGCGATCCACCAGCACCTGCTTGACGATGCCCTCGCTGGTGCAGCCGTGGTAGAAATAGGCGGTGTCAAAATAGGTGAAGCCCTTGGCCAGGAAGTGATCCACCATGTCGCACACCTGCGGGATGTCAACAGAAGTGGGATCATCGGGGTTCAGCAGAGGAAAACGCATACAACCAAAGCCTAACTTTTTCATGGTACCACTCCTTATGTAGATTCGTTATTACAGCAGCACAACGCCCGCTTCGTGGCAGGCCTTCATGGTGCGCTCGTCCCATACGCTGGCCTGAACCTCACCAATGTGAGCCTTGCCCAGCAGCAGCATACACACACGGCTCTGGCCAATGCCGCCGCCGATGGTGAGGGGCAGCTTGCCCTCCAGCAGCATCTTATGGAAGGGCAGCTCACGGCGGTGGTCGCACCCGGCGATGGTGAGCTGGCGATCCAGCGATTCGGGGCTGACACGGATGCCCATGGAGGAAATCTCAAAGGCACGCTCCAGCACCGGGTTCCACACCATAATGTCACCGTTGAGCGCCCAGTCGTCATAGTCGGGGGCACGGCCATCGTGGGGCTTGCCCGACTTGAGGACGCCGCCGATGCCCATGATGAAGCTGACGGGGTGATCCTTCACCCATGCGTCCTCCCGCTCCTTGCCCGACAGGTGGGGCCAGAGATCCTCCAGCTCCTGAGTGGTGACGAAGGACACCTCCCGCTCGATCACAGGCAGGGTGGTGAGCTGGGGAAACACAGAGCGCAGGGTGGCCTGGGTGTCGGCCAGGGCTGCGATGATGGTGGACACGGTGTCCTTCAGGTACTCCACGGTGCGGTCCCGGGGGGCGATGACCTTCTCCCAGTCCCACTGATCCACATACACGGAGTGGATGTTGTCCAGCTCCTCGTCCCGACGGATGGCGTTCATGTCGGTGTACAGTCCCTCGCCCACCGAGAACTGGTAGTGATGGAGGGCCAGCCGCTTCCACTTGGCCAGAGAGTGCACCACCTGCGCATCACGCCCGGCATCGGGGATGTCGAAGGACACCGCACGCTCCACGCCGTTCAGATCGTCGTTCAGGCCGGTGGATGCCTCCACAAACAAGGGGGCGGACACACGGCGCAGGTGGAGGGCACCGCCCAGATTGTCCTCAAACAGGCGCTTCAAAAGGCCGATGGCCTTCTGGGTATCATACAGGTTGAGACAGGGGGCATACCCCTGAGGAATCACGGTGGTCAGCATAGGCTTTCCTCCTTCTTTCCGTTCCACTAAATTTTTACCATTATAACTTTTTCGCCCGAAAAATGCAATCCAAATCGAATTGTATTTCCCTCCGGCCTATGCTATAATATGCACAACGAGATATGACAGCACCGCTGCAAAAGGAGACAATTTCCCTATGGTCAAGGATTTTGACGCAAAGCTCAACGAATATGCCCGCCTGCTGGTGGAGGTGGGCATGAATGTCCGCCCCGGTCAGACCCCCCGCATCTCCGCCCCGGTGGAGTGCGCTCCGCTGGCCCGCCTGTGCGTGGCCGCTGCGCTGGACTGCGGCGCACGGGATGTGCTGATGGACTGGTCGGACGATTTCGTCACCCGCCAGCGCTACCTCAAGGCGGATGAGGCCACCTTCTCCGAATTCCCCCATTACCTGAAAGCCAAGTTTGACTGGCTGCTGGAGCAGGACTGCCCCGCCCTGTCCATCATCGGCTCCGACCCCGAAATGCTCAAAGGGGTGAGCTCTACCCGCATTCAGGCGTGGCAGCGCACCTCCGGACAGGCCACCAAGCCGTGGTACGACGCCATGGACGCCGGCAGATTCCAGTGGTCCATCGGTGCGCACCCCACCCTTGCGTGGGCGAAAAAGGTGTTCCCCGACAAGGCCGGAGAGGACGCCATTGACGCTTTGTGGGACGCCATCTTCTCCGTTTGCCGCATCACCGGGGACGGAAAGGCAGTGGAGCGCTGGAAGGAGCACGTGGCGGCCACTGCCCGCCGTGCACAGACCCTCAACGACTATCACTTTCAAAGCCTGCATTACACCAACGCTCTGGGCACCGACCTGACCGTTCAGCTCCCCGAACATCACATCTGGGCCGGAGGTCGGGATCTCACCGCCGACGGCGTGGAGTTCGTGGCCAATATGCCCACCGAGGAGGTCTTTACCGCCCCACGCTGGGACGGCGTGGACGGACGGGTATACGCCTCCCTCCCTCTGGCCATGAGCGGCAATCTGGTGCGCAATTTCTACCTCGACTTTAAGGACGGCAAAATCGTCGATGTCCACGCCGAAGAGGGCGAGGAATATCTGCGGGACGCCGTCACCGTGGACGAGGGTGCCTCCTATCTGGGCGAGGTGGCGCTGGTGCCCTACGACTCCCCCATCAACAACACCGGCATTCTGTTCTACAACACCCTCTTTGACGAGAACGCCTCCTGCCATCTGGCCTTCGGCTCCGCCTACCCCAACTGCGTGGAGGGCGGCGAGAAGCTGGACGAGGCGGGCCAGAAGGCGCTGGGCCTCAATCAGTCCATCACCCATGTGGACTTCATGATCGGCACCGCCGACCTGTCCATCGTGGGCACCACCCATGACGGGCGTGAAATTCCCGTGTTTGTCAACGGCAACTTTGCTTTTTAACATACTTTGAGGAGGATTCAACCATGGACTACAAGCAGACCTATCAGCATTGGCTCCAGTCCCCCGCCCTGTCCGAAGCGGAGCGTGCGGAGCTGACCGCCATCGCCAACGATGACAAAGAGATCGAGTCCCGCTTCTTCTCCCAGCTCGGATTCGGCACCGCCGGTCTGCGGGGCACGATGGGTGTTGGTCTGTACCGCATGAATGTCCACGTTGTCCGCCACGCCACCCAGGCCTTCGCTGAGGTCATTCTGGAGGAGGGCCCCAAGGCCGTGGCACAGGGCATCGCCATCTGCTTCGACTGCCGCAACAACTCCGACCTGTTTGCCCGTGAGGCCGCCTGCGTCATGGCCGCCAACGGCATCAAGGTGCGCCTGTTCGAGTCCCTGCGCCCCACCCCGGAGCTGTCCTTCGCCGTGCGGGAGTACGGCTGCATCGCCGGCATCAACGTCACCGCCAGCCACAACCCCAAGGAGTACAACGGCTACAAGGTCTACTGGGATGACGGCGCACAGCTCCCCCCCAAGCAGGCCGACGAGGTGGCACGCAAGATGAAGGAGCTGGATGTGTTCGACAGCGTCAAGACCATGGACTACGATAAGGCGCTGGCCGATGGGCTCATCACCCTCATGGGGGAGGAGACCGACGAGAAGTTCCTTGCCAACGTCATGGAGCAGGTGAACGACAAGGCCGCCGTCGAGGCGGTGGCGGACACCTTCAAGATGGTGTTCACCCCCTTCCACGGCACCGGCCACAAGCTCATCCCCGAAGCCCTCAAGCGGCTGGGCATGAAGCACGTGATCTGCGTGCCGGAGCAGATGGTCATCGACGGCGACTTCCCCACCGTGGTCTCCCCCAACCCGGAAAATCCTGAGGGCTTTGCGCTGGCGGTGGAGATCGCCAAGCGAGAGGACGCCGACTTCATTCTGGGTTCCGACCCCGATGCCGACCGTGTGGGCATCATGGTGCGCACCGGCGACGACGAGTTCAAGGTCATCTCCGGCAACCAGACCGGCGTGCTGCTGCTGGACTACCTCATCTCCGCCAAGAACCGCACCGGCAAAATGCCCGCCAACCCCGTGGCCCTCAAGACCATCGTCACCACCGAAATGGCCCGCAAGGTGGCCGAGGTGAACGGTCTGCAAAGCTATGACACCTTCACCGGCTTCAAGTTCCTGGCCCAGAAGAAGGATCAGTTGGAGGAGTCCGGCGAGGGCAAGGTCATCTTCGCCTACGAGGAGTCCTTCGGCTATATGCTGGGCGACTATGTGCGGGACAAGGACGCCGTCACCGCCTCCATGGCGCTCACCGAGATGGCGGCGTGGTATGCCGGTCAGGGCATGACCCTGTATGATGCCCTGCAGGGCCTGTACGAAAAGTACGGCAACTACGGCGAAAAGACCCTCAATCTGGTGATGCCCGGTCTGGACGGACTGAAGAAGATGGCCGCTCTCATGACCAATCTGCGGGCGCAGCCTCCCGTGGAAGTGGGCGGCACCGCCGTGGCCTACTGGAAGGACTATCAGGACGGCAGCGTGGTGAACGCCCAGACCGGCGAAAAGACCACCATGGAGCTGTCCGGCTCCGACGTGCTGCGCTACGAGCTGGCGGACGGCACCTCGGTCATCGTCCGTCCCTCCGGCACCGAGCCCAAGGTGAAGGTGTACATCCTCGCTCAGGGCGAAAGCCGTGCCGACTGCGACGACAAGGTGGCCCGCTACTCCGCCTGGGCGGAGAGCCTGAAAAACTGAACATAACGACACCAAGCGGCGGGAGCACCTTCCCGCCGCTTGGTTTTTTGCGCCTGATGCGGTTATGTCTGTGCGCAGGGCCAAATCAACCTTCCCGTGGGGGGAAGCCGTGACGGATGAGGGCTTTGCGGGCGGGTCTGGGACCCGCCCCTACGAATAACCCGAAAGATGTGCCGCCCCCAAAGCCTCCCCTTGAGGGGAGGTGCCGAGCGAAGCGAGGCGGAGAGGTGTCAGCGGGCGCACACATAGGTGCGCCCCTACAAGCCTTCCCCTCCGGGGAAGGTGGCATTTGCGAAGCAAATGACGGATGAGGGAAGTGCGCCTCTGACGGGCGGGGAAACCCCGCCCCTACGAGCAAACCATAGGATACGCCGTAGGGGCGGGTTCTAAACCCGCCCCTACCGACTGCCAAAGGATAAGGCATTATGGGCACACTAAACCGCAACGAAACTTAACATTTACCCCTTGATATGTCAGCCACCCTTGGTTTACTTCTGCCGTTTTCTCAGGTAAACTATATCCCAAGGAGAGTGAAAAGTATGATTTCTCAGAATCTTCTGACATTGCGGAAGCGAAACCACTACTCTCAGGAGGACGTGGCCGCCGCCGTGGGCGTGTCCCGGCAGACCATCGCCAAGTGGGAATGCGGCGAAAGCACCCCCGACATCAGCTATGCCGCCAAGCTGGCGGAGTTGTACGGCGTGACGCTGGATGAGCTGGTGACCTTCCGGGAAGGCGAATCCTATGGCTTGGAGATCCCGCCCAAGGGCAAGCACATTTTCGGTTCCGTCCGGGTGGGTGAACGGGGACAGATCGTCATCCCGGTAAAGGCACGGCGGCTGTTCCACATCCAGCCGGGCGACGAGCTGATCCTGCTGGGCGATGACGATCAGGGGTTGGCGCTCCTCCCCATGGAGCATTTTAAGGCCATCTTCGACATCATACAGGAACACAGAAAGGGGGCGCAGCCGTGAGCGTACTGGAAGTTCGGAACCTGTGTAAGCACTACCCTGCTTTCACATTAGACAATGTTTCCTTCACGCTGGAGCCGGGCAAGATCACCGGCTTCATCGGCCGCAACGGTGCAGGCAAATCCACCACCCTCAACGCCCTGCTGCGCATCATCCGTGCCGACAGCGGCGAGGTGCGCTTCTTCGGGCTGGATATGGCGGAGCACGAGGGGGAGATCAAGCAGCGGGTGGGCTTTGTATCGGGCGGGGTGGATTACTATCCCCAGAAAAAGCTGAAAACCATTACCGCTGTCACCCGCTCCTTCTACTCCGGCTGGGATGAGGGGGCCTACCGCCGCTGTCTGGAGCTGTTCAATCTGGACGAGAACAAGACCCCCAAGCAGCTCTCCGCCGGTATGCGGGTGAAGTATGCGCTGGCGCTGGCCCTGTCCCATCGGGCAGAGCTGCTCATTCTGGATGAGCCCACCAGCGGGCTTGACCCGGTATCCCGTGACGAGCTGCTGGATGTGCTCAATCAGCTCTGCCGGGAAGGGCACACCATCCTGTTCTCCACCCACATCACTTCTGATCTGGACAAATGCGCCGACAACATTCTCTACATCCGGCAGGGTCGCATTGCGGCGCAGGGTGCGCTGGACAGCTTCACCGGCGGCTATCGGCTGGTGCGCTTTGCCGACGGCGCCCTCACCCCGAAGCAGCAGGAGCTGCTGCTGGGTGCCAAGCGGGAAAAGCGGGACTGGTCGGCGCTGGTGCGCACCGCCGACGTGGAAAGGCTGACCGGCGCTGCGGTGTCCGAGGCGGACTTGGAATCTATCATGGTGCATTTGGAGCGGGAGGTGGAGGCATGACAAAACTGTTGAAAAAGGATCTGGTGCTGGCCATGCACCCCACCGTGCCCATGATGGTGCTGCTGGCCGCCATGGTGCTCATTCCCAACTATCCCTATTCGGTGAGCTTCTTCTATGTGGAGCTGGCGCTGTTTTTCACCTGCCTGCAGGGGCGGGAGAATCACGATGTGCCTTATTCCGTCACCCTGCCGGTGTCCCGTCGGCAGATCGTCCACGCCCGCATCCTGTTCGCCGTCATCATCCAGATGGTTCAGCTTGTGCTGCTCATCCCCCTGTCCATGCTCAGCCGCAAGATCAATCCCACCGGAAATCTGGCGGGATTGGACGCAAGTCCCGCTCTGTTTGCGGTGGGATTCCTCATTTTCGGCGTATTCAATTTCGTATTTTTCCGCTGCTACTACAAGAATGTGAATCGGGTGGGCGTGTCCTTCCTGCTGGGCGCAGCGGTCACCTTCCTGCTGGTCATTGCCGAGGTGGTGTCCTCCTACGCCATCCCCTTCGTGCGGGACGTGCTGGACACCACCAATCCCGCCGCACTCCCCGCTCAGTTCACGGCGGCGGCGGTGGGCGGGGCGATCTATGTACTGCTCACCGCTCTGGCCTGCAAGCGGTCTGCCGCCCTGTTTGAACGGCAGGATCTATAACTGTTCCAGATAACAATTGACATCAAAGTCTTCCAAAGGGCTGTCCTTCCGCAAGTACAACGGGTGGTGGGGATGGCCCTTTTTGGATTTCTTTCCCGCAGAATACCAGCGGGCGTGATGGGAATTTCCGATGGCGATCATGTCCCGCACGCAGTCGGGGAGATAGTCCCGCTTCTCGATGATGGTGCCCCACGCCGCCCAGATGGCGGGGTTGCCCGTCTTGTCCAGAGACAGGGCGTAGTCAAATGCCTTCATATTCTCCCGATGGAGGGCGCTGTTGTAGCTCCACTCCATGTCATCGGGATTGGTGGCCCGCTGTGCGTAGACATTGAACATGATGAAGCTGTCGTACCCGTTGTGGTGGGCCACCCGCTCCACCGATTTCAGGGTGTTGTCCAGATCGTCAGGGGCGGCGGTGGAGGGATTGATGCCCACACAGATGAGAGGCTTCTCCCCACGGGTGCCTAAAATATAACGATATTCTGAATAATAGTTGGGTACATAGAGCCATTTCGTGACATCATAATCAGGGCTGGGCTGGTTGGCGGCGGCCAGCGCCCGCTGAAAATCCGCCAGCTCCAGCAGGTCGGTGCCGCCCGATGGAATGTGTGCCATTGCAGTTGCCTCCCATGGGGAAATATAGTAAAATTCTTTTACTATGATAACAGCAGGTGATGGTTCATGCAATACCAAACTGTGCGGCAGGCCCGCTTTCTCGCCCGCCCCAACCGCTTCATCGCCCAAGTGGAGCTGGACGGGCAGGAGGAGACCGTCCATGTGAAAAATACCGGTCGCTGCCGTGAACTGCTCATCCCCGGCCGCACCGTCTGGCTGGCGGAGGGGGACAACCCCGCCCGAAAGACCAGATACGACCTCATCGCCGTGGACAAGGACGGGCTGCTGGTCAACATGGATGCCCAGGCCCCCAACAAGGTCTTTGCCGAGTGGGCCGCCGGGGGGCAGTTTGTGCCCCACCTCACCCTCCTGCGTCCGGAGACCACATGGGGACAGTCCCGGTTCGACTTCTACTGGGAGGCCGGAGAGCGCCGTGGCTTCGTGGAGGTAAAGGGCTGCACGCTGGAAGAAGAAGGGCACGCCCGCTTCCCCGATGCCCCGACCGAGCGGGGCGTGAAGCACCTGCGGGAGCTCATCGCCTGCCGTGAGGCGGGCTACGAGGCTGCCGTGTGCTTCGTCATCCAGATGGCGGGCATGACCGCCTTTTCCCCCAACGATGCCACCCACCCCGCCTTTGGGGATGCCCTGCGGGACGCCCACGCCGCCGGCGTGACCATCCTTGCCCAATGCTGTCGGGTGGAGCCCCACCGGCTCACCATGGCAAATGCGGTTCCCGTCATTCTTTGAGGGTATCCAGCGCCTCACTCCACCGCTTTCCGTTTTTACCCAAGCTTCACAAAACAACGTTCTATTTGCAGAAATGCCGCAGTTTCTCATTTTCACGCCAATACACGATTGCATTTCTTCCGCCAAGGCAGTATAATTATTTCATAAATCGCACAACTTTCCGCCACCAAGGAGGTCAACCCCATGCCCGCAAAGTTTTCAAAAGTTCTTGTCGCAAACCGTGGTGAGATCGCCATCCGCATTTTCCGTGCCTGTTACGACCTGGAGCTGCACACCGTTGCCATGTACTCCAATGAGGACATCAACAGTATGTTCCGCACCAAGGCGGACGAGGCCTATCTCATCGGCGAAAACCAGTCCCCCTTAGGCGCTTATCTGGACATCCCCGCCATCATCGACCTGGCCAAGCGCAGGGGCGTGTCCGCCATCCATCCGGGCTACGGCTTCCTGTCCGAGAACGCCGATTTCGCCCGTGCCTGCGAACAGAACGGCATTAAGTTCATTGGCCCTCCCTCCCACATTCTGGCCCAGATGGGCGATAAGCTGGCCGCCAAGTCCACCGCCATCGCCTGCGGTGTGCCCATCATCCCGGGCTCCACCCAGCCTCTTGTGGATGCAGACGAGGCGGTGGCCAAGGCCAACGAGTACGGCTTCCCCATCATCCTGAAGGCCGCTGCCGGCGGCGGCGGCCGTGGTATGCGCCGCTGCGACACCGAGGAAGATGTGCGCCGGGAGTTCCAGCTCGTCAAGAACGAAGCCCGCAAAGCCTTCGGCAACGAGGACATCTTCATCGAAAAGTTCCTTGTGGAGCCCAAGCACATCGAGGTGCAGATCCTGGCCGACGAGCACGGCAACGTGATGCACCTGGGCGAGCGTGACTGCTCCCTCCAGCGCCGCTACCAGAAGGTGGTGGAGTATGCCCCCGCATGGTCGGTGCCCCAGGAGACCATTGAGGCGCTGCGTGCCGACGCTGTGAAGATTTCCAAGCACGTGGGCTATGTCAACGCCGGCACGGTGGAGTTCCTCGTGGACGGCAAAAGCGGCCAGCACTATTTCATCGAGATGAATCCCCGCATTCAGGTGGAGCACACCGTCACCGAGATGGTGACCGGCGTGGATCTGGTGCGGGCTCAGATCCTCATCGCAGAGGGCCACCCTCTGTCCCACCCCTCCATCGGACTGGCAAGGCAGGAGGATCTGCGGATGGACGGCTACGCCATCCAGTGCCGTGTCACCACCGAGGATCCCGCCAACAACTTCGCCCCCGACACCGGCAAGATCACCGCCTACCGCTCCGGCGGCGGCTTCGGCGTGCGTCTGGACGGCGGCAACGCCGCCGCAGGCTCGGTCATCTCCCCCTACTACGACTCCCTGCTGGTCAAGGTCACCTCCTGGGACAACACCTTCGAGGGCGCTTGCCGCCGTGCCACCCGCGCCATCAGCGAGGAACACGTCCGTGGCGTCAAGACCAACATCCCCTTCGTCACCAACATCCTCACCCACCCCGCCTTCCACGCCGGTGCCTGCCACACCAAGTTTATCGACGACACCCCTGAGCTGTTCGACATTGAGAGCAGCCGTGACCGTGCCACCAAGGTACTGAAGTATATCGCCCAGATCCAGGTGGACAATCCCGACACCGAGCGCCACCAGTACGACACCCCCCGCTTCCCCACCCCCGCGGGCAAGCCCCTCAGCGGCCTGAAGCAGCTTCTGGACACCAAGGGCCCCGATGCGGTGAAGCAGTGGGTGCTGGATCAGAAGAAGCTGCTCATCACCGACACCACCATGCGGGACGCTCACCAGTCCCTGCTGTCCACCCGTATGCGCACCCGTGATCTGGTCAAGGGCGCCGACGGCGTGGCCGAGATCCTCAACGACTGCTTCTCGCTGGAGATGTGGGGCGGTGCCACCTTTGACACCGCTTACCGTTTCCTTCACGAGTCCCCCTGGGAGCGGCTGGATATGCTGCGGGAGAAGATTCCCAACATCCCCTTCCAGATGCTGCTTCGTGGCTCCAATATGGTGGGCTACGCCAACTTCCCCGACAATCTGGTGCGGGAATTCGTCAAGGAGGCCGCCCGCTCCGGCATCGACGTGTTCCGTGTGTTCGACTCCCTGAACTGGCTGCCCGGCATGGAGGTGGCCATGGATGAGGTGCTCAATCAGGGCAAGCTGCTGGAGGCCACCATGTGCTACACCGGCGACATCATGGATGCCTCCCGCGACAAGTACACCCTCAAGTACTACGTGGACATGGCCAAGGAGCTGGAGCGCCGCGGCGCACACACCCTGTGCATCAAGGATATGTCCGGCCTGCTGAAACCCTACGCCGCCAAAAAGCTGGTGTCCACCCTGAAGCAGGAGGTGGGTCTGCCCATCCACCTGCACACCCACGACACCACCGCCAACCAGGTGGCCACCTATCTCATGGCTGCCGAGGCCGGGGTGGACATCGTGGACTGCGCCACCGCCTCCCTGTCCAGCCTGACCAGCCAGCCTTCCCTGTCCGCCGTGGTGGCGGCGCTGGAGGGGCACGAGCGGGACACCGGGCTCGACCTGCGTGAGATCCAGCGGCTGGACAACTACTGGGCCGATGTGCGCCTGCGCTACCAATCCTTCGACGAAGGTCTGAGAAGCCCCACCACCGACATCTACCGCTACGAGATCCCCGGCGGCCAATACACCAACCTGTATCCCCAGGTGGTGTCCCTCGGTCTTGGCTCCCGCTTCGAGGAAGTCAAGGAGATGTACAAGACGGTCAACGATATGCTGGGCGATCTGGTGAAGGTGACTCCCTCCTCCAAGATGGTGGGCGATCTGGCCATCTTCATGGTGCAGAACGACCTGACCCCCGAAAACATTATCGAGCGGGGCAAGAGCCTCTCCTTCCCCGATTCCGTGGTGTCCTACTTCAAGGGCATGATGGGTCAGCCCGCATGGGGCTTCCAGCCGGAGGGCCTGCAGGAAGTGGTGCTCAAGGGCGAGGAGCCCATCACCTGCCGCCCCGGTGAGCTGCTGGCCCCCGTGGACTTCCAGCAGGTGCGGGAGAACCTCAAGTCCTTCATGGACGAGGAGCAGATCAACACCCGTGCCATGCTCTCCTACTGCCTGTTCCCCAAGGTGTACGAGGACTACCACAAGCACCGTCAGGATTACGGCTATATCATGCGCATGGGCAGCCATGTGTTCTTCAACGGCATGGCCATCGGTGAGACCAACAAGATCAACATCGAGGACGGCAAAACGCTGGTCATCAAGTACCTTGGTCTGGGCGACCAGAACGAGGACGGCACCCGCACCGTCAACTTCGAGCTCAACGGTATGCGCCGTGAAGTGGCCGTGCCCGACAAGCGGGCCGAGGTCAAGGGCAAGACCGTGGTCATGGCCGACCCGGAGGACAAGAGCCAGGTGGGCTCCTCCATCCCCGGCATGGTGTCCAAGGTCAATGTGAAGCCCGGCGACGTGGTGGAGGAAAACCAGGTGCTGGCCGTCATCGAGGCCATGAAGATGGAGACTTCCGTGGTGGCCCGCATGGCCGGCGTGGTGGATCAGGTGTTCATCAGCGACGGCTCCTCCGTCAAGGCGGGCGAGCTGCTCATGACCATCAAGGTCAAGAACTAAAGATCATCCCCCAAAGGGCCGCTGCATCCCCATCCGCCCTGCCGCCCGCATCCATTGGGTAGAATAAGCCGTTTCCAACCAGACAGTATAGAACACCTCCACCCTGTCCAAAATAAGGGTCGAGGTGTTTTTATGAATCGAAAACCGAGATTGATCGACAAAATCAGCAGCTTTGTCACCGGAAAGGGATTTTATCTTGTGGTTCTGGTATGCGTGGCCGCCATCGGC
>JAZNQA010000006.1:0-6508 GCA_045589915.1 Candidatus Enterenecus sp.
GCCGAGGCCAAGACCTATCTGGAGGGCAAGGGCATCGCCTGTGTGGAGCAGACTGCCAACACCAATGACGAGGTCATCGCCGCCGCCAGCGCCCTCATTGCCGCCGATGTGGACGCCATCTTCACCCCCACCGATAACGTGATCGCCGCCGCCGAGCTGGCCATTTTCGAGGATCTGGCCGCTGCGGGCATTCCCCACTATGTCGGGGCGGATTCCTTCGTGCGCAACGGCGCCTTTGCCACCTGCGGCGTGAACTACACCGATCTGGGCACCAAGACCGCCGACCTGGCCTATGCTGCCATCACCGGCGGCATGGCTGACATGGAGGACTACTACCTGATGGACGGCGGCATCATCACCGTCAACACCGACACCGCCGCCGATTTGGGGGCGGACTACTCCGTGTTTGAGGACATGGGCACGGTGGTGGAAGTGACCACCACCATGGAGTGAGCTGAAAGGAGCGTTTCGCTGTGCAACTCATCATCCAAACTGCTCTGGAGCTGGGCTTTCTGTATGCGCCGGTGGCCATGGCGCTCTTCCTCAGCTACCGCATTCTGGACATTGCCGACCTGACCACCGACGGCAGCTTCATTTTGGGGGCCGCCGTGTCGGTGACGGTGGCTGCCGCAGGGCATCCTGTTTTGGCCATCCCCGCCGCTATGGCGGCAGGGGCCTGCGCCGGATTTGTCACCGCCTTTTTGCAGACCCGGCTGGGCGTGCCCTCCATTCTGGCGGGTATCGTCACCAACACGGGGCTGTACACCATCAATCTCATGGCCATGGGGTGGAAGTCCAACTCCAGCCTGCTGGGGGTGGACACCGTGTTCACCCTCCTGCGGGACACCGGCATCGGCGGCGGGCTGTACGAGTTGCTGCTGGCCGGAGTGGTCACCATCGCCGCCGGTGTGCTGCTGGTGCTGTTTCTGGGGACACGGCTGGGTCTGTCCATTCGGGCCACCGGCGACAATCGGGATATGGTGCGGGCCTCATCGGTGAACCCCACCTTCACGATCACCGTGGGGCTGTGCGTGTCCAACGCCCTCACCGCTCTGTCCGGGGCCATGGTGGGGCAGTACCAGAAAACGGTGGACATCAACGGCGGCACCGGCATCGTGGTCATTGGACTGGCCTGCCTCATCATCGGTGAGACGGTGCTGGGGCGGCGCACCGTCCTCAAAGGCGCCATCGCCGTGGTGGTGGGCTCGGTGATCTACCGGCTCATCTACGCCATCGTGTTTTACACCAAGGTGGTGCCGGTGGAGGGCTTGAAGCTGCTCACCGCCGTCATCGTGGGGCTGGCCATCGCCGCACCCAGCATCAAGCGGTGGGCCGCCTTCCAAAAGCGGAAGCTGGCTGCCCGACGGAAGGGAGGGGCATAAGATGCTGGAAATCAGGAACATCTCCAAGACGTTCAATCCCGGTACGGTGAATGAGAAGCAGGCGCTGTGCGCTCTGTCCCTCCACCTGAAGAAGGGGGACTTCGCCACCATCATCGGCTCCAACGGGGCGGGCAAGTCCACCCTGTTTAACGCCATCGCCGGCGCTTTCTATGTGGATGAGGGCTCCATCACCCTGGGCGGACGGGACATCACCTTCCTGCCCGAACACAGGCGCAGCCGTACCATTGGACGACTGTTTCAGGATCCCTTGAAGGGCACAGCTCCCAGCATGACCATTGAGGAAAATCTGGCGCTGGCCTATCTGCGCACTTCACGGGGCAATCCGTTCAGCCGCATCTCAAAAAAGGATAAGGAATTCTTTCGGGAGAAGCTGAAGCTGCTGGACATGGGGCTGGAGGATCGGATGCACCAGCCGGTGGGGCTGCTGTCCGGCGGACAGCGGCAGGCCCTTACCCTGCTCATGGCCACGCTGGTCACCCCTGACCTGCTGCTGCTGGACGAGCACACGGCGGCCCTCGATCCTGCCACAGCCCACAAGGTGCTGGAGCTGACCCGACAGATCGTGGCTCAGGAGGGGCTCACCTGCCTGATGGTCACCCATAATATGTCCCAGGCGCTGGCGCTGGGCAACCGCACCTTCATGATGGCGGACGGCAATATCGTGCTGGACGTGGCCGGACAGGAGCGTGCGGGCCTGACGGTGGACGATCTGCTGCGCCGCTTCAAGGCGGGCACAGGGCGGGATCTGGACAATGACCGCATTTTGTTATCAGAATAGGCATAAAAAACTGCTGCGGAATCTTCCGCAGCAGTTTTTTGTGGGTGTTATTCCAGCTCGAAGGCGCCGGTGTAGAGCTGATAGTACTTGCCCTTCTCGGCGATGAGCTTTTCATGGTTGCCACGCTCAATGATGCGGCCCTGCTCCAGCACCATGATGACGTCGGAGTTCTTCACGGTGGACAGGCGGTGAGCGATGACAAACACGGTGCGTCCGCACATCAGGGCGTCCATGCCCTGCTGGACGATGGCCTCGGTGCGGGTGTCGATGGAGGAGGTGGCCTCGTCCAGGATCATCACCGGGGGATCGGCCACCGCTGCACGGGCGATGGCGAGCAATTGCCGCTGACCCTGAGACAGGTTGGCGCCATTGCCGGTGAGCATGGTGTTGTACCCGTCGGGCAGGCGTGTGATAAAGTCGTGTGCGCCGGCCAGCTGGGCGGCGGCGATGCACTCCTCGTCGCAGGCATCCAGATTGCCGTAGCGGATGTTCTCCATGACGGTGCCGGTGAACAGGTTGGTATCCTGCAGCACGATGCCAAGAGAGCGGCGCAGATCGGCCTTGCGGATCTTCATGATGTCGATGCCGTCATAGAGGATGGTGCCGTCGGTGATGTCGTAGAAGCGGTTGATGAGGTTGGTGATGGTGGTCTTGCCTGCGCCGGTGGCGCCCACGAAGGCCACCTTCTGGCCGGGCTCGGCATAGAGGGTGATGTCGTGCAGTACGGTCTTTTCGGGCACATAGCCGAAGTCCACGTTCTCAAAGCGTACGTCGCCGGTGAGACGGGTGTAGGTGACGGAGCCGTCCTCATTGACCTGCCGCCAGGCCCACACGTTGGTGCGCTCGCTGCACTCCAGCAGGGAGCCGTCCGCCTGTTCCTTCACGTTGACCAGCGTCACGGTGCCCTCGTCCACCTCAGGCTTCTGATCCATCAGGTTGAAGATGCGCTGTGCGCCCGCCATACCCATGATGACCGAGTTGAACTGCTGGGACACCTGGCTGATATTGGAGGAGAACTGCTTGGTCATGTTCAGGAAGGGCACCACGATGCTGATGCCAAAGGCCAGGCCGGAGATGGACAGGTTGGGAGCGCCGGTGAGCATCAGCGCACCGCCCACCATGGCCACCACGGCGTAGAGCACGTTGCTCAGGTTGAACAGGATGGGCATCATGATGTTGGCGAAGGTGTGAGCCTGACGGGAGTCCTCAAACAGGCTGTCGTTCACCTTGTCGAAGTCCTTCTTGGACTCCTCCTCGTGGACGAAGACCTTGACCACCTTCTGGCCGTTCATCAGCTCCTCCACATAGCCCTCCATCTTGCCCAGAGCCTGCTGCTGACGGCGGAAGTATTTGCCGGAGTTGCCGCCCACGCTGCGGATGATAAAGGTGAGCAGGAACACGCCGAACACCACCACCAGGGTGAGCCACACGCTGTAATACAGCATGATAAACAGCACGGAGAGGACCACCACGGTGGTGGAAATGAGCTGAGGAATGCTCTGAGCCACCAACTGGCGCAGGGTGTCAATGTCGTTGGTGTAGTGGCTCATGATGTCGCCGTGGTTATTGGTATCGAAATAGCGGATGGGCAGATCCTGCATCCCGTCAAACATCTTGCAGCGCAGCTTTTTCAGCAGGCCCTGGGTGATGCCCGCCATGAGGCGGTTCCACGTGAACACGCTGATGAGGGAGAGCACATACAGCCCCACAAGGATGCCCACCAGCTTGAAGATCTCGCCGGAAACGGCAGCCCAGTCGCCGGCCTGCCAGCTTTGCTCAATGATGGCGATGATCTGCTGCATGAAGATGGAGGGGATGGCGGCCACGACGGCGCTGAACAGGATGCAGGCCAGCGTGATGGGCAACAGGACGGGGTAGAACTGGAACATGGTCTTGAGCAGGCGCTTCAGCGTACCCTTCTGGCGCTGGGGCGCACCCATAGGCATCTTGTTATTCGCCATCCTGCTCACCCCCCTTCTTCTGGGACTCATAGACTTCCTGATAGATGGGGTTGGAGGCCAGCAGCTCCTCGTGGCTGCCCACGGCATTGATGGTGCCGTTGTCCATGATGATGATGCGGTCGGCATCCTCCACCGAGGCCACACGCTGGGCCACGATGATCTTGGTGGTGTCGGGCAGGAACTCCCGGAACGCCTTGCGGATCAAAGCGTCGGTGCGGGTGTCCACGGCGCTGGTGGAGTCGTCCAGAATGAGCACCTTGGGCTTCTTCAGCAAGGCACGGGCAATGCACAGGCGCTGCTTCTGACCGCCGGACACGTTGGTGCCGCCCTGCTCGATGTAGGTATCGTATCCGTCGGGGAACTGGGAGATGAAGTCATGGGCCTGAGCCAGCTTGCAGGCCTCCACCAGCTCCTCATCGGTGGCGTTGAGGTTACCCCAGCGCAGGTTTTCCTTGATGGTGCCGGAAAACAGCACGTTCTTTTGCAGCACCACCGCAACGTCGTTGCGCAGGGTGTCCAGATCGTAGTCCCGCACATCCACGCCGCCTACCTTCACGCTGCCCTCGGTGGCATCGTACAGGCGGGAGATGAGCTGGATGAGGGAGGTCTTGGACGAGCCGGTACCGCCCAGAATGCCGATGGTCTCGCCGGAGCGGATGTGCAGGTCGATGTCGGACAGGGCCATGCGCTCGGCACGCTCGGAGTAGCGGAAGTTTACATCGGTAAAGTCAATGGAGCCGTCCTGCACCGCCATGACGGGGTTGGCGGGGCTGGTGATGGTGCTCTGCTCCTTGAGCACCTCCGCAATACGGTTGGCGGACTCGAAGGACATGGTGAGCATCACGAAGATCATGGACAGCATCATCAGATTCATGAGGATCTGCACGCTGTAAGTGACCAGAGCGGAGAGCTGACCCACGTCCATGTCCGCTCCGGCAGAGCCGATGATCATGCGGGAGCCCAGCACCAGAATGAGGGTGTTGGTGGTGTACATACAAAAGCTCATCAAGGGGCTGTTCAGGGCCAGAATGCGCTCGGCACGGGTGAAGTCGGCGCACACGTCCTCGGCGGCGGCGTTGAACTTGGCCTTCTCGTGCTCCTCACGGACGAAGGACTTGACCACACGCATGGCCTGCACGTTTTCCTGAATGGACTCGTTGATGCGGTCATACTTGCGGAACACCCGGCGGAACAGGGGCATGACCTTCCGTGCGATGAGGAACAGGCCGGTACCCAGCACCGGGATGACCACCAGGAAGATGAGGGCCATGGGACCGCTCATCACAAGGGCCATCACCACGGAGAAGATGAGCATCAGCGGGCTGCGCACCACCCCTCGGATGGCCATCATGAAGGCCATCTGCACGTTGTTCACGTCGGTGGTCAGGCGGGTGACCAGAGAGGAGGTGGAGAATTTGTCCACATTGGCGAAGGAGTAGTCCTGAATGGCGTAGAACATATCCTTGCGCAGGTTGCGGGAAAAGCCGGTGGCAGCCCGTGCCGCCATGGCACCTGCGCCCCAGCCGGTGAGCAGCGCCACCACAGCGATGGCAATGAGCAGCACCCCATACTTGATGATCACCGACATCTCGCACCCCGCCTTGATCTCGTTGACCAGCACGGCGATGAAGTAGGGGATCAGACAGTCTGCCACCACCTCGATGGTCACCAGAACAGGCGTGAGCAGCGCATCCCGCTTGAATTCACGAATTGATTTCAGCAGTGTTTTCAGCATAGCATTCCTTTCTCCAAATCATGACTTTGAAAGCAACATTATATCAATTTAAGATTATACTCCTTATAAATATGAAATGGAAGTGTGAAATCTACAAAACTCCGTTTTGTGTGCAGAAAAATGAAAGGCAAGATGATGAAAAAAGGGAAGCCGCCCGCACCGTATCCGGCGCAGGCGGCAGAAGTCCCTTGGTTCGAAACATAGTGGAAGGATAGGAGAAAGACTTTGGTTAGTTGCGGCTAACAACATGGGTAGGTTAGCATATGCTAACTGAAATGTCAATAGGTTTTTGAAAAAATTTTCCCAGCGGATGTGGGTGATGTTGAGGTAGAGCGGTGTCAAACGGGCGGCTCTGGGAGCCGCCCCTACGGCAGACCTCAGGGAAATGCGTAGGGCCCGATGCCCTCAGCGGGCAACAAAAGCCTCCCCTTGAGGGGAGGTGGCGAGCGCAGCGAGGCGGAGAGGTGTCCAACGGGTCGTCGGGGTGTGCAGCCCTTAGGGCACGACCACACCCCGTAGGGCAAGGGCTCTGCCCTTGCCGCATTTGCGGGCCGATGTGGGCATCGGCCCCTACGCCCTTGTTCGATCATGCCTTGTAGGGGCGGGACACCGGCCCGCCCGAAATGGACCG
>JAZNQA010000007.1:0-4536 GCA_045589915.1 Candidatus Enterenecus sp.
TGCTCACATGGGTGCTCACCTTCCCCGGCTGCGGTATCATCGGATTTTTGATGGCCAAGCTGTTTATGTGGCTGTTCTGACATGGAAAGGAGAATGAATCATGGCTAAAAAGGGTACTGATTACTATTTTGATACATTTACCAAGGGTGTTTCCTTCAGCTGCGAGGCGGCCGCTCTGCTGCGCACCTGCTTTGAGGACTACCAGCCCGATACCCTGCGCACCCGCATTGATGAGATGCACACCATCGAGCACACCGCCGACGAGGTGAAGCACGAGATGATGGAGCGGCTGGTGAAGGAGTTCCTCCCCCCCATCGAGCGGGAGGACATCATGGAGCTGTCCCACGCCATCGACGAGGTTACCGACTGCATCGAGGACGTGCTGCTGCGGATGTATATGTTCAACGTCACCGCTCTGCGTGCCGACGTGATGGAGTTCACCAATGTGATCAGCCGTTGCTGCGAGGCGATGAAGGAGATGACGGTGGAGCTGCCCAACTTCCGCAAGCCCGGCAAGCTGCGTGAGCGCATCATCGAGATCAACCGGCTGGAGGAGGAGGGCGACCGCCTGTATACCGAGGCCATGCGCCGCCT
The DNA here is from genome assembly GCA_045589915.1 of Candidatus Enterenecus sp. Taxonomy (GTDB): domain Bacteria; phylum Bacillota; class Clostridia; order Oscillospirales; family Oscillospiraceae; genus Enterenecus. The sequence continues at coordinate 595 of JAZNQA010000007.1, forward strand.
GTACACCGAGGAAAAGGATCCCGTGGCTGTCATCGCCTGGACCGCCATGTACGACCGGCTGGAGAAGTGCTGCGACGGCTGCGAGCACGTGGCCGATGCGGTGGAGCAGATCATCATGAAGAATACCTGAGCTGTCCCCAAACAACAAAAGGGCGCTTCCCTGCGATGCAGGGAAGCGCCCTTTCTGCTTGCGTAAGTGTTGTTTTAGGGATCCGCTTCGGGCAGGATGACAGTCACCGTGGTGCCGGAGCCGGGCACGCTGGCCAGCTCGGTGGAGCCGCCGTACAGCGCCACGATGTGCTTGACGATGGCCAGTCCCAGTCCCGTGCCGCCGGCGGCACGGCTGCGCCCCTTGTCCACCCGGTAGAAGCGCTCGAATACCCGGTTCTGGCTCTCCGACGGGATGCCGATGCCCGTATCCGCCACGGTGAATACCGCCTTGTCCGCCTGTAAGGTGACAGCGGCGGTCACCCGTCCGCCGGGTTTGTTGTACTTGATGGCGTTCTCCATGAGATTGAGCGCCACCTCACGGAACCGCTCCGGGGAGATGCCGCCCATGACGGCCTTGCCTTCCACCGAGAGGGACACCTGCGCCCTGTTCGCCAGCGGCGCCAGCATCTCGGCCACCTCCCGTGTGACGGACAGCAGCTCCGTCTGCTCCCCGCCGGCGGTGCCGGCCACCGTCTCCAGCTCGGACACCTTCAGAATGTTGTCCACCAGATGGCTCAGCCGCTCCACCTCCACCGAGATCATGGACAAAAACCGCCGCTGATCTGCGGGATCCTGTACCATGCCGGAGGCCATCATATCGGTGAAGCCCTTGATGGAGGTGAGGGGGGTCTTGAGCTCGTGGGTGACATTGGCGGTGAATTCGCTGCGGGCGGTTTGGAGGGTCTCATCCACCTGCCGCACCGCCACTTCCGCCGCCTCCACCGGCTTTGCGGTGTTGGCGGCCAGCCTGCGGGCCAGCAGCAGCGCCAGAGCCAGCGCCACCACCGCAGCCACCACGATGCCGACGGAGGTCTGAGCCACCAGCACGTTGATGGAGGACAGGGAGCGTGCCGCCCGCCCCACAACGCCGTCCTGAAACACACGGGCCACATACACGGTGGTGATGCCGGTGGTGGCGGAGCGGCGCACATCGTGGCCCATACCGTCAGCCAGCGCCTCCAGCACTTCGGGGCGGGTGGAGTGATCCTCCTGAGTTTCCGCATCGGTGTCCCCCAATACGGTGCCGTCGGGGGAAATGAAGGTGAGGCGCAGGTCGGGAGCCACCTCATCAAACTGGTGCATCAGCCCCGTCACATCGGTGTCCTCGTGCTGCACATCCAGCAGGGCCAGAAGCTGGTCCAGCGACTGGCGGGCGGTGTTCAGCTCCCGCTGGCGGAACGCCCAGATGCCGATGACGGAGGACAGCACCACCGCCACCGCCGCAATGAGAAATATGTAAATGGTCAGTTTGCGCCGCAATGCTCTCACCTCACGCCATTTTGTAGCCCACGGAGCGCACCGTGGTGATGTAGCCCTCCCCCAGCTTGTGGCGGAGGGACTTGATGTGCATATCCACGGTGCGGGTTTCGCCGGCGAAGTCGAAGTCCCACACGGCGGACAGGATCTCGTCACGGGTGAGCACCGTACCCCGCCGGCTCACCAGCAGGCGCAGCAGCTCAAACTCCTTGAAGGTGAGGATGATGTCCTCCTCCCCACGGCGCACAGTGCGTCCGGCGGGGTCGATGACCAGATCACGGTAGGTCAGCCGGGGCGCCTGCCCGCCGGAGCGGCGGAGCAGGGCGTTGATGCGGGCCTGCAGCTCCATCACGCCGAAGGGCTTGGTGATATAGTCGTCCGCGCCGGAGTCCAGCGCAGTTACCTTGTCCATTTCGGTCTGTCGGGCGGTGAGCATGATAATGGGCATCTGGGCGGTGGACGGCTCCTGCCGCAGGCGGCGCACAATCTCCAGCCCGTCCATGCCGGGGAGCATCACATCCAGCAGGGCGATGTCCCCCTTCACTTCGGCGGAAAACAGCTCCTCGCCGCTCTCGCAGGCACGGACATGGTGCCCCATGGACTTGAAGTAGTATTCCAGCATGGTGCGGATGGACACGTCGTCCTCCACGATGATGATGCGCAAGGTCATATGGAACTCCCCTTTACTGTAACTGTCCCGTGACGCAGAAGATGGCCCAGTTGGCGATGTTCACCGCATGGTCGGCCACCCGCTCCAGATACTTTGCGATGATGATGAGATCGACTGCACGCTCGGTGTGATCCTCCCGGTTGGCGATGCGCTGGGTGAGGTCGCCCTTCACCCGCACGAACAGGTCGTCCACCACGTCGTCCAGGTTGATGACCGCTCTGGCGGTGTTCTCGTCCCGGTTGGCGTAGGCGGCAATGGCCTGCCGCACCATCAGACCGGCCTGACGGCTCATGGCGGCGATCTCCTCCGGCACGTCAGACCTCTGCCCGTCGGCGGCGATGAGCAGGGAGATCTCCCCGATGTTGGCGGCCTGATCGCCAATGCGCTGCAGGTCGGTGACCATCTTCAGGGCGGTGGAGATGGTGCGCAGGTCACGAGCCACCGGCTGCTGCCGCATGAGCAGGGACATACAGTGGTTCTCAATGTCACGCTCCATCTGATCCATGGAGGCGGTCAGCTCAATGGCGGCTTTGGCGGCCTCGGCCGTGCCGCTGGACAGGGAGGAGGTGACAAGGTCGATGGCGTCCTGTGCGGTGGCGGCCATGGCGGTGAGCTCGTGGCTCAGGTCGAGCAATTCAGCGTCAAATGTTTTTCTCATGATGCAGCATCCTCCTTAGCCGAAGCGACCGGTGATATAGTCTTCTGTGCGCTTGTCACGGGGCACGGAGAACATCTGCTCCGTGTCGCCCACCTCCACCAGCTCGCCGTGGAGGAAGAAGGCACAGCGGTCGGAAATACGGGTAGCCTGCTGCATATTGTGGGTCACAATCACTATTGTATACGATTTTTTCAAATCTGCAATCAAATCTTCGATCTTGGAGGTGGAAATGGGGTCGAGGGCGGAGGTGGCCTCGTCCATGAGCAGCACATCGGGTTCCACCGCCAGTGCCCGTGCGATGCAGATGCGCTGCTGCTGTCCGCCGGACAGGGACAGGGCGGATTTCTTCAGGCGATCCTTCACCTCGTCCCAGATGGCGGCACCCCGCAGGGATTTCTCCACGATCCCGTCCAGCTCGGACTTTTTGCGGATGCCATGGGTGCGGGGGCCGTAGGCGATGTTGTCATAGATGGACATGGGGAAGGGGTTGGGTTTCTGGAACACCATGCCCACATGGCGGCGCAGCCAGGTCACATCCATCTGAGGATCGAAAATATTGCGCCCACGGTAGTGTACCTCCCCCTCAATGCGCACAGAGGGGACAAGATCGTTCATGCGGTCCAGCGTCTTCAAAAAGGTGGACTTTCCGCAGCCGGAGGGGCCGATGAGGGCGGTCACCTTATGCTCCGGCATCTCCAGGCTGACATCCCTCAGGGCGTGGTTGTCGCCGTACCACAGGTTGAGCTTCTCGGTTTTCAAAATCGCATCCATATTATGCGCTCCTTACTGTTTCTTTTTGAGCTTTCCGCCCACCAGGGTGGCTGCCAGATTGATGATGAGGGTGATGATCATCAGCACGGCGGCGATGGCCAGCGCCACCTCCACGTTGGCGTACTCGTTGACGTACACATACAGGGCCACGCTGAGGGTGGCGGAGGACTGGTGCATGGCGCTGAGAACATTGTGCAGCACGCCGCCCATACCGGCGGTAAACAGCAGCGCCGCTGACTCGCCCACAATGCGGCCGATGGCAAGGATGCAGCCGGTGACGATGCCGTCCACGGCGTTGGGCAGCACCACGGTGCGCACCATGCGCCATTTACCCGCCCCCAGACCCAGCGCCCCCTCACGGTAGGACTGGGGCACC
>JAZNQA010000008.1:0-9750 GCA_045589915.1 Candidatus Enterenecus sp.
GCGTGCAGGCAGGCCAGCGCATCGGACAGGCCGCCCAGATGGTCGATGAGCCCCAGCTCCACCGCCTCCTCGCCGTAGATGACGCTGCCCACGTCGGAGGCCATCTCGCCGGTGTTGAGCATCAAGCCCTCGAACTTTTCCCGGCTGATCCTGCTGTTTCGGGTGACAAAATCGCAGATGCGCTCCTGAATGCGCTCAAAATAGTGGAAGGTCTGGCTCACCCCGATGACCAGCCCGTTGAGCCGCACAGGATGGATGGTCATGGCTCCTGACGGCACGATAAACGATTCCTTGGCCGCCACCGCCAGCGGTACGCCGATGGAGTGCCCTCCGCCCAGCACAAGGGATACGGTGGGTTTGGACATCCCTGAGATCAGCTCGGCAATGGCCAGACCTGCCTCGATGTCGCCCCCCATGGTGTTGAGCAGGATGAGCAGACCGTCCACCTCGTCGCTCTCCTCCACAGCGGTGAGCAGGGGCAGGACGTGCTCATACTTGGTGGTCTTGGAGCCGGGTGCGGCCTCCTGATGCCCCTCGATCTGCCCCACGATGGTAAGGGTGTGGATGGTGCCGTCCCCGGTGCGGATGGTGGCGGAGCCCATGTCCACCACCTGCTGCTGACGGTGGGCCAGCTCGCCGCCCTGCTCCTCCCCGTCGTTGTTCTGGTTGATCTGCGTCTCCTCGGTCATAAAAAAGCCCCCTTTTGCATCAGTATCCGCAAAAGGGGGCTTTTTTATTCAAATTCGGGGAACTGCGGCGAAAACGGCACAATAGACAGCTCAGATTTTTCGTTGCAGCGAGGCGAGGGGCCGCAGGAATAATGGGTTTATTTCAAGGCCACTCAACGAAGCTGCGGCGAAAAAGATGACTGTCAGCCCTCAAATACTGCCTTACAGGCCGCATAGGTCATATAGCAATCCAATTTAGAAACGGTCTCAAAGGGGGCGTGCATGGACAGAACGGGGACACCGGCATCCAGCGTGTCGATGTTGCGGTTGGCCATGTAGCAGGCCACGGTGCCGCCGCCGCCCTGATCGGCCTTGCCCAGCTCGGCCATCTGCCAGAGGATGCCACGGTCGTCCAGCAGGCGGCGGATATAGGCCACTGCCTCGGCACCGGCATCGGATGCGCCGGACTTGCCACGGGCGCCGGTGTACTTGCACAGACCCACGCCGTAGTTGACCTGAGCGGAGTTGCGCTTCTCGTAGACCTCGGCAAAGTTGGGGTCGTAAGCGGCGGTGACGTCGGCGGACAGGCAGAAGGACTTCTCCAGACAGGCACGGAGGGGCACCCGCTGGCTGTCGCACAGATCCTCCATAAAGGTGTCGAAGAAGGCGGACTGCATACCCGACACGCCCTCGGAGCCGATCTCTTCCTTGTCGGCCAGCACGCACACGGCGGTGCGGCAGGGGGTACCGTTCAGATCCAGCAGAGCTTTCAGACCGGCATAGGAGCACACACGGTCATCGTGTCCGTAGGCGCCGATGAGGGAGCGGTCGAAGCCGATGTCGGCGGCGTTGAAGGCGGGGACGGCCTCGATCTCGGCGGAAATGAAGTCGGTCTCGGTGATGCCGTAGCGCTCGTGGAGCATGGACAGAATGGCCAGTTTCACCCGGTCGGAACCGTCGTCACCCTTGAGGGGGCGGCTGCCCACCAGAATGTTCAGGCTCTCGGCGGGGATAGCCTCGCCCAGGGGCTTGCGGGACTGGTCAGCACCCAGATGGGGGAGCAGATCGTCGATGGTGAACTGGGGGTCGCCGGGGTTGCCGCCCACGGACACGGTAATCATGGAGCCGTCCTTCATGGCCACCACACCCCGCAGCTCCAGCGGGATGGTCACCCACTGGTACTTGCGGATGCCGCCGTAATAGTGGGTTTTGAAAAAGGCCAGCTCGCTGTCCTCATACAGCGGAGCGGGCTTGAGATCCAGACGGGGGCTGTCGATGTGGGAGGCCACGATGGACACGCCCTGATCCAGCGGAGCGGAGCCGATGACCGCCAGATTGATGCCACGATTGCGGTTCACGCGATACACCTTCATGCCGGGCTGGAGGGACATCCCACGCTCCAGCTCCACAAAGCCGGCCTCCTTCGCCATGGCCACGGTATAATCCACACAGGTGCGCTCGGTCTTGCCCTTGTCCAGATAGACCTTGTAGCCCTCGCAGTAGTCGAAAATAGCCTTCTCGGTGGCCTCGTCCACCACGTCCCAGCCGTTTTTCTTCTGATTCAGCAGCTTTTCACGCAGCTCCTGTGCGGCAGTCTTCTTTTCCATGTTATCTTCCTCCTTGTTGGATCATGGGTTCAAACAGCGCCTTGGCCCGCTCACGCAGCTCCCGGGGGTCGTCCCCATCGTTGCGCAGGACATGGTCGCAATGCTCTTCAAAATAGGCAGACGGTTTCTGAGCGGAGATACGCAGGCGGGCATAGTCCTCCCCGATACCGTCCCGTGCCATGATGCGGCGCACCCGCACCTCGTCATGGGCGGTGACAGCCACAGTGGTGTCGCACAGCCCGCCCAGGCCGCTTTCCAGCAGGGCGATGGCGTCGATGACCACGGCGGGCTGATCCTCCGCCCCGGCGATGGCCTCCTCCACCGCCTGACGGACATAGCGGTGGGTGATCTCATTGAGATCGGCCAGCGCTGCGGGGTCGTCAAAGACAATCGTACCCAGCGCTTTGCGCTTCAATGCGCCCGATCCATCGAAAATATGGTCGCCAAAGCGGGCAGCCAGCTCCTTCCGCATGGGCTGGCAGGTACAGGTCAGCTCGTGATAGAGGGCATCGCAGTCCAGCACCAGAGCGCCCATCTCCGCCAGCACATTGAGAGCGGTGGTCTTGCCCGCCCCGGTGGGGCCGGTGATCCCGATGATGGTCATAGGCTCACTTCCTCTCCCAGCACTCGCTGGATGTCCTCACGGCTCAGTCCGCCCTGCCGCAGGATGCGGTAGGGGCGCACCGTCATATCCAGAATGGTAGACTCCACCCCCACCGAGCAGGGCCCACCGTCCAGCACGGCATCAATGCGGCCAGCCAGTTGGCTGAGCACATCTCCCGCCGACTTGGGGCTGGGCCGGCCGGACAGGTTGGCGGAGGGGCAGGCCAGCGGCCGCCCCAGCGCAGCGATCACCGCCAGCGTGTCCGGGTGGTCGGGGCAGCGCACCCCCTGGGTGGTCCCCCCAGCGGTGACGATGGAAGGCAGAGTGCCATTGCTGTGCAAGATCATGGTCAGCGGACCCGGCCAAAAGGCCTCGGCCAGCTTGTAGCTGTCAAGTGGAATATCTTTACACACATTCTCCACCATGGCCATGCCGTCCACCAGCACGCTGAGGGGCTTGGTGTCGGGACGACCCTTGGCCTCGTAGTTGGCGAGGACGGCACACTCGTTGGTGGCATCGGCGGCAAGGCCGTACACCGTTTCGGTGGGGACGGCCACCAGACCGCCCCGGCGGAGCAGCTCGGCCCCCTGCGCCGTTTGGCTGGGGCACAACCGCTCTGTGCAGTTCAAGTTTGTAGTACACATGGGCTTATTCCTTCTGTGCCGCAAGCTGCTCCGCCTGATGGGCGGTGACCAGCCCGTCGATGATCTCGTCTAAATCGCCGTTCATGATGCTGTCCAGCCTGTAAAGTGTAAGTCCTATACGGTGGTCGGTGAGGCGGCCCTGGGGGAAGTTATAGGTGCGGATGCGCTCGTTGCGCATTCCTGATCCAATTTGGCTACGGCGCTCCTGCCCGTACTCGGACTGGATGCGCTCCTGCTCCTGTTCATAGAGGATGGACGCCAAAATGCGCATGGCCTTCTCCCGGTTCTGGAACTGGCTGCGCTCCTGCTGGCACTCCACCACCGTGCCGGTGGGCTTGTGGATGAGCCGGACAGCGGAGGAGGTTTTGTTCACGTGCTGACCGCCTGCGCCGGAGGCACGGTAGACCTGCATCTCCACGTCGGCGGGGTCGATGTCCACATCCACTTCTTCCATTTCGGGCAGTACCGCCACGGTGACGGTGGAGGTATGCACCCGTCCACCGGATTCCGTTTCGGGCACACGCTGGACACGGTGGACACCGCTTTCAAACTTGAGGCGGGACCATGCACCGTCCCCTTCAACTGTAAAGGAAACCTCCTTCACCCCACCCAGCTCCGTTTCGTTTGCGGAGTTGACTTCCACCTTCCAGCCCCGACTTTCGGCGTACATGGTGTACATTCTGGTAAGGGAGTGGGCAAACAGGGCGGATTCCTCGCCGCCCACGCCGGCACGGATCTCCACGATCACGTTTTTGCCATCGTTGGGGTCGCGGGGGAGCAGGAGCACCTGAAGCTGCTGCTCCAGCGCTTCGATCTCCGACTTGGCGGCGGCATATTCCTCCTGTGCCAGCTCCTTCATTTCGGGGTCGGACAGCAGCTCCTCTGCCCCGTCCAGATCTTCATGGGCACGGCAGAGGGCACGGTAGGCCGTGACCAGAGGCTCCAGCTCACGCTGCTCCCGGTTGAGACGGGAGACCAGATCAGGGTCGCTGTATGTTTCGTTGGCGGCAAGGCGGGCTTCGATCTCGGCGTATTTCAGCTCCACCGCCCTCAGTTGGTCGATCACAGGCTCACACTCCCCTGTCGAATAGGAAGGATTTCACCAGAGCCAGCGGCTCCCGGATATACATGGAGATGCGGGAGGGGGCATGGCTGGACGGGGCGGCCAGCGTAGACAGGTTGTCGCTGCTGCCCCAGACACGGCTCCACAGCATCCGCACACGGGTCAGGTGGAACCCGTTGGACACGATGAGCACGCCGGAAGCGGGGTCGTACCCCTCTTGCTCCAGCAGCGCCACCGTATAATACAGATTTTGCTCGGTGTTGCGGGAACGATCCTCCAACAGGATATGCTCCTCGGGCACGCCGTGCTCAATGAGATAGTCGGCCATGGCACGGGCCTCGGTGGTGGGCTCGTTGGTGCCCTGACCGCCTGACACTACCACCGTCATATCCGGATGATCGCCCAGATAATCCAGCGCCTTGTCCAGCCGATCCTGCAGCAGGACAGAGGGCCGCCCATCGGGCAGCACCTGACAGCCCAGAATGATCATGATCTGCGGGTCGCCGTTGATGTCGTCATGGCCCCCTGTCAGTACCAGACCCAGCAGAGTGCCAAAGGCGATGATCCCCGCCGCAATGAGCGCCAGCAGGGCGATGAGCAGCTTTTTGCCCCTGCTCCTGGGGCGTTTTCCTCGGTAGTTTCGTGATTTCATGGCATCTCCACTTATCCCTTGGCTTCCTCCAATTCAGCAGCCAGCGTTTCCCATTGCGTGTACAGGCGGGCCAGCTCATCCTCCAGTGCTTCCCGCTCCTGATACAACTCCTGGAGCTTCAGGTAGTCGGAGGAGGCGGCTTCCATCTCGCCGGACAGCTCGTCCAGCCGGATCTCCGCCTTTTCCACCGCCCGCTCGGCGGCCTTCACCTGCTTTTCCAGCTCCTTGGTGCCGCCGGTGCGCTTAGGCTTGTCCGCCTTGGGCTGTTCCGGCTCTGGCGGCTGCTTGGCAGCGTATTTGAGCTGGGCCTGACGGTCACGCCAGGCACGGAATTCGCTGTACCCGCCCTTGAAGTCGATGATCTTGCCGTCCTCCAGCATCCAGATGCGGGTGGCAAATTTCTCGATAAAGTAACGGTCATGGGACACAAAGAGCAGGTTTCCGCCGTACTCGCTCACCGATTCCTCGATCCACTCCCGGGAGTCGATGTCCAGATGGTTGGTGGGCTCGTCCAGAATGAGCAGGTTGATCTTGCTGTCCATGAGCATACACAGCCGCAGGCGGGACTGCTCGCCGCCGGACAGGGCAGACACCGGCTTGAACACGTCCTCCCCCCGAAACTTGAAGGCGGCCAGACGGTCTCTCGCCTCCTGGGTGGAGCAGTTCTGGGCATAGAGCATGGTGTCCACCAGATTGCGGTCGGGGCGGTCAAATTTGATGATCTGGGGCAGGTAGCCGATGCGGATGGAGGGGCCGAGGTAGATGGAACCTGCGTCGGGCAGCTCCTCCTCCATGACAATCTTCAGGAAGGTGGATTTGCCCGTGCCGTTGTCCCCCAGCAGAGCGATGCGCTCCCCCCCTGCCACCTCCAGTTCGATGTCAGAAAACAGGGTGCGCTCCCCAAATCGCTTGGTGAGGCCGGAGACCACCATGGCCTCGTCCCCGTGGAACTCCCGCTCGCCAAAGCGGGTGGTGAGCTTTTTCTCCTTGGTGGGTTTGTCGGTGGTGCGCATCCGCTCGATGCGCTTTTCCATGGACTGCGCCCGCTTAAAGGTCTTATCCATGCCGGAGTAGGCCCACACACGGAGCTGCTCGGCAGCCTTTTCCAACTGCTCGATCTTGGCCTGCTCCTTCTCATACTGCTTGAGCCGCTCCAGATAGCGGCGCTCTTTCTCCTCCACATAGAAGGAGTAGTTGCCCGAATAGAGCTCTGCCCTGCCCTGCTGCACCTCCACCACACGCTTGACCACCCGATCCAGAAACCAGCGGTCATGGGAGATGGCCAGCACGGTGCCCTTAAAGTGATCCAGATAGTCCTCCAGCCACTCGGTGGCGTTGAGATCCAGATGGTTGGTGGGCTCGTCCAGCAGGAGGATGTCGGTATCCTCCAAAATGAGGCGGGCTAAGTTGATGCGGGTCTTTTCCCCGCCGGACAGGGCGGCAAAGGGACGGGTGCGCATATCGGCGTCGATATTCAGACCGTTGCACACCTTATTCAGGCGGGTCTCAGTGTCGTAACCGCCCCCCGTCTCAAAGGCGGCGGTGAGCTTGTCATAGCGGGTCATCACCTCGGCGGAGGTGTCCTCACCCATGCGGGCGGCCAGCTCTGCCAACTCCCGCTCCATGGCGTGGAGGGAAGCAAAGGCGGTGTCCAGCACGTCACGGACGGTGTAGCCCTCCGGGTAGACGGGGATCTGGGAGATGAGCCCCAGCCGCTTGCCGGGGGCGATGGTGACGGTGCCCTCGTCCGGGTCCACCTGACCGGTCATGATACGGAAGATAGTGGTCTTGCCCGCACCGTTTTTGCCCAGCAGACCCACCCGCTCGCCGGTGTCGATCTGAAGGGAAAAACCGTCCAGAATACGCTGACCGACCTCAAATTCCTTTACCAGACCGGTCAGTTGTATGTCGATCATGGGTCACACTCCTAAAGTACAAAACTCACTGCGGCACATTGGCCAGCAGCAGATCCACGATTTTCTCAAAGGCCATGGAGCGGGATGCCTTCACCAGAATGGTGACGCCGGCACGCAGCTCCCGCAGGAGGGCATCTCTTGCCCCCTCCAGAGTGGGATAGTAGACCGAATGCTCCAGTCCGGCGGCCTGTGCGCCCTCGGCAATGAACCGGGCCAGATCGCCCACGGCGATCAGGCTGTCTACCCCGGCCTCAGCAAAGTAGCCGCCCACCGCACGGTGGAACAGCTCGCTGTTGGCGCCCAGCTCCTTCATATCGCCCACCACGGCCACACGGCGGCGATCCCTGGCATCGCTGAGCACGGCGGCGGCGGCACGCATGGACTGAGGGTTGGCGTTGTAGGCATCGTTCAGGATCACAATATCACCGGCGCAGCGGATGACGTTCATCCGCATCTTGGTGGGCAGGAAGGCGCGGATGCCCTGAATGATCTCGTCCGCACCCATGCCGAACCGCTCGGCCACGGCAGCAGCCATGAGGGTGGGGTAGATCATGTGGCTGCCCAGAGCGGGAATGTCCGCCTGAAAACGGCTGCGGGGGGTAGTGACCTCGCATGTCAGGTGGGTGGCACCGTGGCTGTCCAGGTTTTCGGCGGTGTAGTCCAGCCCCTCGCCGCCGCCCACAAAGAGGGTGGTCTGGGGCAGCTTGCCCCGCAGGGTGGACAGCATGGGGTCGTCGCCGTTGAGGATGGCAAGGCCGTCCGCCTTCAAATGGCCAAAGATCTCGCACTTGGCGGCAAAAATGGCCTCCCGACTGCCCAGATTTTCAATGTGGGAATCCCCCACGTTGCTGATGAGGGCCACATCGGGCTCCACGATCTCGCTGAGGTAGTCGATCTCACCGGCGTGATCCATGCCCATCTCCAGCACGCAGATTTCGTGGCTGCGCTCCAGGCGCAGCAGGGTCAGGGGCAGACCGATGTCATTATTATAGTTTCCCTCGGTCTTGAGCACCTTGTAGCGGATGCCCAGCACCGCCGCCACCATATCCTTGGTGGTGGTCTTGCCCACCGAGCCGGTGACGGCTACGAAGGGAATGGGGAACAGCTCCTTGTAATACCGTGCCAGATCACGCAGGGCACGGTGGGTGGAGCGCACCTTCACATAAAACTTGCCGGGCTGGTAGCTCTCCCGCTCACGGGCGGTGATGCAGCCCACGGCACCGCTCTCCAGCGCACCGTTGATGAAGGAATGGCCGTCGAACCGCTCTCCCTCCAAGGGGAGGAACAGGCTGCCCTCGGTGATGTTCCTGCTGTCGGTACACACATTGGTGAACACCGCATCCAGATCGTCGAAATCACCCAGCAGGGTGCCGCCCACGGCCTCCAGCAGTTGCCGCAATGTCAATGCTTCCATGGATTGATCCCTCTCTCCTTGTCTCTCTCACTTGCCGGACTTGCGGGCGGTGAGGGACGCTTCAATGATGCGCTCGCACAGCTCGCCGTAGCCGATGCCCACCGCCGCAGCCTCCTGGGGCAGCAGGCTGGTGGGGGTCATGCCGGGCAGGGTATTGATCTCCAAAAACCAGGGGGTGCCGTCCTCGGTGACGATAAAATCGGCACGGGAATAGACGGACAGACCCAGCGTGCGGAACACGGTGAGGGCATACTGCGCCAGCCGCTCCTCCCACTCGGCGGGGATGGGGGCGGGGCAAATTTCCTCCGCTGCGCCGGGCTGGTACTTGTTCTCGTAGTCGTAGAAGCCCTCTTTGGGGATGATCTCGATGGAGGGCAGGGCTGCATCCTCCAGAATGCCTACCTGAATTTCCCGTCCGGCCACATACTGCTCGATGACGCTGTGACCACCCAGAGCCAGACCGGCGGTGAGGGCATCAGCCAGCTCCTCACGGGTGCGGGCGATGGCTACGCCGATGGAGGAGCCGGAGTCGATGGGCTTGACCACGCAGGGCAACGGCAGCCGCTGGGTCAAGGCGGAGATGTCCTCCTGCCCATAGCGCACAGTCTCCCATGCGGGGGTGGGCACACCGGCGGGGGCCACCATGCGCTTGGTCAGATCCTTGTCCATGGCGATGGCGCTGCCCAGATAGCCGGAGCCGGTAAAGGGGATGCCCAGCAGGTCGAGGGCGGCCTGCACCCGGCCATCCTCACCGCAGGCACCGTGGAGGGCGAGGAACACCACGTCCGCCCTGGCGCACAGCTCCAGCACGCCGGGGCCGAACTGGCTGTCCCCGCCGGAGGGACGGGACGCCTTCACCGCCTCCAGATCGGGGGCCTGACGGGCCACCTGGGTAAACTGGGCGGGCAGCGGGGATTCAAACAGGGTGCTCACCGGCACATCGGTGCCCAGATACATATCCACCATGGCCACCTGATGGCCCCGATCACGGAGAGCCTGACAGACCTTGCTGCCGCTGGACAGGGATACGTTGCGCTCCGGGCTGAGTCCGCCGGCCAATACGACGATTTTCATAGCAATTCTCCTTATGCAAGCACTGCTTCAGTCTATGTATAACTGATTCATTATACCACCCTTTTCCTCAAGGCACAAGGGTTTCAACACATTGTTGAATAACAGAAA
>JAZNQA010000009.1:0-2080 GCA_045589915.1 Candidatus Enterenecus sp.
CGCTTCGGCTGCCACGAGGTGTTCCATGTGTTTATCGTGCTGGGCTCGGCGGCGCACTTCATGATGATGTGCCGGGCGCTGCTGCCGCTGTAAGTTCATGAAAAAGCGATGTCCGCCGGGTCACCGGCGGGCATCGCTTTGTTTTTATTCCGTTGCCCTCACGCCTGATCCAAATTGGCGTGAAACACATCAGCCACCTCGCTGATGGTGATGTAGGCCACAGGGTCGATCTCGTGGACAATCTCCTTCATTTTCGTCACCTGGAAGCGGTTGAGCACAAAGTAGATCATGGTCTTTTCCGTCTTGGAGTAGCCGCCACGGGCAGGCATGGTGGTCATGCCGCTCTCAAACGCCTCGGACAGCGCACGGCAGATCTCGGTGGGCTCGGCCGTGATGATCATGGCGCATTTGGCCCGGTCGAAGCCCTCCACGATGAAGTCGATGGTCTTAAGCGCCGCCCCATAGGTCACAATGGAATAGAGGGGCAGGATCCAGCTTTTCAGCAGGATGCCGCAGATCACATACAGAATGATGTTGTATATCATCACGAAGGTGCCCACCGTCATGCCGATCCGCTTGGCAAACACCACGGCCAGAACCTCGATGCCGTCCATGGCGCCTCCGAACCGTATGGCCAGGCCGCTTCCGATGCCGGAGATGATGCCGCCGAACAGGGCGCACAGCAGCAGATCCGTTCCCGCCAGCGGGGATGCCGCACTCACATCCACGGGCAACACGTTGGTGATGAGCCATGCGCACACGGAGTACACCGCCACGGCATAGATGGCGTAGCAGGTAAACCGCTTCCCCTGCTTTTTCAGGCCGAACAGAAACAGCGGCGTATTGATCAGCACCAGCCACAGAGACAGCGACCACGGCTCCGGCGTGAGCTGCGCCAGCAGCATCGACGTGCCCGAAATGCCGCTGTCGTACAGATTGACCGGCGATAGAAAAATGGTGATGCCAAAGGCATTGATGATACCGGCCAGTGTCAGCATCAACAGATTGCTAATTTTAACTTTACCCAGTCGTTTCATGTGCGCTTCCTTTCCCGCTGCTCAGTTTGTGTTATGTCACCGCTTGATCCAGCCATGCTTGATGTAATGGGCGTTGTCCAGGCTGGGTTCCGTCTCCGACTTCAGCACCATCTTATGCTGAATTTTCGCCATGGAAAACAGTAGTTTGACTTTGACGCTCATGCGCTTGCGGGGTTTCACCGTGCGAACTTTAGTAGCCAGTTTGCGCATTTTGTTCTCCAACATCTTGCGGTGTTTGGGAGTCATTGTGTCCACAAAAATATCGCCCATCATACCAGCGCCGCAGGTGTATATCTTGGACAGTCCCATCCAATTCAGGCTGGTCTTAACATCCTTCTGCGCCGACCCGTTGGGTGCACCCACGCTGTTGGTGATAATGACTGCCGTCTTCTCGAAGATCTCCGGCTCAGGGCGATGCACCATCCAATGGACACACATATGGTCAAGGAGAGACTTGATGGAAGCCGGTGCCCGCAGCGCATAGACCGGGTAGGCAAACACCAGCAGCTCGGCCTCCATCACGGCGCTCCAAATGGGTTTGATGGTTTCGGCATGGGGGCAGAACTCCTCGCCACGCATGAAGCAATTCTTGCAGCCCACGCAAAAGGGCGGTAGGTCTTTGGGGTAAAACTCCGTGATCTCGTTGCCATCCCGCAGATGGCCGAGCAATTCCTCTTTCATGAGGTAAGTCACGCCCTTGCAGGGTGTACCGTTGATGACGACGATCTTCATAATTCTACACCCCTCACTCTTTTGCCGTCCCGGCGGCGTACTGCTCCATGATCCACACCGGGCTGCCGCCTTTCACCGTCTCGCCCTCTCGCACATCACGGAAGCCCACAGCCTCCCAGAAGGCGTGCCCGTCGGAGTTGCTTTGCTGGCAGGCCAGCCGCACCTGATCAAAGCCCGCTCCATCGGCGGCACGCAGCAGTGCGCCCGCAATGGTGCGACCCACGCCCTGACGGCGCAGCTCCGGCTTCACCAGCAGCAGCCCCACGAACAGTGTCCGCTCACGGGGATAACCCTCCACCAGATCCAGCACC
>JAZNQA010000010.1:0-2689 GCA_045589915.1 Candidatus Enterenecus sp.
AGATCAATCAGGAGAACCGCATCAAGCTCATGCTGGCCAACGCCAAGCAGCTTGCCAAGCAGGAGAAGGAGCTGGCGGGTGCTGCCAAATGAGTGGTGACCTGCGCTTTGTAGACGCCTGCACCCACGAGCACTTTGCCGCCATGTCCCGCATCCATGCCCTTGGCTGGCGGGATACCTATGTGGACGCCGTTCCCGCCCACTGGATGGCGGAGCACGTCACCGATGACCACTGGACGGACACCTTCCGTGCCAATTATGAGGGGGGCATCTACCACGGTCTGCTGCTCTACCGGGGGGATACTCCCGTGGGCTGCATCAACTACGGCCCCGCCCGCACGGAGGAACGCAGCCCCGGATCTGGTATCATCTATGATAACAGAGATTACGAGGATTGGGGGGAGCTGACCTCCTTCTACGCCCACCCGGACGAGCGGGACAAGGGCTACGGCGGCCTGCTCATCGAGGAGGCGGCACGCCGCCTAAGTGAGCTGGGGCACGGGAACGCCTTCGTGTTCGTGCTGCGGGAGAATGAGAAGGCCCGGCGGTTCTATGCCGCCCACGGCTTCCAGTGGGACGGCACCTGTGCCGACATCCCCTTTCCGCCTGATGCCATCTGCGTAGACCTGCGCTATGTGAGAAAACTATGACCACCCGTGAACCGGGTGGGGCACCCTTGGCCCCCTCTGACGAGGGGGCTGTCGAGCGCAAGCGAGACTGGGGGAGAGAATGTCTCTTTCTTGTCTCTCCCTCCGTCATTTGCTCCGCAAATGCCACCTCCCTCATCAGAGGGAGGCTCCCGCTGCGGCGGGGTCGCTGGTAGGGATGACCCTTTTGGAACCAC
Organism: Candidatus Enterenecus sp.; assembly: GCA_045589915.1. Classification (GTDB taxonomy): domain Bacteria; phylum Bacillota; class Clostridia; order Oscillospirales; family Oscillospiraceae; genus Enterenecus. The sequence continues at coordinate 844 of JAZNQA010000010.1, forward strand.
GGTATAGCTGTTGCAATAAAAAAGCACCGATGAGATGTCTCATCGGTGCTTTTTATGCTTTGCTTATGCTTGCTTCAACGCCTGCGCCAACTGGTCGGGGCAGGAGGTGGCCTTCATGCCGCAGCGGATGCCCTCCATCCGCTGGATGGCGTCCTCGGTGGTCATGCCCACCAGCAGGGAGGAGATGCCCTTCAGGTTGCCGTTGCAGCCGCCGGTGATGCGCACGGCCTGAATGACGCCGTCCTCCACATCAATCTCCATCAGTCGGGAGCACACGCCCTTGGGGCGGTAAGTAATGGTGTTCATGGTCGATCTTCCTTTCTGTTTATTGGAACTGTTCCCAGTCCTCACCGCTGCGCAGGGCATCCAACTGGGCGGAATCCTTGTATTCCAGACTGCGCTCTCCGGCCAGTCCCTCCACATGGTGGGTCAGCTCGTGGCGCAGGGTGATACGCAGCTCATCCTCCCACACCGAGCGGGGCTCATCCTCCAGCAGGGCGGCAAAGGAGCCGTAGTAGAGGTTGATGTACCGCCCCATCTCGTCCCAGCAGTATTCGCCCATGATGTACACGTCCTCCCCGGCCTCCGGGTCGGGCACGGCGTCCTCCAGCAGCAGGATGCCCCCGTTGAGCTGGGAGAACAGCTCCTCCGGGTATTCCTCTGCTGCCTGGTCCAGGATGTCGTTGACTTCGTCGATGGACAATACCATCAGCCTTCACTTCCGATCAAAGAGATGGTCACGGTGCGCACACAGTGCTGGGGCTGGCCCTCAATGGCTTCCAGCCACAGGCCGTCCAGTTCCTCGGTGTAGCCGCTGATGTCCAGCGTCTGCTTGACACGCAGGCCCCGGTGCTCGAACTCAAACTCTTTCCAGTAGTTAGTATTCAGCTCTTTCCAGGGTCTCAGCCAGTCGTTCTCACGGTAATTCAACACATTGATCTTGTCTGCCGCTCCGGTCAGGGCCAGATAAGCGACTTGGATCTGCTTTTGATCCACAGAGCTGAGGGAATCGCCAAACTCTGTCACTTGGAAGGTGACCGCCGTCACCCTGTCGCCGTCCAGAGTAAACTCCACCTCGCAGTCGTCCATGGAAGAGATGAAGATGCTGGGGAGGTCGGTGGACGATGTATAGATGGACCAGCTTCCGTCCTCGTCCATATAATGGTACCCGCTCAGACCGTGGCTGTCGATCACGTAGTTGTAGTTCTTGCTGAACTCGGCTACGGTCAGGTCGCCCCGATGGATGGGCAATTGGGCCTGCATGGAGATGAGCACCGTGATGGCGAAGCAGGCTGCCACAGCAACCACATACACCAGCGGGTACAGACGCCGCTTTTCGTAGGTGTACTGGAAGTGCCCCTTTGCATCCCACGGGCAGTCGTGCCGCTCACCGTCACACAGGAAACCCTTCCAGTGGCAGTAGAGACCATAGCCGGGAACGTTGAAGCCATAGCCGTCCTTGAATACCCGCCAGCCACGGAGCCACGCCTGACTCAGGGACAGCTTTTGACCGTTTTCGTCCCGCACCTTCAAACCGAAGATCCATTTGCCCGGCGTCCAGCCCACATAGTGGAGCCACAGAGGCTCAATCAGGAGGGAGAGCAGGACGGGAGCGGTGAGCACGACCCACTTCATCAAGAGGGACGTGACGTCCACAATGTGCGACAGATGCAGAAGCAGCAGGACCGCATCTATGAGGACGGAGCAGAGCATGGTGTCCAGCCCACGGGCGAGCAGACGCATCCAGGGGTGACAGCAGGCCCGCTGCTTCCAGTAAGCCCGCTCCTCGTCCGTCAGCAGTTCGCCGGAGGTCTTGCCCATGAGCATGGGCTGGGGGGCGGCGGCC
>JAZNQA010000011.1:0-5685 GCA_045589915.1 Candidatus Enterenecus sp.
CATCCCCGCCGCCGTTGGTGCCACGGTCAACACCGGCGACCTGCTGGTGACCCTTGGCTAAAAAGGTCGAAATTTGCAAAACAGCTGTGCATTGCACAGCTGTTTTGTCTTAAAAAAAGAAAATTTCAAAAAAACTTGCGAACTTTGCAGGATATTTCAATTATAAAGCGTATATAACAAATACACGAAAAAGCGCGCAGGAGGGAAGACCATGACCCTGAGAGAACAGATACAGCAGTTGGAGGAGCAGACCCTATCTGCCAGGGCCTGTCTTGCCGTCCGGTCCAAAGGCCGCCAGCGGCCGGAGGAGGAGAGCGAGGTGCGCACCTGCTTCCAGCGGGACGTGGACCGCATCATCTACTGCAAGGCCTTCCGCCGCCTGAAGCATAAGACCCAGGTCTTCCTCCAGCCGGAGGGAGACCACTACCGCACCCGCATGACCCACACGCTGGAGGTGACCCGCATCGCCCGTACCATGGCCCGTGCCCTGCGGCTCAACGAGGATCTGGTGGAGGCGGCGGCGCTGGCCCACGATCTGGGGCACACCCCCTTCGGTCACGCAGGCGAGCGGGCACTGAGCCGGGTGGTGGAGGGCGGCTTCCGCCACTTTGAGCAGTCCCTGCGGGTGGTGGATCGGCTGGAACATGACGGCGCCGGGCTCAACCTGTGCTACGAGGTGCGGCGGGGCATCCTGTGCCACACCCGTGGAGAGGAAGCGGAGACGCTGGAAGGGCAGTTGGTGCGCTACGCCGACAAGATCGCCTACATCAATCATGACATCGATGACGCCATGCGGGGGGGCATCATCTACCCCACCGATATTCCCGTGTCCATCTCGCAGGTGCTGGGCTACACCCACGGCGAGCGCATCGAGACTCTGACCAGAGACATCATAGAGAACAGTCAGGAGGGGGACGGGATCCGCCAGTCCGAGCCGGTGGCCCGGGCCATGGCGGAGCTGCGGGAATTCATGTTCCAGTCGGTGTACTTCAATCCTCGTGCCAAGGGGGAGGAGGGCAAGGCGGAGGACATGATCTGCCTGCTGTTCGACTACTATGTGAAGCACACGGACAAGCTCCCCTCCGAGTATCAGGACATTCTGGTGCGGGAGGGCGCTCAACGAGCGGTGGTGGACTACATCGCCGGCATGACCGACACCTACGCCGTGGAAAAATTCGGCGAGCTGTTCATCCCCATGCGCTGGGTGGTCAAATAATGCAGGATTCACCGTGCAAAGTGCGGAATTAAGAGTAAATTTCCCTTGAATTGGCTATGATGAGGAGGTGAGCCCATGGCCATACCTGAGCGGTTTATTGATGAATTGAACAGCCGGCTGAACATCGTGGACGTGGTCTCCTCCTATGTGCCGCTGAACAAAAAGGGGGCCAACCACTGGGGCCTGTGCCCCTTCCACCATGAAAAGACCCCGTCCTTCTCGGTGAACGAATCGAAACAGATTTTTCACTGCTTCGGCTGCAATAAGGGGGGTGGAGCCATCCGCTTCGTCATGGAGGTGGAGAGCCTCTCTTTCCCCGATGCGGTGCGGAAGCTGGCGGCACAGGCGGGCATGGAGGTGCCGGAGGACAGCCCCGGTGACGGCCGCTGGCGGGAAAAGCGCCGCCGTATTCTGGAGCTGAACAAGGAGGCCGCCCGCTTCTACCGCTCCATGCTGGACGACCCAAGAGGGGCCCATGTGGCGGATTATATCGCCCACAAGCGGCACATCAGCCCCAAATTTTCCGCCCGCTTCGGGCTGGGCGCAGCTCCCGACGGGTGGGACAACCTCATTTTGGCCATGCGGGAGAAGGGATATGACAAGGCCGACCTCATCGAGGCGGGGCTGGCGGTGGCGGGCAAGAACGGCGGCGTGTACGATAAGTACCGCAACCGCCTCATGCTGCCGGTGATCGACGTGCGGGGGGACGTGATCGGCTTCACCAGCCGTGTCATGGACGACTCCACCCCCAAGTACCTCAACACCCCGGAGACCGACATCTTCAAAAAGCGCTCCATCCTGTACGGATTGAACTACGCCAAGAACACCAAGCGCCCCAATTTTATTCTGGTGGAGGGCAACATCGACGTCATCACCCTCCATCAGGCGGGGTTTGACAACACGGTGGCCACCATGGGCACCGCCCTCACCGAGGATCACATCAAGCTCATGTCCCGCTACACCCAGGAGCTGGTGGTGTGCATGGACAACGACAGCGCCGGAAAGGACGCCACCCTGCGCTCCATCGCCCTGCTGAAGGATTCGGGCATCGCCGTCAAGGTGCTCCAGCTCCCCATGCGTCGGCTGGAGGACGGGACGATGGTGAAGCAGGATCCGGACGATTACATCAAGCACTACGGCGGCGCAGCCTTTGAGGGGCTGCTGGGCCAGAGTGCCAATTCGGCGGAGTACCGCCTGAGCGTGGTGCAAAGCGGCTTCGACCTGAGCCGGGACGATCAGCGGGCGCAATACCTGCTGGCGGCGGCGGAGGTGGTGGCCTCGCTGGTCAGCCCCGTGGAGCGGGAGATCTACGGCAACCGTGCAGCGGATGCCGCAGGCATCTCCCACACTGCCATGGCGCAGGAGGTGGAGCGGCTGCGCAGGAAGCGGGGCCGTGACGCAAAGAAAAAGGAGGAGCGGGAGCACATGGCTCCCACCCGCCAGCTCCAGCCCAGGGAGCGGGCCCTGCGCTACGCCAATGTGCGCTCCGCCCGTGCGGAGGAGGGGATCCTGCGCATCGTGCTGCTGGACGGTGAGCTGTTCCGGCGGCTGGACGACCTGCGGGAGGAGCATTTCTCCTCGCCCCTGCTGGGCCGTGCCTACGGGCTGCTGCGCAGCCGGTGGCAGGCGGGCAGGCCGGTGACGCTGGCGGCGCTGGACGGGCAGTTTGAGCCTCAGGAGGCCGACCATCTGGCCACCGTGGTGCAGGAGCCGCAGCCCAGGCATACCGCCGAGGCGGCGCTGGAAGACTATAAGCAGACCATCCTGGCGGAAGCCCGCAGGATAGAGATACGCAGCGGCGAGGATCTGGCCGCCCTGCGGGATACATTGAAACAGAAAAAAGGCTATGGAGGATGAAGACCGATGAGCGAGAAGAAAAAGACTGCCAAGAAGGTGGAGGCTCCCGTCAGCACGCTGGTGAGCAAGGAGAAGTTTGAGAGCGCGAAGGCTGAACTGGCCAAGGTGGTGGAGAACATTCCCAGCGGCGAAAAGCTGCTGGAGCTGGTGGGCGCCGGATACAAAAAAGGCAAGCTGTCCGCCCACGACATGATGGAGGTGCTGGAGTCCCTCAATCTGGAGAGCGAGCAGCTGGACAAGATCTACGACATTCTGGAAAACATGGGCATGGAGACCGCCGGTGACGACTGCCTGCCCGAACTGGACGACGAGCTGCTCCCCCCGGGTGAGGATCTGGACGAGCTGCCTGAGGAGGAGATCGTGGATCCCAACACGCTGGTGGATTCCTTCGCCATCGACGACCCCGTGCGTATGTACCTGAAGGAGATCGGCAAGGTGGATCTGCTCACCCCCGAACAGGAGGTGGAGCTGGCTCAGACCATGGGCGCCGGTGTGGAGGCCCGCAGCCAGCTTGAGGAGCTGGAAGGCATGGGCGAGGCCGTGCCCAGCGAGGTGCGGGAGGAGCTGGAGAAGCTCATCAAGGCCGGTAAGCGTGCCGAGCAGCAGCTTACCGAGGCCAACCTCCGTCTGGTGGTGTCCATCGCCAAGCGCTATGTGGGGCGTGGTATGCTCTTCCTCGACCTGATTCAGGAGGGTAATCTGGGCCTCATCAAGGCGGTGGAGAAGTTCGACTACACCAAGGGCTACAAGTTCTCCACCTATGCCACGTGGTGGATCCGTCAGGCCATCACCCGTGCCATCGCAGATCAGGCCCGCACCATCCGCATCCCCGTCCACATGGTGGAGACCATCAACAAGGTCATCCGTGTGAACCGTCAGCTCCTGCAGGAGCTGGGGCATGACCCCACCCCGGAGGAGACTGCCGCCGAGATGGGTATGCCCGTGGAGAAGGTGCGTGAGATCCTGAAGATCGCCCAGGAGCCTGTGTCGCTGGAAACCCCCATCGGTGAGGAGGAGGACAGCCATCTGGGTGACTTCATCGAGGACGACAAAGGCATCGAGCCCTCCGAGGCGGCCTCCTTCACCCTGCTGAAGGAGCAGTTGGTGGAGGTGCTGTCCACCCTGACCCCCCGTGAGGAAAAGGTGCTCAAGCTGCGCTTTGGCATCGAGGACGGCCGCACCCGCACGTTGGAGGAAGTGGGCAAGGAGTTCAACGTCACCCGTGAGCGCATCCGCCAGATCGAGGCCAAGGCCCTGCGCAAGCTGCGCCACCCCAGCCGTTCCAAGAAGCTGAAGGATTTCCTGAGCTGACCTATGGCCGGAACCATCGAGCTTTGGCTGGCTGACATCCGCACCCTGTCCCGGCGGGAGGGGGAGTGCATGGCACGCATCACCAGGGAGCGCCGGACGGAGGCGGAGCGCTGCCGCCAGCCGGAGGATCGTCTGCGCCGGGCGGCGGCGGGGCTGCTGCTGCGACGGGTGCTGGGCGTGGGCTCAGAGGACGATGTGCGCCGTGGTGAACACGGCAAGCCGGAGCTGACCATCCCCGGCCCCAGGTTCAATCTGTCCCACGGCGGGAACTACGCCGTGCTGGCGGTGTTCCACGCCGATGTGGGGGTGGATATAGAGCCGGCTGACCGTATGCCCCGCCGCATCCCCCACCGGTTTTTGCAGCCGGACGAGGCGGCGTGGCTGGAGGCCGGCCACACGCCGGAGCGGTTCGCCCATCTGTGGACACGTGTGGAGAGCGCCCTCAAGGCGGACGGGCGGGGGCTTGCCATGGGCAGGCGGGATTTCTCTGTGCTGAACAGCGGTCAGCCGTGGCACCTGCACACCTTCCAATGGGACGGTCATGTGATCTCCTGTGCCGCCGGGGAGGAGTTTGAGGTGCGTGTCCATACATTGTCGGCGGAAGAATTATTGGATGAATAAAATCCGGGCGTGCTGCAGCACGCCCGGATTCTTTTGTGAAGAATGCGCCATCCCGTCCGTTACGGACGCAGGACTTTATCATGGGACTTCATGTTCCAGATATCATGCTTGACGATTTCGCTGACATCCTCATCATCTCTGGCGTGCAGTTCACAATACCCCTCGTGTACCGTGGAACAGAAAAACACGCTCCCATCTTCCCGGTAAAACGCAAGGTCGTCGGGATTTTCATATCCCCAGCCGCAGATCCATGTAAATACGCTGCCACAGATTGCCGGCAGCAACTTGTGCGTTTCGGGACACAGGGAATAGCAATAGATTTCGTCCGAAACGACAGGGGAAAACTCCCGGTAGTAGTGTTGGTAAGCGGGCAAAACGGCATCTGTAGTGGGAATGCGGTGGTTTTCAAGCTGCGTGGGGAGCTTGTGGAGGATGGCCTTGGCTTTCTCACCCCACAGCCGCATGGAAAAGCTGGAGCAATATCGGAAGCACACCTCCAGCAATGTTTGATAGTCCTTACCCGCAATGTCATATTCCGCATTACAATCGCCGTCGATGTTGGTGTCGTAGGCTATGTAGGTTTTCACGGAGGTCACTTCCTGTCCTGTAATGGCTATTTTTGGCCCGATGAGGGCATCGGGCCCTACAAGGGACGGAAATGCAGGGGCGGCGCATCTGGG
>JAZNQA010000012.1:0-20462 GCA_045589915.1 Candidatus Enterenecus sp.
CCTCGGAGCCGACGGCATTTTGTCATTGATTGACAAATATTCTTTCTCCTAGTATAATCTTTACAATTGTGAAACTTTCTGCAAACTTATCTCAACGGAGGTGTGCGCAATGATTCAAGGCGCCCAATTTGACCACCGGGGATTCCTTCAGAATGCAATACGTGTGAACAGGCCCATTGATTTCACCCGCCCCAATGTTGCACTGCTGAAATCAACAGTGTCCAGCGTCATCTACTGCGGTCTGGTGATCGGGGTGATCTGCCTCATTCCGTTCCTGATTGCGTTTATCATGGACGAGGCATCGTTGCTTTCCCTCCTTGTAAGCTTATTTGGTGCAGCGATCATCGGCTCCATTGTCTGCTATTTTTTGTTGAGCGCTCGCTTGGATGTTACTGCATATTTCAAGCTGAAACAGATTGCTCAAAGCCCGAACTATCAGGTATATCGGTATCAGACGGAGATCAAGTCTATCTATCAAGCAGCACGCAAGGTATATCGGGAGGAGTCCGTATCCGGCAGGGAGCGCAGCACAGGTTTCATTTTGAGAATGGAAGGCCAGAAGATCTATTTGGATAAAAAAGATTTTGAAACGATCATGTTTGACAAGGAAATTATTCTTTACTTTGCAAAAAATGAAGAGCACTGCGTTTTGTATGATTATGAGCGAGTGGCTGCTTCGTGAAGCACGGTGCTGCATGAAAAAAGCCCCTTTTGTCAGATAGACAAAAGGGGCTTTTACATGGAGCGGGTGAGGGGAATCGAACCCCCGTGTTCAGCTTGGGAAGCTGACATTCTACCATTGAACTACACCCGCAAATGCCTGTTCATTATACCCCACAACCGTGGAAAAAGCAAGCAAAATTTGTCGCCATCAATTGACAAAGGGCAGGGGTCTCCCCTGCCCTTTGTTTTCATATTCAGCGTCTTTTGGCACCCAAAAAACGCAGCAGATACAAAAAGAGATTGATGAAGTCCAGATAGAGCTGCAGCGCAGAGTAGATGGAGGCACGCTGGAGCATGGCAGCATCCTGACTGTAATACTCGTAATTCTTCTTGATCTTCTGCACATCATATGCGGTGAAGCAGAGAAAAACGACGATACCCACCATGCAGATGATGCGCTCCATGGCGCTCATGTCGATGAGGAGGGAGAGCAGCGCCGCAACGACCAGGAAGATCAGACCGCCGATGAGAAGCGGACGCAGCTTGGACAAATCGGTTTTGGTGACCCGGCCATAGATGGCAAATGCACCGAAAAACAGCGCCGTGAAGCCAAAGATCGCCACAAGGCTCATCACTTCAAAAATCACGAAGTAGACTGAGAATACCACGGCATTGAGCAGCGCATAGACCACGAACAGAATGCGGCTTACGTTCACCGACTGCTTGTGGATACGGGCCGACAGCACCAGAACCACCACAATCTCTGCCACCAGCAGGATGATGTGCAGTTCGGGGACAGCGAGCAGGCTGACTACCGCACCGCTGTATGCCAGATACCATGCCAGCACAAAAGTGACCAGCAGACCCAGAAACATCCAACCAAAGGTACGGGCAATATACTGGTTGAGGCTCAGAGTGTCTCTGGCCAGTCCGCTGTCAAAACCGTATTTGTCAAAACGCTCCTGCTCCATATCAAGTCTCCCTATCCACTTGTTTCATCTGCTTCAGGTTGCCGATCTTGGCGCTGCGGCGATCCAGCTCTGCCAGCACGTCGTCCAGCGGAATGTCCTTCTCCACCATCATGACCATCAGGTGGTAGATCAGGTCGGAAATTTCCCCAACGGTATCAGCATCCACATCATTCTTGGCGGCAATAATGGTCTCGGCGCACTCCTCGCCCACCTTCTTCAGGATCTTATCCAGACCCTTCTCGAACAGGTAGCAAGTGTAAGAACCCTCCTGCGGGTCATTGCGGCGGTTCAGGATCACCTGATACAGCGCCTGTAACGTATCATTCATCAGTCTGCCTCTTTTCTATGAGATTATTACATGATTTCGCGAAAAAAACAGCTTTGCGCCCCGGTGTGACAGGTGGGGCCGTCCGGCTGGCACAGGTAGAGCAGCGTGTCGGTGTCGCAGTCAGTGAACATCTTCTTCACATGGAGGAAGTTCCCGCTGCTCTCCCCTTTATTCCACAGCTTTTCCCTGCTTCGGCTCCAGAACCACGCCGTCTTCGTCTGCAACGTCAGCTCCACTGCCTCCCGGTTGGTGAAGCCCAGCATCAGAACTTCCTTGGTGTCCTCGTGCTGAATAATGACCGGGATGAGCTTCGATTTTTGAAATAACTGATCTAAATCAAACATATGCAACCCTCATCACTTCTCCCATGGGGCGGACTTCGCCTTTCGATCCCAAGGGTCTTTGGCGGCGGCTTCCAGCTTCGCTTTGCGCTTTTCTTCCGCTCTGGTGGCAGCTTCGGCAACAGCTTTGGCTTTTTTCTGAATTCTCTTTCGATCTCGGCGCCTTCTGCGTATGGTTTTGGCTACATCTCCTACCAACTCCAACGCAAGATCCAGTACATCGTCTACCATGCTCTCACCTCACGGGTATGTTTTGTTTCGTCAAATACTCCTTCACCTGCGGCACAGTCAGCTCGCCAAAGTGGAACAGGCTGGCAGCCAGCGCAGCATCGCAGCCGGTTTCCTCAAACACCTGAGCAAAATGCTCCAGACTGCCGCAGCCGCCGGAGGCGATGACTGGGATGGTCACCGCTTCAGTCACCGCACGGGTCATGTCCACATCGAAACCGGCCTTGGTGCCGTCCGCATCCATAGAGGTGAGCAGGATCTCACCTGCGCCCAGCGCCTGCCCCTGTTTTGCCCATTCCACGGCATCCAGCCCGGTGGGGATGCGCCCACCGGCCACCACCACCTCATACCAGCCCTCGGGCCGACGGCGGGCATCAATGGCCAGCACCACGCATTGGGAGCCAAACCGCTCCGCTGCACGGGAAATGAGGGTGGGATCCTTCACTGCTGCCGAGTTAACGGAGATTTTGTCTGCACCCGCACGAAGCAAACGCTGGAAATCGTCCAGCGTGCGGATGCCGCCGCCCACGGTGAGGGGCACGAACACCTGCGCTGCGGTGCGCTCCACCACGTCAGCCACCGTGTCACGGGCATCGCTGGTGGCGGTGATGTCCAGAAATACGATCTCATCGGCACCCTGTCGGGAATAGTAGGTTGCTAACTCCACCGGGTCACCGGCATCCCGAATGTTCACAAAGTTGACGCCTTTGACCACTCGGCCATCCCGCACGTCCAGACAGGGAATGATACGTTTTGCTAACATTGTGCGCCACCGTCCCTCACCGCTTCGGCCAAGTCAATGGTACCGGCGTAATAGGCCTTGCCAATGATGGCACCGTACATACCCATCTTGGACAAATTGCGGATGTCCTCATTACAGGACACGCCGCCGGAAGCCGTGATGTCGCAGGACACCGCCTGCTTCAATTCCGCCAGACGAGTCATAGATGGCCCGGCCAGAGTTCCATCTGTATCAATGTCTGTAAAGATGATATTCTTTACACCCAATTCTTCCATTTCCCGTGCAAACTGTATGAAGTCCAGCCCGGAATCCTCCACCCAACCGGCGGTCTTGACCTTGCCATTCTGGGTGTCGATACCCACAGCGATGCGGTCAGCGCCAAATCGGGCAATGGCATCTGCCACCAGCTTGCGGTCAGTAACGGCGGCGGAACCGATGACGGCACGGTACACACCGGCCTCAAACACGGCTTCCAGATCCACCATGGTGCGCAGTCCGCCGCCCAGCTCCACACGCAGACCCACCTTGGTTACGGCTCGAACAATGTCACCGTTGCGGCGCTTGCCGTCCTTGGCACCGTCCAAGTCTACCATATGGATATAGCGTGCTCCGGCATCATAGAACGCCTGAGCAGTGGCCACCGGGTCATCCGCCACCTGATGCACCGTGTCAAAGTCGCCTTTATACAGGCGCACCACGGCGCCGTCCTTCAAATCAATCGCAGGTAAAATAATCATCGGTTCAACGCTCCAAAATTCTTCAGAATTTGCAGACCCACTTCCCCGCTTTTCTCCGGGTGGAACTGGGTGCCGAACACATTTCCGTTCTGCACCGCCGCCGTCACATCGGGGCCATACTCCGTTGTGGCAATCACCTGCTCCGGATTCTGGGCCTTACCGCAGAAAGAGTGGACAAAGTAGACGTAGGCTCCGTCATCCAATCCGGCAAACAGCGGGGAGTTGTGATAGAACTTGAGACTATTCCAGCCGATGTGGGGCAGCTTCAGAGTCGTCTCGATGCGCTCCACCGTACCAGGCACAAAATTCAATCCCTCACAGGGGCGCACCTCGAAGCTCTTGCCGAAGAGGAGCTGCATACCTAAGCAAATGCCCAAGATGGGCTTCTTCTCGGCCTGCTCCACCAGCACTGTATCCAGCCCGGACCGGCGTAAACGCCCCGCTGCATCGGGGAAGGCTCCCACGCCGGGTAAGATGATGGCATCGGCCAGTTCCAGCTCCTGAGGCTGGCTGCAAATTTTGCTCTCCTGTCCGATATAGGCCAGCGCATTGGACACGCTTTTCAAATTTCCCACGCCGTAATCGACAATGGCAGTATAACTCATGATCACACGCTCATTTCAAATGTACATTACAGAACGCCCTTGGTGGACACCACCGCAGAGCCCTCCACCTTCACCGCATCCTTCAGAGCCAAGCCCAGCGACTTGAACAGCGCCTCAGTGATGTGGTGGGCGTTGTCGCCATAGGCACACTTCTGGTGCAGCGTAACCCCGGCGTTAAAGGCAAAGGCCTGCATGAACTCCTTGGTCAGGCAGCTGTCATACTGCCCGATCATGGGCTGGGGCATGGAGGCATTGAACACCAGGAAGGGGCGGTTGGAGCAGTCCAGCACCGTCAGACACAGAGCCTCATCCATAGGAACAAAGGCAGAACCGAAGCGGCGAATCCCCTTCTTGTCGCCCAGAGCCTCCTTAAACGCCTGACCCAGCACGATACCCACATCCTCCACGGTGTGGTGGCCGTCCACGTGCAGGTCGCCGCTGACCTCCAGATTCAGACCGAATCCGGCATAAAAGGACAACGCAGTGAGCATATGGTCAAAAAAGCCAATGCCGGTGGAAATGGACACCTCGCCGCCATCCAGACAGAGGGAGAGCTTGATGTCAGTTTCCTTGGTGGCACGGCAGACAGAAGCGCTTCTCATAGCAGTCACCTCTCACTCAAATCGAACCTTGATGGAGTTGGCGTGGGCGGTCAGGTGCTCCGCCTCGGCCAGCTCGACGATCTCATCCTTCACCCGCTCCAGATCCTCACGGGCAAAGTCCAGCACGCTGGTCTTTTTGATAAACGAATCCACGGACAGGGGCGAGAAAAATCTTGCGGAGCCGCTGGTGGGCAGCACATGGTCAGGGCCCGCCATGTAGTCGCCCAGCGGTTCTGGGGTATTTCCGCCCAGAAAAATGGCACCGGCGTTGTGAACCATAGCCATGACCTCATAGGGATCACGGGTGATGATCTCCATGTGCTCCGGTGCAATCTCGTCAGCCAGCTCGGCGCACTGCTCCAGGCTCTCGCACACGATGGCGCAGCCGAAATCCCGCAGGGAGGCTTCAATGACCTCATTACGGCTGAGATAGCCGGTCTGACGGATGATCTCCGCATCCACTTCACGGGCCAGCTTTTCGCTGGTGGTGAGCAGTACGGCGGAGGCCAGCGGATCATGCTCCGCCTGACTGAGCAGATCGGCGGCCACATACTTGGGGTTGGCGGTCTCATCGGCAATGACCAAAACCTCGGAGGGGCCGGCCACCATATCAATGTCCAGATTGCCATAGGCCATCCGCTTGGCGGCCGCCACAAAGGCGTTGCCCGGCCCCACCAATTTATCCACCTTGGGGATGAATCCGGCACCGTAGGTGAGTGCAGCCACCGCCTGGGCACCGCCTACGGCGATGCAGCGATCCACTCCCGCCACCCAAGCGGCGGCCAGCACAGCATCGCTCAGATACTCCGTGGGAGGGGTGACCATGATGACCTCCTCCACTCCGGCCACCTTGGCGGGCAGGACGTTCATCAGCACCGAGCTGGGGTAGGCTGCCCGACCACCGGGCACGTACACGCCCACCCGCTGGAGGGGACGCACAGTGCGGCCCACCTGGCCGCCCACCGGGCTGTCCCACATCACAGTACCGAACCTGATTTCTTCACGCAGGCGGCTCTGGTAGGCACGAATGTGTGCGGCGCTCTTCTCCAGCGTGGCAAGCAGGCTGACGGGGATGCGCTCCGCTGCCTGACGCAGTTCCTCTTTGCTGATCTCACGTGGCACACCCTTATCGAAACGCAAGGAATATTCCTTTACAGCGTCCATGCCACGGGCTTTCACATCCGACATGATGGCAGAAACGGCCCGATCAACCTCTGCGCCGGTCTCGGCGGCTCTGGCCTGCATGGATGCGATCTTTTGCTGTTCACGGCCCTCTCCGGCCAGTACAATTTCCAGCATGGTATCCCTTCTTCTCTATTACTTTAGGGCTGCCTGGCAGCCGTTGATGAAGCGCAGGATCTCCTGCTTGTGCAGCTTCATGCTGGCGGTGTTAACGATCAGTCGGGCAGACACCTGCGCCACATCCTCGATGGGAACCAGTCCATTCTCTTTCAGAGTTGCGCCGGTCTCCACAATGTCCACGATACCGTCAGCCAGATTCAGGATGGGGGCCAGCTCCACGCTGCCCTCGATCTTAATGATGTCCACGTCCATGCCCTTCTTCTCAAAGAAGGCACGGGTGACCTCCGGATACTTGGAGGCAATGCAGCGGGTGCGGTAAGTGCCGTAGAAGTCGCTGCCCTCTTTGACTGCCAGCGCAAAGCGGCAGCGGCCAAAGCCAAGATCCAGCACCTCGTAGAAGGAGCCACCCTTTTCCAGAATGGTGTCCTTGCCTACGATGCCAAGGTCGCAGACGCCGTGTTCCACATATGTAATCACATCGGGCGCTTTGGCCAGCACCGCATCCATGGGATAGTTGGGGAAGCTGTGGATCAGTCTGCGGCCGGGGTGGTGAACGGGCGTACAATCAATGCCCATACTCTCAAACAGCTCCACCGACCGATCCTGCAAGCGCCCCTTAGTCAGGGCGATTCTCAACCGCTCGCTCATACCTTCAGCCACCTTTCGCCAGTATTCTCCAGCGCCAGCACCATGCTTGCGCCCTTTTCTTCTGCCAGCTTCATGGTGCTGGTCAGCGTGCGGCAGGGGGACAGCTCGCAGGTGCCGGCGGGGCGGCTGTCCACCGCAGCCAGCGCCTGAGCCAGCATGCCATCCTCATAGTGCACCACGGTCTCCAGCTTGGGCACCGATGCAGACAGGCAGCTACCCACCGCATCCACATCTACCGCAAAGCCGGTGGCATCTGCCTTTCGCCCGAACTGCTCCACCAGATTGTCGTAGCGGCCGCCGGACAACACCGGCGCACCCACACCCTCAACATAGCCCCGGAACACAACGCCGGTGTAGTAGTCGATCTGATGCACCAGACCCAGGTCAAAGCGCACATATTCATCGTAGCCTGCTGCAGCAAGCTCCTGATAGAGCTGCCGCAGATAATTGAGGCTGTCACAGGGGCCGGCCAACTCCTCCGCCTCGTCCAGCACCTCTACCCCGCCGAACAGGTAGGGCAGTCTCCGAAGCGCAGCACAGGCAGTCTCGCCCTCGTAAGGGGTCAGCAGATCATTGAGCACCGCATAGTTCTTGCCCTCGATGGTGGTGCGTATCCGCTCCACCTCGCTGTCAGACATATTCATTCGACCGGCCAGCACACGAAAGAAATCAACATGCCCCACCTCGATATGAAACTTCTGAATGCCGCAGCAGCGCAGGGCATCCACCGCCATGGCGATCATCTCCAGATCGCACTTCTTGCCCAGAGCGCCGATCATCTCCACGCCGCACTGGGCGATCTCGCTGCTGCCGCCGTCATGAGCGTTGCCGGAGCGGAACACCGTCTGATCATAGTACAGCCGCTGAGGCAGCGGCAGGCTCTTCAGCTTGGTGGCTGCCACACGGGCAATGGGGGCGGTGGAATCGGGCCGCATGACCATGATCTTGCCGGAACGATCAATGATCTTCAGCATGGTCTCCTGGGGCATGGGGTTGCCGGACTGGACGAACAGGTCGTAAAACTCCACCTCCGGCGTGATAACCTCGGCATAGCCACGGCGGCGGAACAACTCCACCAGCGCACTCTGAACCTGCCGGCGCTCTACGCACTCGGCAAAGAGGCGGTCACGGGTTCCCTCCGGGGTATTGATATGGATATTCAAATGGATCACTCTCATTTCTTTAGCTCGCTAATGTGATGAATGTACCACACTCTCCCGCTTCTGTCAATGATAAAGGCTACCAATTAAAAGAAGGAGAACTGGCTGCTGTCGGGCAAATCGCCAAAGGCTCCCGCATCCTTGAGCTGGGCCAAATGCGTGGAGGACATTTTGGTGCAGGCAAGGGAGAATTCTTCAATGGAAATGAACTCTTTCCCCTCCCGTTTCTCCATGATGTCCCAGCCCACCGTCTCGCCCAGACCGGCCACCGAAGTGAACGGCGGGATGAGGGCATTTCGTTCTTCGTCCACAAGAAAATTGACGGCATGGGAGCGGGAAATGTCCATGCGGGCAAACTGGAAACCACGGAGATAGAACTCGTAGCACACCTCCAGCGTCACCAGCATATCTTCCTCTACTGCAGAGGGGCGATCTGCCTTGTCCTTGGCGTTCTTCTTGTTCTGGATCTCCTTGATTTTTTGCTTGACCACATCCATGCCACGGCACATAAACTTCTCATCAAAGGCCTTGGCCCGGATGGAGAAGTAGGCCGCATAAAAGGCCAGCGGACGATGCACCTTGAACCAGGCAATACGGAACGCCATCATCACATAAGCCACGGCGTGGGCCTTTGGGAACAGATAGGCGATCTTTTTGCAGGAGTCGATATACCACTGAGGCACACCGTGTTCCTTCATCTCGTCCTCGGCACCTTCGGGCAGACCTCTGCCCTTTCGCACCGCCTCCATGATCTTAAAGGCACGGGTGTCCTTGAAGCCCTTGGAGATGAGGAAGATCATAATGTCGTCACGGCAGCCGATGGCTTCGTTGACCTTGGCTGTACCCGATGTGATGAGATCTTTTGCGTTGCCCAACCAAACATCGGTGCCGTGGGAGAAGCCGGACAGACGCACCAGAATATCGAACTGGTCGGGGGCGGTGTCCTCCAGCATACCACGGACAAAGGAGGTTCCAAATTCGGGGATAGCCACCGCTCCCGTGGGGCCCAGCAGCGGATCATCGGTAAAGCCCAGCTTTTCGGAGGTGGTGAACAGGCTCATGGTGTCCTTGTCATCCAGTGGAATCTTCTGGGGGTCTACCCCAGTGAGATCCTGCAACATACGGATCATGGACGGATCATCATGCCCCAGCATATCCAGCTTGAGCAGGTTAGACTCCATTTTATGATAGTCAAAATGAGTGGTAATGATGTCCGAATCCTTGTTGTCAGCCGGATGCTGCACCGGACAGAAATCGTAGATTTCCTTATCCTGCGGAATGACCACCATGCCGCCGGGGTGCTGACCGGTAGTGCGCTTCACATCCACGCACCCCTTTGCCAGCCGAAGGATCTCGGCATTGGATACATTGGTGCGTCCCACCTGCTCCAAATACTTTCTCACATAGCCGATGGCGGTCTTTTCCGCCACGGTACCGATGGTACCTGCACGGAACACGTGATCCTGTCCAAACAACTCAAAGGTATAGCGGTGGGCGCTGGCCTGATATTCGCCGGAGAAATTCAGGTCGATGTCCGGCACTTTACCGCCGCCGAAGCCCAAAAATGTCTCGAAGGGGATGTTGAAGCCGTCCTTCTCGTAGTCCGCGCCGCAAACAGGGCACTTCATGTCGGGCATATCGGCGCCGCAGCCGTAGCCGTGCTCCTCAGCATAGTCAAAGTCCGAGTGCTTGCAGTTGGGGCATCGGTAATGGGCGGGCAGGGAGTTCACTTCGGTGATGCCCGACATGAAGGCCACCAGCGAGGAGCCCACCGAGCCACGGGAACCGACCAGATAGCCGTGCTCCAGCGAGTTCTGCACCAGCTTCTGCGCAGACATATAAATGACGTCATATTGGCATCCGATGATGTCTTTCAGTTCGGCATTGATGCGGTCCACCACAATTTTCGGAGGTTCATCTCCGTAAAGGCGATGCGCTTTACCCCACACGAGATCACGCAATTCTCCATCGGAGTTCTCCAGTTTGGGTGCAAACAGACCTTTGGGCAGAGGCTGCACACGCTCACACCAGTCCGCCACCTGCTTGGGGTCGTCGATGACCACTTTTCGTGCAGTTTCCTCTCCCAGATAGGAGAATTCCCGCAGCATTTCATCCGTGGTGCGGAAATAGAGAGGATTATCGCTGTCCGCATCTTCAAATTCCTTGGCGGCCAGCAGAATGTGGCGATAGATCTCGTCCTCAGGGTTCATGAAGTGGACATCGCCGGTGGCGCATACGGGCTTGCCCATACGCTCGCCCAGAGCCACCACCTTGCGGTTGAACTCCCGCAGATCCTCCATGTCTCTGGCGATGCACTTGCCCTCCTTGTTGGGGCGCAGCATGTAGGCATTGTTGGACAGGGGCTGGATCTCCAGATAGTCATACCATGCGGCGATCCGTTCCAACTCACGTTGGTCTTTTCCGTCCACCACAGCACGGAACAGCTCACCCGCTTCACAGGCAGAGCCGATGATCAGTCCCTCCCGATTCTCGTTGATGAGGGACTTGGGCATGATGGGGTAGCGGTTAAAGTGTTCCAAATGGGATTTGGAGATCAGTTTATAGAGATTGCGCAGACCGATCTGATTCTTTGCCAGCAGGATCAGGTGGTGAGCACCCCGACGGCCACGGCCGCCCAGCTTCATCCCGGCCACGCAGCCGTTGATCTGCCCCACATTGGAAGCCCCGATCTGGCGCAGCTTGGGGATCAGGTGAAAGAAAATATCACCGCAGACGGTGGCATCATCGTTGGCACGGTGATGCTGAAAAGGCGGCAATCCCAAGTGGTTGGCCACGGTATCCAGCCGGTGATTGCCCAGCTCCGGGCACAAATACTGCGTCATCAGCAGCGTATCCAGATACAGCGGGTCGAATGTTCGCCCGGAACGGCGGCAATATGCCCGAATAAATCCAACGTCAAACTCTGCGTTGTGGGCCACCAGCGGCGTGTCACCTGCCCAGTCCAAAAAGCGCTCCACCGCTTCCTCCGGCTTGGGCGCACCCACCAGCATCTCGTCGGTGATGTTGGTGAGGGACACCGTTTTTGCGCTCAGCGCCCGTCCCGGCTGGGCAAATGTCTCAAAGCGATCCAGCACCTCGCCGTCCCGCATACGCACAGCACCGATCTCAATGATGACATCGGTGCGAGGGTCGAGGCCGGTGGTCTCCAGATCAAACGCCACATATTCCCCGCCCAGCTCCATATCGCCGGGGCCATGGACAGGTACCCGCTCGTCCACGTCATTTTGATAGTATGCCTCTACTCCGTAGAGCACTTTGATCTTCTCGCCCTTGTCTGAGGCGCTGTACGCATCCGGAAAGGACTGCACCACGCCGTGGTCGGTGATGGCAATGGCAGGATGCCCCCATTCAATGGCCTTCTTGACCACCGCTTTGGTGTCGCACAGGGCATCCATCATGGACATTTTGGTGTGCAGATGCAGCTCCACCCGCTTTTCTTCCGCCAGATCCTTGCGTCCCTCCGGCTTGGGCACTTCATTGATGCCGTAGGGCTCCAGAATAAGATCATTTTCGAAGCGGCTGACGGTGGGTCTGCCCTGAACCTGAAGCCTCTGCCCCTCCTTGACGGCGGCAATGATGGGCTTGGCTATATCGTTTTCCATGAACTGCGTGACCCGTACAGAGCCGGTATAGTCCGTCATATCAAAGCAGATCACCCACGCTTTGCGCTTGGGCAGCTCACGGTGCTCCACATGGAATACGTCACCTTCTACGAGCACATTGCCCATATCCAGCTCCAGTGAGCTGATGGGAACGGACTTTTTCTTGGTGTTGATCTTGCCGTAGATCTGCTTGACTCGCTTCTTCCCATCCGTTTTTGCAGGTGCATCGGCCCGCATCACCTTGCGGCGCATAGCATCCATCTGAGCGAACAGATCCTCCGGCTTCTTGTCGGTCGGCACAGCCGGCGGCTCCGCAGGAACGGCAGGCTGGGGCTGTGCCACGCAGACAGATACGCTGTTCAGACGCAGCATGGCGGCCAGCGCCGCCTCCGCACCGTGGAGCAGCGCTTCATCCACCGCCGCACCATGCAGCGTGACCTCCATTCGGCGCTCCGCCTTGATGACACGAACCTCGGCGGGATAGGCGCCAAAAGCAGCCAATACCCCTTCCGGGAAGGGGCATTGGGAAAAGGTCTGTTGAAATGTCGGTAAACCGACAGGTTGCATATGTACGCACTCCTTGTTAAAGAGTATCGATCAGTTTCATCAGCTCCGGGATCAGCCGGTCTTCCGGCACCTTGGCCACGATCTGTCCGTGCTTGAACAGCACGCCCTCGCCCTTACCGCCGGCGAGTCCCACATCGGCATGGCGTGCCTCACCGGGGCCGTTGACCACGCAGCCCATGACGGCCACGGTGATGGGCTTGTCCACCGATTTGAGCAGTTCTTCCACCTTTTGAGCCATGGGGATCAGGTCGATCTGGGTGCGGCCGCAGGTGGGGCAGGAAATGAGCTCCGGCCCCTCCCGGCGCAGACCGATGGCCTTCAGGATCTGGCGGGCCACGGCAATCTCCTCCACGGGGTCAGCGGTGAGGGTGACACGCAGGGTGTCCCCGATGCCCAATGCCAGCAGACCGCCGATACCGGCGGCGGATTTCAGAACGCCCATAGTAGGCGTGCCCGCCTCGGTGACGCCGAGGTGGAGGGGATAATCATATCGCTCTGCCATCAGGTGGTATGCCTGCATGGTGGTGGGCACGGAGGAGGTCTTCAGCGAAATGCAGATGTCCTCAAACCCAAACTGCTCCAGCAGTCGGGCATGGCCCAGCGCACTTTCCACCATGGCTTCCGGCGTGGGTCCGCCATACTTCTCCAGCAGTTCTTTCTCCAAAGAGCCGCCGTTGACGCCAATACGGATGGGGATGCCCCGCTCCTGACAGGCTTTGGCCACCGCCTCTACCCTGCCGGCATCACCGATGTTGCCGGGGTTGATGCGGATCTTATCAATGCCCTGTTCGGCGGCAATGAGGGCCAGCCGGTAATCAAAATGGATGTCTGCCACCAGCGGCACAGGACTGCCCGCCTTCAATGCACCGATGGCACGGGCAGCCCGCTCATCGGGCACGGCCACACGGACGATCTCGCAGCCTGCTGTGGCCAATTGACGGATCTGCTTCAGCGTAGCCTCCACATCATGGGTGGGGGTGTTGGTCATAGATTGGATGGATACAGGCGCACCGCCGCCAATGGCGACGCCGCCCACGTTGATCTGTCTGCTCATCGCAAACGCCCTCCCATCAGGTAAAGATATTCCAAACATCATGGAATGCAATCAGGATCATCAGAAGCACCAACAGCAGAAATGCGCCGGTATGGACATAGCCCTCGTACTTTTCCGGGATCTTTTTGCGGCACACCAGATAAATCAACCCGTTCAGCAGGACAAAAAACACCCGTCCGCCATCCAGAGCGGGAATGGGCAGCATATTCATCACCGCCAAATTGACAGCGATGAGCGCCATAAAATAGAACACATTGAGTACACCGTCCCAAACGGTTTGGGACTGCGTGCCCACCTCGGACACCACATCCACCACGCCGATAATGCCGGACATCTGGGACAGGGATACCCGTCCGGTAATCAAGTCACCCAGGCTGATCCACACGGTACGCACAAAATCAATGCTTTTCAGGCTGCCCAGTTTTAGGCGCTCACCAAACGAGAGCTCATCGATCTGCTCGAATACCAGCCCGAAGCCCACATTGGTCTGACCGTTGTACTCATATTCAAACCGCTCCATGGGCAGGTCGTTGAGCACCACTTCACGGCCATCCCGCAGAACCACCAGATCCATGCCGTTGCCATCGTTGCGATCCAGAAAGGTCAGCGTATTATCGTGGAACCAGACTGCGTGACCATCCACGCTGAGGATACGATCCCCCTCCATCAGTCCCTGCTCCCCCTCTAAGGCAAAACCGTCGGCCAAATGGGTGATCACAGGGGCACGCACTTCGCTGATGCCGGTATAGAGCAGCAATACGATAACCAGACCGAGCAGGAAGTTCATCACAGAACCTGCACACAGAATGATAATCTTTTTCCACCCGGCCTGACGGGAAAAGGCACGGGGGTCGCCGGTGTCCTCATCCTCACCCTCCATGGCGCAGAAACCGCCAATGGGGAACGCACGCAGGGTGTACTTGGTTTCCCCTTTGGTCTTGCTCCACAACGCCGGGCCCATACCGATGGCAAACTCGTTCACCTTCACGCCCAACAGTTTGGCCGTGAAAAAATGGCCGAATTCATGGATGGCAATGAGCACGCCAAAGAGCAGGATCGCCAGCAGGATATACAGAATTCTCAATCACGTCACCTCATAGTTTCATAGATCGCTTGTCGGGCCGCACGATCAGCGGCCATAATGTCGTCCAGATCGGGCGCATCCACCACAGGCACACGCTCCAGCGCACGCTCCACCAGCCGTGCAATGTCCAGAAAGGAGATGCGTTCCTCCAAAAACAGCGCCACAGCCGCCTCATTGGCACCATTCAGGATGGCAGTGGAGGTGCCGCCACGGCGGGCACAGTCCAGCGCCAGCGCCAGACAGCGGAAGGTCTCCAGATCGGGTTTGGCAAAGGACAGCGGCGGACAGGAAAACAGATCCAACGGCGTGGCGGGGCCTGCCGTGCGCTCCGGCCATGTGAGGGCATACTGGATGGGCACACGCATATCCGCCGTACCAAGCTGCGCCAGCACCGCACCGTCCACAAATTCCACCAGCGAGTGGACGATACTCTCCCGATGGACAGCGATTTCGATCTGCTCCGGCGGCATATCATACAGCCGCATAGCTTCGATAAACTCCAGGCCCTTGTTCATAAGGGTGGCAGAGTCGATGGTGATCTTGGCCCCCATGGCCCAGTTTGGGTGCTTCAATGCCTGCGCCTTAGTGACAAGTGAAAGTTCTTCACAGCTCTTGCCGTAGAAGGGCCCGCCTGATGCAGTGATGATAAGCTTACGCACCTCGTGCTTACCCCGGCTGCCTTGCAGGCATTGGAAGATGGCGGAGTGCTCCGAATCCACCGGCACGATGTCCACGCCTTTTCGGGCAGCCCGTGCCATGACCAACTCACCGGCACACACCAGCGTTTCCTTGTTGGCCAGCGCAATGCGCTTGCCGCTGTCAATGGCGGCAAGGGTTGGGCGCAGTCCGGCAATGCCTACCACCGCCGTGACCACCGTATCCGCATCGGGAATGGAGGCGGCTTCCAGCAGCCCCTCTGCCCCGCCCACCACCTTCACAGCGGTGTCGGCCAGACGCACCCGTAAATCGGCCGCAGCAGCCTCATCCACCGCCACCAGCAGTTTTGGGGAAAACTGACGGGCCTGTACTTCGGCCAGCTCCACGCTGCGATGTACGGTTAGCGCAGCCACATCCATGCCGCAGGCCTGCGCCACATCCAAGGTCTGACGACCAATGGAGCCGGTGGAACCTAAAATCGAAATCGTCCGCTTCATTGTCACACCACAAAGACGGGCAGGAGGTAGATGATGAAGAGCACCACGGGGCCGCAGAAGATCATGCTGTCGAACCGATCCAGCATACCGCCGTGACCGGGCAGCAGATTGCCGTAATCCTTCACGCCGTACTGACGCTTGACAAAGGAGAAGGCCAAGTCACCCAGCTCGGTGGCCAGAGCGCCAAACAGGCCGCACAGCGCCAGCGAGAGGTAGTTCACCGCCATATCGGTGACGGCGGAGATGATCAGACCGTACACCACCGCATAGATCATACCGATCACAAAGCCGCCGATATAACCCTCCAGACTCTTGTTGGGGCTGACTTTGGTGATGCCACGGTGCTTGCCGAGAAACACGCCGGCAAAATAAGCGCCGCCGTCGGTAATAAAGGCCAGCAATACTGCCATCAGCACCAGATACCGGCCCTGATACATACACTTGAGTACCACCAGAGAGGACAGACCCAGAGGAATGAGGGCACCGGCGAACAGCGTGATCATCACCTGGAAGAAGCCAATGGAGGCACCGTTTTCATCATAGGCACGGATGGCGCACCAGAAGGACACCGCCATTACCACAAAGGCGCACGCCCCTGCCATCACGGTACCGATGCCATACCAGCAGCCAAAGGGGATGACGGCGGCAGACAGCACGGTCACCACCTGCATGGGGATGGAGACCTTCCCCTCGCCGGTGGCTCGCAGCAGCTCATAGGCCGCCACAGCGGCGATCAGCGCCACCACCACCGTCCAGACGATGGGGGGCAGGAACATCATGATCGCAAACAGAATGGGGACAAAAATCACAGCCACAAGAATTCGTTTTGCCATGTCAGACACCTCCGTATCGGCGGGAGCGGCGCTGAAAATCCGCAATCGCCTTGAGAAATTCATCTTTTGAAAAGTCCGGCCAGAGCACATCGGTGAAATAGAACTCCGAATAGGCCGACTGCCAAAGCAGGAAATTGGAAATGCGCACCTCTCCGCTGGGACGGATGACCAGATCCGGGTCCGGCACACCGGCAGAATAGAGGTAGCCGCCAAAGGTCTCCTCCGTCAGGTGGTTGGGGTCTGCCCCGCCCTCCATGCACGTTGCGGCAAAGGTCTTGGCAGCCCGAATGATCTCGTCCCGACCGCCGTAATTGAAGCAGATGTTCACCTGACAGCCGTCATAGCCCTTTGAGATCTCCTGGGTCTGACGGCACAGCTCCTGCAGCTTTGGGCTCAGGGGCGACAGATCGCCGAAAAAGGCCATTTTGATCCTGTCTCTCGCCATGGTATCAATGGCCTCGTGCAGGTACTTCTCCAGAAGACCCATGATGGAGCTGACCTCATCCTCCGGCCGCTTCCAGTTTTCCGTGGAAAAGGCGTAGACGGTGAAGTAGTCCATCCCCAGTTCCTTGGCAAAGTTTGCAATGGTACGGAAGGTCTCCGCTCCCACGGCATGGCCCGCCTTGCGGGGCATACCCCGCCGCTTGGCCCAGCGCCCATTGCCGTCCATGATGATCGCCACATGGCGGGGCAGGCGTTCCATGTCGACTTCGGGCTTCTGACTTGTTTTTCGTTTGAAAAATGCCATTCTCATGCATCCAATCTATGTAATAGTATAGTCAAAAAAGAACTCACCCATAGCCCATATAGAACACCTGCGGGGCGTAGCTGCCCCGCAGGTGTGGTTCTTTGCTTCGGTGGAGGTCAGACCGCCATCAGTTCCTTTTCCTTTTCAGCAGTGAGCACGTCGATCTCCTTGCAGCGCTTATCGGTGATGTCCTGCATCTCCTTCTCGTAGTCCTTGCACTGATCCTCGGTGATCTCAGACTTCTTCTTCATATCCTTGAATGCCTCCAGCGCATCACGGCGGATATTGCGGATGGCCACCTTGCCGTTCTCGCCGTACTTCCGCACCTGCTTGGTCAGCTCCACACGACGCTCCTGCGTAAGCTGGGGGAAGGACAGACGGATCACACGGCCATCATTCTGCGGATTGATGCCCAGATCAGAGGTCTGGATGGCACGCTCGATGTCACGCAGGATGGAGGAATCCCAGGGCTGGATCGCCAGAGTGCGGGGGTCTGGGGTGGAAATGCTGGCCACCTGCTGGATGGGGGTGGGGGTACCGTAATACAGCACCTGGATCTTGTCCAGCACGCCGGCATTGGCACGACCGGCACGGACACCGCTGAAATCGCTCTTGACCACCTCGATGGTCTTCTGCATCTTCACGTCGTAGGGCTTGCAAATCTCAGTCATGGTCGTTTCCTCCTTAATCCTTCACGATGGTACCGATCTTCTCTCCGTGCACCACCCGCAGAATGTTCTCCGGGTCCTTCAGCGCAAAGAGAATGACAGGGATCTTGTTGTCCATGGACAGCGATGTGGCGGTGGAGTCCATCACCTGCAGGTGCTGGGCCAGCACGTCATCATAGCTGATGGTGTCATACTTCACGGCGTTGGGGTCAAGGTTGGGATCGGCGCTGTACACACCGTCCACATTCTTGGCCAGCAGGATGATGTCCGCATCAATCTCTGCCGCACGCAGCACAGCGGCGGTGTCGGTGGAGAAGAAGGGGTTGCCGGTGCCGCAGCCGAAGATGACCACACGGCCCTTCTCCAGATGGCGGATGGCACGGGAGCGGATATAGGGCTCGGCAATGGAGCGCATCTCAATGGCGGTCTGCACCCGCACATCCACGCCCTTCTGCTCCAGAATGTCGGCCAGAGCCAGGCAGTTGATGGTGGTAGCCAGCATACCCATGTGGTCGGCACGGGTGCGCTCATGCATACCCTTGCCGTCCTTCAGGCCACGCCAGAAGTTGCCGCCGCCCACGACGATGCCCACCTCAACGCCCTCCTTGGCGCACTGGGCGATCACCTCGCAGACATTGTCGATGACCTCAAAATTCAGGCCTCGGCCGGCGCCGCCGGCCAGCGCCTCGCCGCTGACCTTCAGCAGCACACGCTTATATTTCAATTCAGACATATGGGAGATCCTCCTTGCCTATCTTTCTATCCTCCCTATTTTAATACAAAACCGCCCATTTGCATAGTACAAATTTTAATTTTTTCTCCACCCTGTATTTTGCATCTGCATACCTCCCTGAGAAATGCACATATCATAGCACAAAAACACAAGGAGGACTTACTATGGACTGCCGCATCTCGGAGTTACAGTACAAGGAAGTGGTGGACATCACCGACGGCACTCGCTACGGTTTCATAGACGACGTGGAATTGGACTGCACAGGTGGCTCCATCCGCAGCATCATCATTGCCGGAAAAGCACGCTGGTTTGGTCTGTTGGGTCGGGATGCAGACACCGTATTCCCCTGGTCGGCCATCAAGCGCATCGGCTCGGACATCATCCTGGTGGACGGAGGCGCAAAACCTGCCCCGCACACTGCGAAACGCACGGAATTTGCAAAGTTTTTTCTCAAAAAACAGTAAAAAACTCTTGCGTTATGCAAACTGCTGTGGTAGAATGTTCAGGCATTCCGCACGAGAGCGGATTTTTCGTCATGTGCTTTTCCTTGAAAAGTGGGCGTGAGAGATGAGGCTCTCGGAGGTAAAAACAAAATTTAGGAGGAAACAAAACCATGGCAGTCGTATCTATGAAGCAGCTGCTGGAGGCCGGCGTTCACTTCGGCCACCAGACCCGTCGGTGGAACCCCAAGATGGCCACCTACATTTACACCGAGCGTAACGGCATCTATATCATCGACCTGCAGAAGACCGTGAAGAAGCTGGAGGAGGCCTACTCCTTCGTGCGTGAGGTCGCCGCCAACGGCCAGTCCGTTCTGTTCGTCGGCACCAAGAAGCAGGCTCAGGACGCCATCAAGGAAGAGGCTTCCCGCTGCGGTATGTACTTCGTCAACGCCCGCTGGCTGGGCGGCATGATGACCAACTTCAAGACCATGCGCACCCGTGTGGATCGTCTGAACCAGCTGAAGAAGATGCAGGAGGACGGCACCTTCGACATGCTCCCCAAGAAGGAAGTCATGAAGCTGATGGGCGAGATCGAGAAGCTGGAGAAGTACCTGGGCGGCGTGGTCGAGATGAAGAAGCTGCCCGGCGCTCTGTTCGTTGTTGACCCCCGCAAGGAGCGCAACGCCATCAACGAGGCCCGCAAGCTGAACATCCCCATCGTTGCCATCGTCGACACCAACTGCGACCCCGACGAGATCGACTACGTCATCCCCGGCAACGACGACGCTATCCGCGCTATCCGCCTGATCTCTTCCGTCATGGCTAACGCTATCCAGGAAGGCAAGCAGGGCGCTGACGCTGCTGAGAAGGCAGAGGAAGTTGCTGAGGCTTAATCGCCACGCACCCACACGTGCCCGTGAAAACGGGCACGTGTTTCGGATTATACTGTAACCCAAATATATAAAATTGGAGGATATTACCATGGCATTTACTGCTGCTGATGTTAAGAACCTGCGCGAAATGACCGGCGTTGGTATGATGGACTGCAAAAAGGCTCTTACTGAAACAGACGGCGATATGGAAAAGGCAATTGACTTCCTCAGAGAAAAGGGCCTTGCTGCCGCTACTAAGAAGGCAAGCAGAATTGCTGCTGAAGGTATGGTTTATCCCTACTACGATGCTGACAAGAACGTTGGCGTTATTGTTGAAGTTAACGCAGAAACAGACT
>JAZNQA010000013.1:0-3596 GCA_045589915.1 Candidatus Enterenecus sp.
AAATCGACCCCAGCCAAAGGAGAACATGAAGTTGCGGGCGGTGGTGTGGTTCATGTCGCTACCTCGAAGAAATTGGATGGGAACAGTATAGCGCAATCTCAGGTGGATTGCAAGAAAAAGTTTTACACGGCAAAGCGTAAAATCGACGGAATAGAATGCTGTTTTTCTGTTCCTGTCTGTGATATACTAAGACAAAGGAGATGGTTCTGTGAGTCACACCGTAGAACTGCTGGCAGTGGGCACCGAGCTGCTGCTGGGCAACATCGTCAATTCCGACGGGCAGATGCTCTCCCAGGAGCTGTCCGCCCTGGGACTAAACGTTTACTATCACTCGGTGGTGGGGGACAACCCTGCCCGCTTGAAGGCTGCCGTGGAGCTGGCCAAAGGCCGGGCGGACATTCTCATCACCACCGGCGGCCTTGGCCCCACCTGTGATGACCTGACCAAGCAGGTGCTGGCGGAGGCCTTTGGCAGGAAGCTGGTGTTCCATGAGGAGAGCGCCCAAAGCATCCGGGACTACTTCGCCCGCTCCGGCCGTGACATGACGGAGAACAACCTGAATCAGGCGTGGCTGCCGGAGGGCTGCACCGTGCTGGACAACGAATGGGGCACGGCTCCGGGCTGTGCCTTCCAAAGCGGGGACAACTATGTGGTCATGCTGCCCGGCCCGCCCCGTGAGTGTCTGCCCATGTTTCGGGAGAAGGCGGCGCCGTGGCTGGCAGCGCTGGGGGAGGGGGTCATCCGCTCCCGTACCCTGCGGGTGTTCGGCATGGGCGAGTCCAGAGTGGAGAGCCTGCTGCGGGAGCGCATGAACGAGCTGACCAACCCCACCCTTGCCCCCTACGCCAAGGAGGGGGAGGTGGAGCTGCGCATCACCGCCAAGGCGGACGCGGTGGAGGAAGCGGAGGCCCTCATTGCTCCGGTGGAGCGGGAGGTGCGTGACCTGTTGGGCGATCTGGTATATGGTGCCGATGTAGCTTCTCTGGAGCAGGTGGTGCTGGACGGGCTCAAGGAGCGTGGGCTCACCCTCGGCACGGCGGAGAGCTGCACCGGCGGCCTCATCGCCAAGCGGATGACCGACCTGCCCGGTTCCTCTGCCGCATTCAAGGGCGGCGTGGTAAGCTATTGCAACGAGGTGAAGGCCAATGTGCTGGGCGTGCCCCAAGCCCTGCTGGACGAGCAGGGGGCGGTGTGCGCCGAGGTGGCCAGAGCCATGGCGGAGGGGGCACGGAGGGTGCTGGCCTGCGACCTGGCCATCGCCGCCACCGGCGTGGCCGGCCCCGACCCCGACGAGCGGGGCAACCCGGTGGGGCTGGTGTATGTGGCGCTGGCGGCCCCCGACGGATGCTGGGTAAAGCAGCTCAATCTGGCCGGCCCCGCCCAGCGCCGTGACCGTGCCCGCACTATGGCGGCCAATTACGGGCTGGATCTGGCCCGCCGCTGGCTGGACGGACTGGAAGTGGAATAAAACTGGACAGCAAAACCCCCGGATCCCTAACAGGATCCGGGGTTTTGCTGGTTTATTTGGTGGGAGTGTCGTCCCAAAAGCGACAACGTTAAGAATATAACATACTTTCAGAGGGAAGTCAACATTTGCAAAAAGACTTTTTGGGCGGCGCTGATGTGGTTACAGCTCCAGAATGATCCGCTCGATGTTGGCCACGGCCTCCTCCACCAGCGCCTCCACGTCCAGCGCCTGCTCGGCTGCCTCCAGCTCGTCCGGTTTGGGCTTGGTGCGGGGGTGCTTGGGGGTAAAGACGGTGCAGCAGTCCTCGTAGGGGAGGATGGAGGTCTCGAAGGTGCCGATCTTGCGGGAGATGCGCACGATCTCCTCCTTGTCCATGCCGATGACGGGGCGCAGCACGGGCACGGTGCAGACGGCATTGGTGCAGGCCATGGCGTCCAGCGTCTGGCTGGCCACCTGACCCACCGATTCGCCGGTGACCAGCGCCTGAATGCCGTTGCGCTCGGCCACCCGGCAGGCGATGCGCATCATGAAACGGCGCATGAGGATGGTGAACAGCTCCTCCGGGCAGGAGCGGCGCAGCTCCTCCTGAATTTTGGTGAAGGGGACGACGTGAACGCACTGCTTGCCGGTGTAGGGTACCAGCAGACGGGCCAGATCCAGCACCTTTTCCTTGGCTTCGGGGGAGGTGTAGGGGTAGGAGTAGAAGTGGATCATGTCCACGATGACGCCCCGTTTGGCGATCATCCACGAGGCCACGGGGGAGTCGATGCCGCCGGACAGCAGGGAGAGTGCCCGTCCGCCCACGCCAATGGGCAGACCGCCTGCACCCTCCTCCGGGTCGGCATGGACGAAGGCCTCGTAATCACGCACCTCCACATGGACGGTGAGTTCGGGGTGATGCACATCCACCGTCAGGTGGGGGAAGGCATCGTGCAGCTCGCCGCCCACATACTGGGAGAGCTGGATGGAGTTCATGGGGAAGCTCTTGTCCGCCCGCTTGGATTCCACCTTGAAGGAGCGGGCGGCAGCCAGCTTGTCCCCCAGATACTCCTTGGCGCAGGCCACGATGGCGTCCTTATCCTTCTCGCAGCCCTTGGCACGGCTCAGACCCACCACGCCGAACAGCTTCTGCATGGCCTCCCAGGCACCCTCAAAATCGCACTCGTCATTCAGCGGCTCCACATAGGTGGCCGACTGGCGGGTGTATACCTTGAACTGACCGTACTTCTTCAGGCGGCGCTTGGCGTTGCCCATGAGCTTTTCCTCAAAACCACGGCGGTTAAGCCCCTTGAGCACCATTTCACCCTGCTTGAGCAGCATGATCTCTTTCATCAAAATCCCTCCGTACCATGAAAAAACGCCCCCGCAGGGGCAGCCTGATTTTCGGGTCTATTTTATCGCAGGGCGGGGGTACTGTCAAGATGAACAGAGAAGGGGCAAAAGTTTTGTTCAAAAAGTTTACATCATATATCTTGCAAAATGTGAGATTTGAGCGTATATTAAATTCAGAAGGGTAATAGATCGCTGTACAGGGGAGGTGGCAGCCTGATGGAGCAGATTTTGGAGGTCTTGAGCGGACGCAAAAACTTCGTCTTTGTGGGCGAGGCGGGCAGCGGCAAGAGCGAGCTGGCCATCAGCTTTGCACGGCGGCTGGCGGCGGTATCCCAGCGGCCCGTCCACTTCTTCGACCTGGATATGACCAAGCCCCTGTTCCGCTCCCGTGATGCGGCGGCAGTGCTGGAGGGGGCGGGGGTCACCGTCCACTTTCAGGAGCAGTTTATGGATGCCCCCACCCTCATCGGCGGCGTGAATCCCCTGTTGCGGGACGAGAACGCCATCGTCATCATGGACGTGGGCGGGGATTACATCGGCGCCCGCTCCATCGGCGGCTTCGCACCCCGGCTCAACCGCCCCGATGCGGCGGTGCTGTACGTCATCAATTCCTACCGCCCCTGGTCGGACACCATCGAGCACATCGACGAGACACTGGGCAAGATCCTGGGCGTGTCCCACATCCAGCTACGCCAGCTCTTTCTGGTGAGCAACCCCAACAACGGGGCGGACACCACGCTGGACGAGGTGCTGGCGGGACACCGCAGGGCGGTGGAGCTGGTGGGGGAATATCTCC
>JAZNQA010000014.1:0-11326 GCA_045589915.1 Candidatus Enterenecus sp.
ACTAAGATGACTTCTCTCCTTTTATTTTGTCAGAACCCCATCTCTATCAGGCCCGTAGTGATCTGCATCCCATTTTTGCTCACTTCACTTTAGATCACCCGCACACGGATGATACCGGGGATGGCACGGATGTCGGCCACCACATCGTCGTCCACAGCGGTGCCCACGTCCACCATGGTGTAGGCGTAGTCGCCGCGGGACTTGTTGGTCATGTTCTCCACGTTCACGCCGTCGTCGGAAAGCTGGGTGGTGATGCCGGACAGCACGGCGGGGATGTTGCGGTGCACGATGCACAGGCGCAGGGCGCCGGAGCGCTCCATGGACACGTTGGGGAAGTTGACGGAGTTCTGGATATTGCCGTTCTCCAGGAAGTCACGCAGCTCCTTGGCGGCCATGACGGCGCAGTTGTCCTCGCTTTCGGGAGTGGAAGCACCCAGATGGGGAATGGCCACCACACGGTCGGCCAGAGCCAGCTTATTGTCGGGGAAGTCGGTGACATAGCTTGCCACCTTGCCGGAGGCCATGGCAGCCAGCAGGGCATCGTCGTCCACCAGCTCGCCACGGGCCAGATTGACAATGCGCACGCCGTCCTTCATCTGGGACAGCGCATCGGCATTGATGGTGTGGCGGGTGGACTCCATGAAGGGCACATGGATGGTCACATAGTCAGCCACACGGTACAGCTCGGCCACGTCCTTCACCACATGAACGTGGCGATCCAGACGGAGGGCGGCATCCACGGACAGGTAGGGGTCATAGCCGTACACGTCCATGCCCATGCTCAGGGCAATGTTGGCCACCAGAGCGCCGATGGCGCCCAGGCCCACCACGCCCAGAGTCTTGCGATACAGCTCAGGGCCGGCAAAGGCGGCCTTGCCCTTCTCCACCACGGAGGCCACATCCACGCCGTCCATCACCTGCTGACGCACCCAGGCGTTGCCGCCCATGACATCACGGGAGGCCAGCAGCAGAGCGCACACCACCAGCTCCTTCACCGCATTGGCGTTGGCGCCGGGGGTGTTGAACACCACGATGCCCGCCTCGGAGCAGCGATCCACGGGGATGTTGTTGGTGCCTGCACCGGCACGAGCGATGCCCCACAGGTTGGAGGGGAACTGGTAGTCATGGAGCTTGGCGGAGCGCACCAGAATGCCGTCCTCATTCTCCACGTTGTCCCCCACGGTATAGCAGTCGGCAGGCAGCTTTTCCAGACCCACCGCTGCGATCTTGTTCATGGTTTTGATTTGATACATTGTAAAAACCCCACTATCCCGGTTTAGTTGTTCTTGTCAAAGGTCTTGATGAACTCGGCCAGCTTCTCCACGCCCTCGGTGGGCATGGCGTTGTAGATGGAGGCACGCATACCGCCCACCACACGGTGCCCCTTCAGGTTGACAAAGCCGGCAGCGGTGGCCTCGGTCACGAACTTGGCGTCCAGCTCCTCGCTGACGGAGCGGAAGGTCACGTTCATATCGGAGCGGGTGCCCTTCTCGGCGGCGCAGGTGAACAGCTTGGACTCGTCCAGCACATCGTACAGGAGCTGGGCCTTGGCGTGCTTGATCTTCTCTATACCTTCCACGCCGCCCTTGGACTCCAGCCATTCCAGCACCAGACCCAGCATATAGATGCACCAGCAGGGAGGGGTGTTGTACATGGAGTCCTTGTCGATCATGGTCTTGTAGCTCATCATCAGGGGGGTGTAGGGCAGCTCCTGACCGGCCAGATCCTCACGGACGACGGCGATGGTCAGACCGGCAGGGGCCAGATTCTTCTGAGCGCCGCCGTAGATGATGCCGTACTTGGACACGTCCACCGCACGGCTGAGGAAGTTGGAGGACATATCGCACACGATGGGCACATCGCCGGTGTCGGGCACATACTGCCACTCGGTGCCGTAGATGGTGTTGTTGGCGCAGTAGTGGAAGTAGCTGGCCTCAGGATCCAGCTTGAGCTGATCCTGGGTGGGGATGTAGGTGTGGTTCTTGTCCTCGCTGGACACGGCCAGATTGATGGTGCCGTACTTCTTGGCCTCCTTGTAGGCGATGCCGGAGAAGTTGCCGGTGACGGCGTAGTCCGCCTTGCCGGTGCGGCCGATGAGGTTCATGGGCACCATGGAGAACTGGCTGGAAGCGCCGCCCTGCAGGAACAGCACCTTGTAGTTGTCGGGCACGTTGAACAGCTTGCGGAACAGAGCCTTGGTATCCTGGAAGATCTTGTCGTAGACCTTAGATCGGTGACTCATCTCCATGACAGACATGCCGGATCCCTGATAGTTGGTGATCTCGGCTGCGGCACGGTTCAGCACCTCCAGCGGCAGCATGGAAGGGCCTGCGGAAAAGTTATAGACGCGTTCATTTCCCATGAGAATTCTCCTCTCTAAGTTGCGCTCTTTTCAGCGCTTTAGCGTATTGTATTTATTATATGTTCCACCTCTCCTTCTGTCAATGACAGAAGCCCCAAAAAAATGCCGTGCCCGCCCCTATCTTTGTGGATTTCACCTCCCTTTGTTCGACAGATACTTGTAAATCCTGCCTGTTGTATGCTAAAATAATCTCATCCGGCACCGTAGTGCCCCAGGAGGGTTTGCCTATGTACTTAAAGGAAGTCTGCGAGATCTTGGATGCCGCCGTGCTGTGCGGAGAGGACCAGTTGGAGCTGGAGGTTCGTTCCGCCTGCGGCAGCGATTTTATGAGCGATGTGCTGGCCTATGTGAAGGATCAGGCTATGCTG
Organism: Candidatus Enterenecus sp.; assembly: GCA_045589915.1. GTDB lineage: Bacteria > Bacillota > Clostridia > Oscillospirales > Oscillospiraceae > Enterenecus. Next base: position 2,731 of record JAZNQA010000014.1, read on the forward strand.
CTCACCGGCCTGGTCAACCCCCAGGTGGTGCGCACCGCCGACATGATGGATATGAAGTGCATCGTATTCGTGCGGGGCAAGCGCCCCGGCGAGGACATTCTGGAGCTTGCCAAGGATCGCGGCATCGTGGTTCTGGCCACCACCCTGCCCATGTACCCCGCCTGCGGCAAGCTGTACACCGGCGGACTGAGGGGGAAGTGATCGTATGGACACCTTGCGCCTCACTTACGAGGTCGCCGGCGGCGACCTGACCCATGCGGGGGAAGCCTCCTCTCAGGTGAAGCAGACCCTGCGCAAGATGGGCTTTGATCCCGAAACCATCCGGCGGGTCTCCGTATGTATGTACGAGGGTGAGATCAACATGGTCATCCACGCCAACGGCGGCACCGCCACCGTGGACATCGGGCTGGACGACATCACCATCACCCTTGCCGACACCGGCCCCGGCATCCCCGACGTGGAGAAGGCCATGCAGGCCGGCTTTACCACCGCCGGGGACTCGGCCCGCAATCTGGGCTTCGGCGCAGGCATGGGCCTGCCCAACATGAAGAAATACAGCGACAAGCTGACGGTGAACTCCACCGTCGGCGTGGGCACCACCGTCACCATGGTGGTCAACATTCCCTGACATCACTCAAACGGAAAGGCGGTCCTTCCCTTGCGTCACTCTGTGGTATTGGAATATAAAAAGTGCCGGGGCTGCACCACCTGCGTGAAAAACTGCCCCACGGAGGCCATCCGTGTGCGCAGCGGCAAGGCCACCATCCTGCCCAACCGCTGCATCGACTGCGGCACCTGCATCCGTGCCTGCCCCCACAAAGCGGTGAAGTCGGTGTCCGACCATTTTGGGGCACTGCGCAATTACCGCTATACCATTGCCATCCCCGATCCGGCGCTGTACGGTCAGTTCCAAAACATGACCGACCGCAACATCATCCTCAACGGGCTTTTGAAGCTGGGCTTTGACGACGTGTACGAGTCTGCCGCCGCCGGTGAGCTGCTGTGCAGCTATCTGGCCAACTGCCCCGATTCCCACCCCCGCCAGATGCCGGAGATCTCCCCCGCCTGTCCGGCGGTGGTGCGCCTGATCTGCATCCGCTTCCCCGGCCTGCTGGGCCACCTCTCCCCGGTGATCGCCCCCTCCGAGCTGGCCGCCATCCTCGCCCGTGAAAAAGCGGTTGAGGAGACCGGGCTGGCCCCCGAAGAGATCGGCGTGTTCTCCATCGTACCCTGCTCCTCCCTCGTCACCGCCGCCTCCGCCCCCGATGGTTTGGAACGCCCCGTAGTGGACGGCGCCTTCGCCGTGCGTGACGTGTACCTGGCCCTCCTCGACCCCATGCAGAACCTCCATCCCGACGAGCTGCGCCCTCTGGCCACCGCCGGCAGCGCCGGTGTGGGCTGGGCCTATGCAGGGGGCGAGTCTCTCGCCCGTGGAAAGGGCCGCCATGTGGCGGTGGACGGCATTGACAACGTGATCCAAATGCTGGAGGAGATCGAGGACGGCCGCCTCCCCGATGCGGATTTCATTGAGTTGCGTGCCTGCACCCAAGGGTGCGTAGGCGGCTGCCTCAATGTGGAGAATCCCTTTACCGCCAAAATGCGCATTAAAGAGCAAATGCGGGCGCTTCCCTCCTCCGGCACGGACAGTCACCCCGATGCCGCCATTCAGACCATTCTGGACCATACCCGCAAGCCCGATTTTCTGCCCACCTTCCGCCTTGATCCCGACCGCCGCCGTGCCATGGAGAAGATGCGGAAGATCCGTGAGCTGGAGGAACAGCTCCCCGGCCTGCGCTGCGGCTCCTGCGGTGCCCCCTCCTGCCACGCCTTTGCCGAGGATGTGGTGATGGGCCGTGCCAGCGAGGAGGACTGCATCTTCAAGGTGCGGGAGCGTATGCAGCGCATGACGGGCAGCACCCACGCCGATGAATACCTGCCCGCCCCCTTCCGCCGCAGAAAAACTGCGCCCAAAGGCTCCGTGCCATCTGACAGATAATCGAAAGGACGATCATACATGACTGTACAAGAACTGACCGAGCAGCTCTCCCTCACCGCATTCCACCTCAGCGAGCCTGACCGGGCGGTGGAGGGCGGCTACTGCGGCGACCTGCTGAGCTGGGTCATGGGCAACGCCCCCGCCGACAGCGCATGGCTCACCATCATGAGCAACGTGAACGTGGCCGCCGTGGCCGCCCTCACCGATGTGGCCTGCGTCATCCTCACCGAATCGGTGGAGCCCGACGAGCCCCTGCTGCTCAAAGCCAGAGCCCAGGGCATCAACCTGCTGGGCACCAAGCTGTCCACCTACCAGTGCGCCGCACAAGTGGCCGGTGCGCTGGGCATTTAACAACCGCCATGAAGGAGTATTCCTTCGAATTTCATTTGCACAGTTGCCTGTCCCCCTGCGGTTCGGACGACATGACCCCCGCCGATCTGGCGGGTATGTGCGCTCTGGCAGGGTACGACATCGTGGCCCTCACCGACCACAACACCGTGGGCAACTGCGCCGCCTTCTGCCGTGCCGCCCAGCAGCACTGTCTGTTAGCCCTGCCCGGAATGGAGCTGACCTGCGCCGAGGAAGTGCACGTGGTCTGCCTGTTCCCCGATCTGGACTGCGCCCACGCCTTTGGCGAGCTGGTGCGCAGCCGCCTGCCCCAGCGGAACAACAACATCGACTTTTTCGGCCATCAGCTCCTCATGGATGAGGAAGACAACCTGCTGGGCGAGGAGCGCATCATGCTGGCCGCCGCCACCGACATCGGCGTTCACGAAGTGCACGGACTGGTGCGGCAGTACGGCGGCGTGGCCTGGCCCGCCCACATCGACCGGGACTCCTTCTCCCTGCTGTCCAACTTAGGTTTTTGGGATCCCGCCGCCGGATTCTCGCTGGCGGAGGTGTCCCCGCGCTGCCCCCAAGCCCTGTTCCGGCGGCCCGATCTGGCGGGAGTGCGCTTTGTCACCGGCTGCGACGCCCACTACCTCGACGAGATCCCTGACCCCACCCAAACCATGCCCCTGCCCGAAAAAACGGCTGAAGCTGTGTTAAATTTTCTACTTTCATTATAATCATGCCTTTTTAGCACCGTTCTGTGCGAAAAAGGCATGATTTTTATTTTGTGGTTTTCCTTGATTGTCCTTGAATAACGGCATGACTTGTGATAAAATTTGAATAAGTTTAGGTCAGATTGACCATCTGAGGAAAATTTTTGGGTGCAACACCCACTGGAGGGAAATTTCATGCCAAACTGCAAAACCGCCATCCCCTATCGGGGCACGCCGGAGCAGGAGGAACGCCTGCGCCAGGTGATCGACGAGCACAAGGGCCAGCCCGGTGCCACCATGCCGGTGCTTCAGGCCGCCCAGCAGATCTTCGGCTATCTGCCGGAGGAGGTGCAGATCATGATCGCCGAGGGTCTGGACATCCCCCTGTCCGAGGTCTACGGCGTGGCCACCTTCTACTCCCTGTTCTCCCTGAACCCCAAGGGCAAGTATCAGATCTCCGTCTGCCTTGGCACCGCCTGCTACGTCAAGGGCGCTGCCGACATTCTGGACGCCGTGCAGAAGAAGCTGGGCATCGTCCCCGGCGGCATCACCAGAGACGGGCTGTTCTCTCTGGACGCCTGCCGCTGCATCGGTGCCTGCGGTCTTGCCCCCGTCATGACGGTGAATGACGAGGTGTACGGCCGCCTCACCGCCGCCCAGGTGGGCCCCATTCTGGATCAGTACATCGAGAAGGGATGAAGGATCTCTCCCTCAACCTTCTGGACATCGTCAACAACTCGGTGGGCGCCGGAGCCGGCCGCATTTCCATCACCCTCACGGAGGATGAGCAGGGCTGGCTGACCATCGTCATCGACGATGACGGTCGGGGCATGACAGCCGAATTTCTGGCCGCCGTCACCGACCCCTTTACCACCACCCGCACCACCCGCAACGTGGGCATGGGTCTGCCCCTGTACCGCATGGCAGCGGAGCAGACCGGCGGCACGCTGGACATCCGCAGCACCCCCGGCGTGGGTACCACCGTCACCGCCCGGTTCCACCGGCGGCATCTGGACTGCCCGCCTCTGGGCGATCTGTCCGGCACCATCGCCCTGCTCATGCAGGGCACGCCGGATGTGGCCTTTTCCTACCGCCACACCACCCCGCAGGGCACGGCGGAGCTGTCCACCGACGAGCTGCGTGCCGCTCTGGGGGAGGACATCTCTCTGGCCGAGCCGGAGATCTTTCTGTGGATGACCGATTATCTGGCAGAACAAGAAGCCCAATTAGAAGGAGCTGAAATACCGTGAAAAGTTTAGAAGAACTGCAGTCTATCCGTAATAAAATGAAGAAAAAGATGCACATCCGCTACGGCAACGAGGAGACCATCCGTGTCGTGGTGGGTATGGCCACCCGTGGCATCGCCGCCGGTGCCCGCCCGGTCATGACCGCCTTCCTCAAGGAAGTGGAGAAGCACCAGCTTCAAAACGTCATCATCGCCCAGACCAGCTTCATCGAGCATCCCCAGATGGAGCCGGTGGTGGAGGTGTTCCTCCCCGGCGAGGAGAAGGTCACCTATGTGAAGATGAAGCCCGACATGGTGCCCCTCGTGGTGGAGCAGCATCTGGTGAACGGCAGCGTCGTCACCGAGTACACCCTCGAAAACAACCAGTAAGGAGGATCGAAACATGGCCGCTTTTATCAGCAACTTCCGCAACCAGATCATGGTGTGCGCCGGTACCGGCTGTACTTCCTCCGAAAGCCCCAAGATCCTGGCTGCCTTTGAAAAAGAGATCCGTTCCCGCAAGCTGGGCCGTGAGGTCAAGATCATCAAGACCGGCTGCTTCGGTCTGTGCGCCAAGGGCCCCATCGTCATGATCTTCCCTGAGGGCACCTGTTACTCCCACGTCTCCGTGGACGACGTGCCGGAGATCATGGACGAGCACATCGGCAAGGGCCGCATCGTCACCCGCCTGCTCCACATGGAGGGCGACAACGGCGAGGTGGTCACCTCTCTGGCTGACACCCAATTCTACAAGCATCAGATGCGCATCGCCCTGCGCAACTGCGGCACCATCAACCCTGAGGCCATCGACGAGTACTTAGGCGTGGACGGCTACACCGCTCTGGAGCGCATCCTGTCCGAACAGATCCCCCCGCAGGAGATCATCGACTGCATCAAGAAGTCCGGCCTGCGTGGCCGTGGCGGCGCAGGCTTCTCCACCGGCATGAAGTGGCAGTTCACCGCCGACGCCGTGTCCGAGGACGGCATTAAGTACGTGGCCTGCAACGCCGACGAGGGCGACCCCGGTGCCTTCATGGACCGCTCCGTGCTGGAGGGCGATCCCTTCTCCATCATCGAAGCCATGACCATCGCCGGCTACGCCGTGGGCGCCTGTCAGGGCTACATCTACATCCGTGCCGAGTACCCCATCGCCGTCAAGCGGCTGGAGCTGGCCATCGAGCAGGCCCGCAAGTACGGTCTGCTGGGCAATAACATCCTCGGCTCCGACTTCTCCTTCGATCTGGAGCTGCGTCTGGGCGCAGGCGCCTTCGTCTGCGGCGAGGAGACCGCTCTGCTGGTGTCCATCGAGGGTCAGCGCGGTGAGCCCCGCCCCCCTCCTCCCTTCCCCCCTGTGAAGGGTCTGCTGGGTCGTCCCACCCTGCTCAACAACGTGGAGACCTACGCCAACATCACCTGGATCCTCAACCACGGGTGGGAGGCCTACGCCGCCATCGGCACCGAGAAGTCCAAGGGCACCAAGGTGTTCGCTCTGGGCGGCAAGATTACCAACACCGGTCTGGTGGAGGTGCCCATGGGCACCACCCTGCGCACCATCATCGAGAAAATCGGCGGCGGCATCCCCAACGGCAAGAAGTTCAAGGCCGCCCAGACCGGCGGCCCCTCCGGCGGCTGCATCCCCGCCGAGCTGATCGACACCCCCATCGACTATGACTCCCTCACCGCCATCGGCTCCATGATGGGCTCCGGCGGCCTCATCGTCATGGACGAGGACAACTGCATGGTGGACATCGCCAAGTTCTTCCTCGAGTTCTGCGTGGACGAATCCTGCGGCAAGTGCGTCCCCTGCCGTATCGGCACCAAGCGCCTGTACGACCTGCTGTGCAAGATCACCGACGGCAAGGGCACCCTGGAGGATCTGGACACCATCGAGGAGCTGTGCTACCACCTGAAGGATTCCGCCCTGTGCGCTCTGGGCCAGTCCGCCCCCAACCCCGTGCTGTCCACCCTGAAGTATTTCCGGGACGAGTACATCGCCCACGTGGTGGAGAAGCGCTGCCCCGCCGGCGTGTGCCGCAACCTCATCCGCTACGAAATCGACCCCAACAAGTGCAAGGGCTGTACCCTCTGCGCCCGCAACTGCCCCGCCGGTGCCATCGAGGGCGCCGTCAAGGTGCCCCATGTCATCGACCAGGATAAGTGTATCCACTGCGGCCTGTGCCAGACCAACTGCCGCTTCGATGCCATCGACAAGCGCTGAGGGAAGGAGTGACGAACATGGAAAAGAAAATGATCAACCTTACCATCGACAATATCCCCGTCACCGCCCCGGAGGGCACCACCGTCCTGGAGGCTGCCCGCTCCGCCGGCATCAAGGTTCCCTCCCTGTGCTTCCTGAAGGATGTCAACGAGATCGGTGCCTGCCGTATGTGCGTGGTGGAGGTGCAGGGCGCCCGCTCCCTGATGGCCGCCTGCGTCTACCCCGTCAGCGAGGGCATGGTGGTGCGCACCAATACCGAGCGGGTGCGCCACTCCCGCCGCCTGACGCTGGAGCTCATCCTGTCCAACCACCGCATGGACTGCCTCACCTGCTCCCGCAACGCCCAGTGTGAGCTGCGCCAGCTTGCCGCCGATCTGGGCATCGACGCCGTGCGCTATGCCAACGACCGGCTCCAGCCCCAGATTGAGGCCACTTCCCTCCATCTGGTGCGGGACAACTCCAAATGCATCCTGTGCCGCCGCTGCGTGTCCGCCTGCCGCAAACTGCAGGAAGTGGGCGTCATCGGCCCCAGCGAGCGTGGCTTCATGACCCATATCGGCTCCGCCTTCGACCGTGATCTGGTGGAGGTGGACTGCGTGTCCTGCGGTCAGTGCATCGTGGCCTGCCCCACCGGCGCTCTGGCCGAGAAGGACTCCACCGCCGAGGTGCTGGCCGCCCTGCGTGACCCCTCCAAGCACGTGGTGGTGGGCCCCGCTCCCTCCGTGCGTGTCACTCTGGGCGAGTGCTTCGGTATGCCTATCGGCTCCAACGTGGAGGGCAAGATGGTGTCCGCCCTGCACCGGCTGGGCTTCGACAAGGTGTTCGACGTGGACACCGCCGCCGACATCACCATCATGGAGGAGGGCACCGAGTTCCTCCACCGCCTGAGCGACGGCGGCACCCTGCCCCTCATCACCTCCTGCTCCCCCGGCTGGATCCGCTTCTGCGAGCAGCACTACCCTGAGTTCATCCCCAACCTGTCCTCCTGCAAGTCCCCCCAGCAGATGTTCGGCGCACTGGTGAAGAGCTACTATGCCGAGAAGGAGGGCATCGACCCCAAGGACATCTATGTGGTGTCCATCATGCCCTGCACCGCCAAGAAGTACGAGGTCAAGCGTGAGGAGCAGCGGATGGCCAACGGCTGTATGCCGGTGGACGCCTCTCTCACCACCCGTGAGCTGGCCCGCATGATCACCCAGGCCGGCATGATGTTCGACCACCTGCCCGACGGCGAGTTTGACCCCATGCTGGGCGTGTCCACCGGCGCCTCCGTCATCTTCGGCGCCACCGGCGGCGTGATGGAGGCCGCTCTGCGCACCGTGGTTGCCAAGGTCACCGGCAACGAGATGGGCCCCCTGGAGTTCACCGAGGTGCGCGGCACCGATGGCATCAAGGAAGCCAGCTACGAGCTGCCCGGCAAGACCGTGCGGGTGTGCGTGGCCTCCGGCCTTGCCAACGCCAAGAAGGTGCTGGACGGCGTCAAGTCCGGCGAGTTGCAGTACGACTTCATCGAGTTCATGGCCTGCCCCGGCGGCTGTGTCAACGGCGGCGGCCAGCCCCTTCACTCCGCCTCCGTCCGCTCCTTCACCGACCTGCGCTCCCTGCGTGCCAAGGCCCTGTACAAGCAGGATCAGGGCATGGAGTTCCCCAAGAGCCACGAAAGCCCCGTGGTCAAGGAGCTGTACGAGACCTATCTGGGCGAGCCCGGCGGCCACAAGGCCCACGAGCTGCTCCACTGCACCTACAAGCCCCAGAAGCGCTACCGCCTGGACGGCGAATAACAAACACAAACAACACCGCCGGAGAGCATCTGCTCTCCGGCGGTGTTGTTTGTTTCGATTCAGGGGCAGGCGATGCGCAGCACACGGTGCAGGAGCTTGACCTCGGTCTCCTCCCGCTCGCCGCCGAATTCGCCGTCCACCGTCCACGCCACGGGCTGGTCGCAGCGGAAGGTGACCTCCTTGCTGGTAAAGCCCAGCACAGCCCCCTCACGGGGCAGCTCCTTGGCGTTGAGGGCACGCAGGATGGATTGCCAGTCCTTCATGGTGTGGGGACGGCGCACCAGCAGCACCTCCAGCAGACCGTCATCCAGCTTGATCTTATCTCTGGGC
>JAZNQA010000015.1:0-23881 GCA_045589915.1 Candidatus Enterenecus sp.
GCGGTCTGGTCGGCATTGATGCAGCGCACCGTGAAGGCGTACAGCGTGCCGCTCTTCGCATTCTTGTAGGTAAAGCTGGTGTCGGCGGTGGTGCCGATGTTCTTCCATGTGCCGCCCACGGTACGGGCATAGACACGGTACTGCGCCGCACCGTTCACCTTGCCCCAAGTGACCTGCACACCGTTGGCGGTGTTGGTCAGGCTGGTGATTTTGGGCTGGACATCGTAGATGATGCTCTTGCCCTCAGGGTCCTCATTGGTGCCATTCACACTGACGGCACGCACGAAGAAGCGGTACTCCTCGCCGATGACTGCGTTGGCATAGGTAAAACTGGTGGTCGAAACAGACCTAAGTAAGCTCCTGCTGCCGCCATTGACGCTGACATACACCTCATACGTATAGGCGTTGGGCACCTCATTCCATGTAACCTGTATGCCATTGGCGGTATTGGTCAGGTTGATGGCCGGCGCTCCCATGTAGACGAGGCCGTTGGTGACAGCGGCGCGGCTGCTGGTACCATCGGCGTGGATGGCACAAACAGAAAAGCTATACCACTGTCCGTAAACAGCGCCACCAGCTTCGTTGAAGAGCACGCTTGTCTCGGTGGTGGTGGCAATCTCCTCCATGTCATCGGTCGTTCTGTCAAACACCTTGTACTGCACCGCACCGGGCACCGCCTCCCATGTGATGCGTATCCCATCTTTTGTGTTGACTGTCTCTGCGAGAAGGGGCGGGGCCACATAGGTAATGCTCTTGCTGGCACTCATGGCGCTGACGGCACCGTTATCCCGGTAAGCACGCACAGCGAAGCTGTATTTTGACCCATTGACCACCTTGGTGTAAGTCAGGCACCGTGAGACGCTTGCGGTAGGGGCGTTGACCTCTTGCCATGGGCCGCCATTCTCACTGACGAACAGTTGATACTTGACATCGCCCGCATAATCCCAGGTGACCTCGATCCCGTTGCTCACGTTGGTCACGGTCTCGATCTGAGACGGGGCAGTAAAGTTGATGGAACGCCCGTCGCCAATCACGCTCTCGGTGCCGTCCGAACCAATCGCACGCACTGCGAAGGTACAGCCTTGGCCGATGATGCCTTGTCCAACGGTATAATTCAGGCTGGTGCCGGTGGTGGTGCCAACGAAACACCATCCGCCATTGTCAATATACAGCGTGTACTTTGCCGCACCGGGCACCTTGTTCCAGCTCACCTTTACGCCATCGGTGATGTTGGTCAGATCAGTGATCACAGGCGGCGCAAGATAGGTGTTGGGCCAGCCCACCTCGTGGTTGTAGGTGGTATACTTCGTGCCGTCGGCATTGAGGCCACGGACGGTGAACCAGTAGCGCTCGCCGCTCTTCGCACCCTTGTAGATCATGGAGGTGTCGGCGGTGGTGCCGATGCTCCACCACTGGCTGTTCTCGGTGCGGGCAAAGACCTCATAGCGCGCTGCACGCTCACAGGAGAGCCACTTGATCTCCACGCCGTCGGCCACATTGCGGACATCCCGCACCTCCGGCATGGGGACGTGGACGGACAGGGTCAGCTTTTTCTGACTGGTGCCGTCGAGCGTGACGACGATCTGGGTGTCGCCGCCGCCCACAGCCCTCAACACGCCGTTGGCCGTCACCGTGGCCACCGAAGGATCCATGGACTGGAAGTTAACACAGGAGGGATCCAGCGTGACGGATTTGTGCCCCACACTCAGCACACCGCCCTCCTGCCAGCCGAGGGTCTGTTTATACGTTTGCACCCCGTTCAGCATCAAAAAGGGATAGATATTGCTGTCCAGCGCCGTGGTATGCAGGGTGCGCTCACGGGGGCCAGCAGGGCCCACCGACTCTCCGCCCAGGCCGGAGGAAAACGTCAGCGCCCAGTAGAACCTGCCGCCGTGCTGAAACACCGCAACGCCAATGTTCTGGTACATCTGGGGGGAGAGCACATAGAAATCCCGCCACGTGTGGTCGGAAAGCAGTTGGTGCATGATTTCAGCGGCCGTGGTCCCGGTGTCGCCGCAGATTTCTTTGTACACCGAATAATAGGGAACCACCGTACTGGCGGCAGAACCGTCAGGCCGGTTAAGGGCCTTCCAGACACTGTATTCAAACGCCCGCTGGAGGGCAGCGTTGGCCAGGGTGTCGTTCCAGAAGTACTCAGGGAGCCCGTGGGCTTTCCGCTGGGCATTGATCTGTCTGAACACCTCCTGCGCCATGCCGTACTCGCTGGTGCCCGTCACCGCCAGGTTGGCACGGGGTTCCGTGCTCTTTCCGGCAGCGGCCGCATCGGCGCCGCCGGGCAGGCAGACCGCCACCAGCAGCAGCATCATTGCCGCCGCCATCAGCAGCTTGCCCTTTGCCCACATTTTCACAAGCATAGGTATTCCTCCTTGTTATCCATGATGTTGGAAATTATTATATGTATCTGCGCACCCCCTGTCAACCTACGCAAGTTTACATCTTTTCGCAACCAAAGGGCGCTTTTTGGCCATTTTGCCGCAAAATCCGCAACCCACGGGTGCGGATCCCCAGCAAGCGAAAAGGCGCCCCATCCGCAGGGCGGATGGGGCGCCTCTCATTTGGTCATTATCTCTGGCAAGTGATGGTCTTGCCCACGGGGTCAAAGCTGCTGGTGAACACATTGCCCGCAGCGTTGAGGCAGCGCACGGTGAAGGTGTAGCTCCGGCCGTTGACGGCGTTCTGGTACACGAAGCTGGTGCCTGTGGTGGTGCCCACGTTTACCCAGCTCCCGCCGGCGGTCTTGGCGTAGACACGGTACTGCGCCGCACCGTTCACCTTGCCCCAGTTCACCTGAATGCCGTTGGCGGTGTTGGTCAGGGTGGTGATCTTGGGCTGGGCCACATACACGATGCCCTTGCCCACGGTGTCGTAGCTGCTGGTGAAGGCGGTCTGGTTGGCGTTCATGCAGCGCACCGTGAAGGCATAGAGCGTGCCGCTCTTCGCATTCTTGTAGGTAAAGCTGGTGTCGGCGGTGGTGCCCACGTTCACCCAGCTCCCGCCCACGGTGCGGGCATACACACGGTACATTCCGGCACCGGCCACCTTGTCCCAAGTGACCTGCACGCCGTTGGCGGTGCTGGTCAGGGTGGTGATCTTGGGCTGGGCCACATAGGTGATGCCCTTGCCCACGGTGTCATAACTGCTGGTGAAGGCGGTCTGGTTGGCGTTCATGCACCGCACCGTGAAGGCGTACAGCGTGCCGCTGGCGGCCTGCTTGTAGGTAAAGCTGGTGTCGGCGGTGGTGCCGATATTTTTCCACGTCCCGCCCACGGTGCGGGCGTACACACGGTACATCCCTGCACCATTCACCTTGCCCCAGGTGATCTGCACGCCGTCGGCGGTGTTGGTCAGGGCGGTGATCTTGGGCTGGGCCACATAGGTGATGCTCTTGCCCACGGGGTCAAAGCTGCTGGTGAAGGCATTGCCCGCAGCGTTGAGGCAGCGCACGGTGAAAGCATAGCTCTTGCCGCTGACAGCGTTCTTGTACACGAAGCTGGTGCCGGTGGTGGTGCCCACGTTCACCCAGCTTCCGCCGGCAGTTCTGGCATACACACGGTACTGCTCGGCACCATCCACAGCGCCCCAGGTGACCTGCACGCCGTTGGCGGTGTTGGTCACAGCGGTGATGCGGGGGGTGTCCAGCAGGACGGGAGCGGACACCGTTACAGGCACGGTGACGGACTTCCCGCTGCCCGCAAAGCGGATGGTGATGCTGGTGGAGCCGCCGCCCACAGCGGTGACGGTACCGTCGGCGCTGACAGTGGCCACGGCGGGATTGGCGGAGGCAAAGGTGGCACACTTGGCATCCAAAGCGGTGGAACTGCCGCCAATGGCGGTGTTGTCGGCATACACGGTGAGTTTCCGGCTCTGTCCACGCTCCAGCTCCAGCCCGTCGGGGGCTGCCGTGGGGGAGAAATACTGCTCCAGCACCTCGAAGGTGGCCGTGCCCTGCTCATTGGGGCGCTGCGCAGCTTCAGGCGTGCTGCAGTTGCGGGAGAAGAGCTGCACCCAGTACACCATGCCGTCCTGATAGAATGCGCCCACGCCCATGCTGTCAAAGTTGGGCTCCAGAATGTTGGCACGGTGGCCGGGGGAATTCATCCACGCCTCCATGACAGCCTCCGGGGAGGTCTGCCCCGCAGCGATGTTCTCTCCGAAGTAGCCGAAATCCACCACGGTGCTGCACGATGTGCCGTTGGGACGGATATGGCTCCAATACACGCTGGTCTCCGCTGCACGGAGCATGGCGGCATCCAGCAGGGTGGTGTTCATGGTGAGGGTGTTCAGTCCGTTGGCCTGGCGCTGCTGATTGACCAGCTCCAGAACGGCAAAAGCATCGCTGTGATCATACGTGCCGGTGACGGACACATGGGTGGCGGCAGGCAGAGCCACCTCGTCCACATACCTGGCCACGATGCGACGGTAGGTGGCGGCGTCCACAGAGCCCGTCATATAGTGGCGGATCGTGCCGCTGCGGTCGATCACAAAGCTCACCGGCACAGAAACGCTGTTGCCCTGATACTGTGCGGCATCCAGGAAGCTCCACATATCTGTCCGGCTGGCGGAGCAGAAGGTGATCCCTGCGGCCCCGCTGCCGATCTCCTCAGCATAGCTTTGAAGCACCGACTGGCTCACCTCGGTGTACTCCGCTGCGATGACAGACAGACCGGACGAGGCCACCCAGTCGCAGTCGGCCAGCTCCTGAATACTGGCGCCGGCATAGGGATCGTCCACGCTGAAGAAGATGAGCAGCGCCGCCTTACCCTTCTGGGAATCGTTGGTGACGGGGGTACCGTCCAGGGCGGTGAATTGATAGCTGGGGCAGGCCCCATTGACCGCCGTCCCGTCGGATGCGTGGGCGGCCACAGGCAGGCACACCGCCAGCAGCATCACCACCGCCGCTGCAATCAGCATCCTGCCCTTCGCTCTCAGTTTGGTCAGCATTTTAAATTCCTCCTTATCTTGGGTATTGCCTGATATATGATGATCGTTGATTCAATTTACCAAATATAAGATGCCTACAAGCGCTGCCGAAACCACGACGCAGAACAGGATAAACAGCCAGTCGGTTTTTGCCTTGTACAAATTCTGAAAATGAGTGGCCAGCACCTCACGGCCGTGGAGATAGACATCGCAGGTAATATCATCTCTCTGCTCCGGACAGAAGGCCAGCGCCGGCGTCTGATGGCTCCGTACTGTCCCGTCAGGAGCGGTATAGGTTACGATCAGATAGTGACTGGCGGAAGACGGCGCATCCACGCTGTCGGTGGCGCCGTAATCGGAACGGATCTCCACCACTTTGCCCGCTACTCTCACGCCGCCCTGCACCATGGCATCGTGCCGCTTGCGTCTGGATGCAACGGTGCGCAATGGGATCCCCAGCGCTGCCAGCAGCACCAGCCACAGGATAGAAACGCAAAGTGCCGCCACATCTGCTCCCAGAACAAACAGAACGATGCAAACTGCTGCCAGCGGGATCTCCACGCCCAGCATGATCCGAAGCACACGGGCGAAATCCTCTCCGGCATAAACGTACTTTTTCACCATGCCGTCCTCTCCTCCGGTCGATTCCCGCCGCATCCCACAGGATCGGCATGGGATCATAATGTACCAATTATAAAGCGCTTCCATTTTCTTGTCAACGCAGGAAGCCCTTTCTCCCCTTCCTTTTCGCCCTCCGGCTTTACAAATCTGCCGCCGGGTGTTACCCTATTCCCATACCTGTCACTCATACGGAGGTAGATCTATGATCCAAGACATCATCACCCCGTGGAAGCGGCGGCTTCCTGCGGGCGTTCACACAGAGCTGCGGGCCCAGACCAACCTGTCCCGCTCGGCGGCGCTGATGGCGGGTAATCTGGTGGCCAATACCCGCACGGATGTGTCCGGCGTGTCGGCCCGCACCTGTAAAAACGGCGTGTACGGCTTCTCCTCCATGGCGGAGCTGTCCGACGAGGCGGTGAAGAACGTGCTGAATGCCTCGGTGGACAACGCCGATTTCCTCGACCGCCACATTCAGAAGAACAAGCCCATGTTCCCCGCCATCTCCGACGGACGGCGGTTCATGGACGTGTCGGTGTCCGACCCGGAGCAGAAGGAGTACATCGACCTCATCCGGCAGGTGGATGACTACATCACCGCCCACTGCCCCCATCTGGTGAGCCGCTATGTCTCCACCCGTGTGAACACGGTGGAGAAGCTGCTCATCACCTCGGACGGCATGGATGCCCACACCGTCATCCCCCGCTCCCACATCATCTTCCAGCTCACCGCCATGGGCGATCACGGCGCACCGGTGGAGCTGTTCACCCCCGTGGGGGGCTACGGCTCCATTCACGACCAGTTCGTGGGGCTGGACAAGGTGTACGCCGCCATTGACGAGACTTATGAGCGGCTCATGCACAAGCGGGGCGGCGTGTACCCCGAAGCGGGGGTCAAAACGGTGGTCATGGGCGGCTCCATGACGGGCATCCTCGCCCACGAAGCGGTGGGTCACACGGTGGAGGCCGACCTCGTCCTGGGCGGCAGCGTGGCAGGCCCCATGCTGGGCAAGCAGGTGGCCTCTCCTCTGGTCAACCTCACCGACTTTGCCCACACCGCCTTTGGGCAGCAGACCCCCCAGCCCGTCTACGTGGACGACGAAGGCACCCCCGCCACCGATGCGGTGGTCATCAGGGACGGCATCCTCACCGGCTACCTCAACAGTCGGGAGACCGCCCACCACTTCGGCATGGAGCCCTGCGGCAATATGCGGGCGTGGCTGTTCTCCGACGAGCCCCTCATTCGTATGCGCAATACCGCCATCCTCCCCGGCAAGGACAAGCTGGAGGACATCATCGCCTCGGTGGACGACGGCTACTACCTGCTGGACTACAACAACGGGCAGGCGGACACCACCGGCGAATTCATGTTCGGCATCTGCTCCGGCTTTGAGATCAAGGGGGGCAAGCTGGGCCGCCCCATTCTGGACACCACCATCACCGGCGTGGCCTTTGATATGCTCCAGACGGTGGACATGGTGTCCGACGAGATGCAGTGGACCAGCAGCGGCACCTGCGGCAAGAAGCAGCCCATGCCCGTGGGCATGGGCGGGCCCGCCATCCGCTGCAAGGTCATGATGGGAGGTCGCTGACATGAAGGATCTGAACACCATTGCCCGCTCCGCCCTGGACAAGCTCACCGCTGCGGGGGCGGACAGCGCCGCCGTCACGGCGGCCTATGCCGAAACACGGGAATTCAACGTGGACGGAGGGGAGTTTTCCCTGTTCCGCACCCTGTTTGACAACGCCCTCTCCCTCACCGCCATTCAGGGGGGCAGACGGGGCGTGACCCAGATCAACCACTTTGATGAGCCTTCCATCGCCGCCGCAGCCCAGGCCTGTCTGGAGGCCGCCAAAGCGGCGCAGCCCGACGAGGCATGGGAGCTTGCCCCCAACGACGGGGAGAGAGAGTTTTCCGCCGGTGCGGTGGAGCCCGATCTGGAGCTGCTCTTTCACCGCTGTCAGGAATTGATGGAGGACATTGGGCGGGAGCACCCCTCCATTCTCATGGAGCAGATGATCGTCACCCACAAGGCCACCACCGAGGTGTACCACAACACCAGCGGCTCCTGTTTCCGCAGCGTGTCGGGGGCGTACCACATCAACCTGATGTACTCCGCCCACGAGGGGGACAAAAGTTCCTCCTTCTTCGGCAGCGGCGTGACCACCGCCGACCTGTCCGCCCCCTTCATCACCCTCAGCTCCATCAGGCGTGACCTTGCCGACGTGGAACAGCAGATCGTCACCACCCCCATGGAGGGCAAGTTTGACGGCACCATCCTGCTCACCCCCGGCTGCCTGCTGGATGTGCTCCAGTATGCGCTGGGCACCTTTGCCGACGGCGCCGCCGTACTGGACGGCACCAGCATCTGGAAGGACAAGCTGGGACAGCCGGTGGCACACCCCTCCCTCACCCTCGCCCTTGCCCCCCATCACCCCGACGTGGTGTGCGGCAGGAACTGGACGGGGGACGGCGATCTCACCGAGGATTTTTATGTCATCCAACAGGGAGAGCTGCGCTCTTTCCTGATGAACCGATATTTCGCCAACAAGACGGGGGAGAAGCGCTCCCCCAACCTGTGCCTGAACAATCTGGTCATGGCGGCGGGGGACACGCCGGTGGCAGACATCATCGCCGGTATTGATCGGGGTCTGCTGGTCAGCCGCATCTCCGGCGGCAACCCCGCCTCCTCCGGCGACTTCTCCATGGTGGCCAAAAACAGCTTCCTCATTGAGCAGGGCCGTGTGACCCAGCCGGTGAGCGAGGTGATGATCAACGGCAATCTGGCCGACCTGCTGTGCCATATCCGTGCCATCTCGGCGGAGACCGAGCCGGACGGCACCTCCAGCCTGCCCTGGTGCGCCTTTGACGGCGTGACCATCAGCGGGAAATGAATGGACAATGGATAATGGATAATTAAGATGCAGGGACGGGACCCCGGCCTGCCCGTCAAGCACCCCTCCGTCACGGCTGCGCCGTGCCACCCTCCTCAGAGAGGAAGGCTTTTCGGGACCGCCGAGGGCGGCGGCCCCTATGGTTATGGTTTGATCGTAGGGGCCGATGCCCACATCGGCCCGCACAGTAGAACACCCAAAGATAAGCCATCTGCCATGTCAGGCGTGTTGTTGAACCGTTTGCACCGAAACACAGTACGCACGAAGCGGCTGAGCGATTGAATCGCTGAGACGATTCGTATTACCATACGCCGGTCATAGACAAATGCACCAATTCCGCTCCCCCGTAAAAGCGGGGATTCTTAAGGGGTGAAAAGCCTGTGAGACAAGGATGCGTCCTTTGCATCCGAAGACGAACCGGATTTTCTCCCCTTTAGTCGCCCTTTGGCTACTTTCGGGCGAATGCCGAAAGTAGCCCGCCGGAGGCATATTCACCTCTCAGTCAGCCTTGCGGCTGACAGCTCCCCTCAAGGGGAGCCTTTGAAGTGCGCACCCCACAACTCCATCCTCCAACACAAACAAATCCGTGGCTGTCTCACAATGTGAGACAGCCACGGATTCTTCTTTTGCTTATTGGAACCGCTTCTGCGCTTCCTCGTCACGGGCCTTCTGCTCGGCCATGGCCTGCTCCAGCAGCATATCCTTCACCTTCATCAGGCGGGTGGTGGTGGAGCGGTCGTTCTCATCCAGCTTCATGGTGATGTAGCGGATGGACTCCTGGGTATTGGGAATGATGACATACTCCAATGCGTTAACACGGCGGCGGGTCTTTTCAATCTCCTCCGCCAGAAGCTGGGCAGTCTTTTCGATCTGCGCCAGCTTGAGCATGGACTGGAACACCTGCCCCAGCGCCTCCACAGCGGTGTCCAGCTCGCCGGAAGTGTTGGCAAAGCCGTAGGGGAAGATGTCGCCGGAATCATCGGTGCGGGTCTTGTAGTGGTAGGTGGGCACGTTGACGCTCATCACATTCTGGAACGTCATGTCCAGCTCCACGCTCTGCTTGGGGTACATCAGCGCCTGCTCCATGGCCGCCCCGCTCATGAGGGCGGAGGCCACGGTGAAGGAGCCGTGCACACGCATCAGCTCCTGCTCCACCTCGGTGCGAAGCTGACGCACCTCACGGACGGTATCCAGAAACTGCTTCATCAGCTCGTCCCGCTTATCCTTCAGCAGCTTGTGGCCACGCACAGAGGTCTTGAGCTTGCCCTTGAGCCGGGTCAGCTCCATTCTGGTGGGATTGACAACGGTTGCAGCCATTGTTTATCCCTCCTTCTTGGGCAAATACTTGTCGATATACTCCTGTTTGATGCGCTTCAGCTCGGCGGTGGGCAGGATGGAGAGCAGCTCCCAGCCCAGATCAAGGGTCTCCTCAATGGAGCGGTTCTCCTCGTAGCCCTGATTGACATAGCGCTTCTCGAACTCGTCGGCAAACTTGGCGTACAGCAGGTCGGTGGGGGTGAGAGCGGCCTCGCCCAGAATGGACATCAGCTCCTTGTTGTCCTTACCGGTGGAGTAGGCGGCAAAGAGCTGGTTCATGGTGTTGGCGTGATCCTCACGGGTCTTGCCCGCGCCGATGCCCTTATCCTTCAGACGGGACAGGGAGGGCAGCACGTCCACGGGGGGATTGATGCCCTGGCGGTACAGGGAGCGGGAGAGGATGATCTGACCCTCGGTGATATAGCCGGTCAGGTGGGGGATGGGGTGGGTCTTGTCGTCCTCAGGCATGGTGAGAATGGGAATCATGGTGATGGAACCCGCCTTGCCCAGCTGACGGCCGGCACGCTCGTACATGGTGGCCAGGTCGGTGTACAGGTAGCCGGGGAAGCCACGGCGGCCGGGCACTTCCTTCTTGGCGGCGGACACCTCACGCAGCGCCTCGGCGTAGTTGGTGATGTCGGTGAGGATGACCAGCACGTGCATATCCTTCTCGAAGGCCAGATACTCGGCGGCGGTGAGCGCCATGCGGGGGGTGGAGATGCGCTCAACGGCAGGGTCGTTGGCCAGATTGGTGAACAGCACGGTACGGTCGATGGCGCCGGTGCGCTTGAACTCCTGCACGAAGAACTCGGACTCCTCGAAGGTGATGCCGATGGCGGCGAACACCACGGCGAAGTTGCCCGCATCGTCGCCCAGCACCTTGGCCTGACGGGCGATCTGGGCGGCCAGATTGGCGTGGGGCAGGCCGGAGCCGGAGAAGATGGGCAGCTTCTGGCCACGCACCAGCGTGTTCAGGCCGTCGATGGTGGACACGCCGGTCTGGATGAACTCGTTGGGGTAGTCACGGGCGGCGGGGTTCATTGGCAGGCCGTTGATGTCACGATACTCCTCGGCCAGGATCTCAGGGCCGCCGTCAATGGGCTGACCCATGCCGTTGAACACACGGCCCAGCATATCGCCGGACACGCCCAGCTGCAGGGGGTGGCCCAGAAAGCGCACCTTGGACTGGGCCAGGTTGATGCCGGCGGCGGACTCGAAGAGCTGAACCACGGCGGTGTCGCCGTTGACCTCCAGCACCTTGCCCCGGCGGATGCCGCCGTCGGGCAGCTCCACTTCCACCAGCTCGTCATAGGTGACGTTCTCCACCATCTTGACCATCATCAGAGGAGATGCGATCTCCTGAATGGTTCTGTACTCTCGGATCACAGTGCCTCACCTGCCTTTTCGATTACTGCGTCGATCTCCTGCTCCATGGCCTCGCTGATGGCGGCGTAAGCCTGCACATACTCGTCGGCGGGCACGGACTTGGCACGGCCGATCTTCTCACGGCTGGGGATGGCGAACAGTTCGGCAGCGGGCGCACCCTTCTCGATGGCGGCACGGCACTGCTTGTCGTAATCCAGGATCATGGCCAGCAGCTTCTCCTGCCGGTCATAGCTGGAATAGGAGTCGATGTCCACGAAGGAGTTCTGCTGGAGGAAGTCCTCACGCACCATGCGGGCGGACTCCAGCGTGAGCTGGTCGGCGGGGGACAGGGAATCCTTACCGACGAGCTGAACGATCTCGTTCAGGCTGGCCTCGCTCTGGAGCAGGGCCATGGCCTTCTCACGGTTCTGGAGGAAGTCCCGGCCCAGATTCTCGTCAAACCAGGGCTTCAGGGAGTCCAGATACAGGGAGTGGGAGGTGAGCCAGTTGATGGCGGGGAAGTGGCGCTTGTAGGCAAGCTGAGCATCCAGCGCCCAGAACACCTTCACGATGCGCATGGTGCCCTGAGACACGGGCTCGGCAAGGTCGCCGCCCGGAGGGGACACGGCGCCCACGGCGGTGAGGGAGCCGTTGCGCTCATCGCTGCCCAGACAGGCCACGGAACCGGCACGCTCGTAGAACTGGGCCAGACGGGAGGCCAGATAGGCGGGGTAGCCTTCCTCGCCGGGCATCTCCTCCAGACGGCCGGACATCTCACGCAGGGCCTCGGCCCAGCGGGAGGTGGAGTCGGCAATGACGGCCACATCGTAGCCCATGTCACGGAAATACTCGGCGATGGTGATGCCGGTGTAGATGGATGCCTCACGGGCAGCCACCGGCATATCGGAGGTGTTGGCGATGAGCACGGTGCGCTTCATCAGGGACTCGCCGGTGCGGGGGTCGACCAGTTCGGGGAACTCACGCAGAACGTCGGTCATCTCGTTGCCACGCTCGCCGCAGCCGATGTAGACCACGATGTCCACATCAGACCACTTGGCCAGAGCGTGCTGCATCACGGTCTTGCCCGAACCGAAGGGGCCGGGGATGGCGGCGGTGCCGCCCTTGGCCACGGGGAAGAAGGTGTCCACGATGCGCTGGCCGGAGGACAGGGGGCGGGTGGGGGGATACTTATGCTTGTAGGGGCGGCCCACACGGACGGGCCAGCGCTGGCTCATGGACAGCTCCACCTCGGTGCCGTCCTCCTTGACCAGCACGGCCACCGTCTGCTTGACGGTGTAAGAACCGGCCTCGGCCACGCTCTTGAGGGTGCCCTTCAGGTTGGGGGGCACCATGATCTTGTGGAGCACCACGGGGGTTTCGGGCACGGTGCCGATGACGTCACCGCCCACCACCACGTCGCCCGCCTTGGCCACGGGGGTGAAGTCCCACAGCTTTTCGGGGTCGATGGGAGGCACTTCCACGCCACGGGGCAAGTTGTTGCCCTGCACCTTCTTCATGATCTCCTCCAGCGGGCGCTGGATGCCGTCATAGATGTTCTCGATCATGCCGGGGCCCAGCTCCACGCTCATGGGATAGCCGGTGGTGACCACTTCCACACCGGGGCCCAGACCAGAGGTCTCCTCGTACACCTGAATGGCGGCGGAGTCGCCGGTCATGGTGAGGATCTCACCGATGAGGCGCTCAGGGCCCACACGGACCACGTCGGACATATTGGCGTCCGCCATGCCGGTGGCCACCACCAGGGGGCCGGAGACCTTAACTACTTTACCCATAATGTCTAACCTTCTTTCTGCCCGGCAGAAAAGGCAACGCCTTTCCTGCCGAAAAAGATGCGGTCTGCTGCAGCGCCTCGATGCCCGCAAAGGGCACGGTCATCTCGACGTTTGCAGACCGAGATGAGTTTTTCCCGACGTACACGCCGCCGGAAAAAACGGATTAGCTTTTCTTTCGCCGCTGCGGCGGCGAAATTCTGCGAAGCTGTTAAAGGACATCACACTTCGCACTGCTCACGACGGCTCAGCGCTTACAGAATATCGGCTCCCACCGCACGCTCCACAGCCTTCTTGATGTTGCGCATACCGATGCCCAGGGAGCCCTCCTTGCCGGGGATGAGGATGATGGCGGGGGTGAGCTCGTCCTTATAGCGGGCGATGTCCTGCTCCAGCGGAGCGGCCAGCGTCTCGGTGAGGTAGATGACCGCATAGTTCTCCCTGGCGATGCGGTGGAGGGTGACACGGGCCTCGTCGGCGTTCTCCACCGGGAAGGTGGCCAGGCCGAGGGCCTTGAAGCCCAGCACGCTGTCCTTATCGCCCAAAACGGCGATCTGATAGGTTGCCATGTTCCTCCACCTCCTCAGCCGTAGGTCCGGCGCAGGCGCTGCCGGATGGTGTCCCCATCCAGACCGGCCATACGGCCGGACATGATGGTGCGAATGGCGGTGATCTCCGCCTCACGGGCGTAGAGATAGCCGATGATGGGCTGCTCGCCGAAGGCCACCCGACGGCCGGCACCCAGATAGTCCATCACCGCATCGTCGCACAGGCGCTCAAAATCGGTGAGTGCGCCGGAGTTCGGTGCGGACAGGGCTGCGCCGGCAGCGGCAGCCTCCGCCAGCGAACTGGTGCGGAACAGGCTGCCCAGCTCATCCCCACGGGCGGTGGCGATGGTGCGGGCGGGCACGTTGCCCCCGGCCACCAGCACCTGATTGAGGAACTCCATCCCCTTGTTCAGGCGGGAGGCACGCACAGCGGAGCGCAGGTTGGCCACGTCGATGGACAGGGCCACATAGCCCTCCAGAAATTTGCTGTCCGCTTTCTTGGCCAGCACGCCCAGCTCCTCGAAGTAGGCACGGTCAAGGATGAAGTCGGCAAGCTGGGGATCGCCGGTGGAGCCCAGCGCCTCACGGGCACGGGTGACCCCACGGCGGAAACAGTCGGAGCAGGCACGCAGATCCTCCCGGCGGTAGTCCTCTGCCAGGCGCTCAGGGGCATAGCGTCCGCCCCCCATGAGCAGCCCGTCCTGATCCTGCTCCAGCGCCTCGGCCTTGACCAGCACCTTGGCGTTGTGATAGTCGTACTTGCAGCGGAACACGTCCAGCAGGGCAGGATTGCCCACGGCGCTGCCCAGATCGTGAAACAGGTCGGCCTGCGCACGGGTGAGCATCTCCTCCAGAGCGGCGGCGGTGACCTCCTGCAGATCCTCGTAGCCGCACTCAGCCAGCACCTTGGCCGCTTCGCCCAGCTCCTTGGCGTCGATCATCCGATCCATCCGCTCGGCGGTAAGCAGCCGGTTCTCCATGGCGTGTACCCGTGCGGATATGGTCAGATAATCCAGATCTTTTTCATATGACAAGGCAATTTCCCCCTTTCCAATGGATGATCGAAAAGGGTCTTGTCATTCAAACAGCACTTTGGACACCTCACCGGCCAGCGCACCACGCTGGAGGCGGATGAGGGTGTCGAAGGTGCAGTTGACTTCCACAGCGCCGTCGCTGAGGATGAAGCCGCCGCTCATGGCACGGCACTCCTCAGCGAGGGTGAGCCGGCCGTTTTCGCCCAGCTTCTCGTTGGCGGCCATCACCACCGCCTTGCCCACCTGGGCACGGTCGTTCTGGGAGAAGATGACCTGCTCCCCGCCGGTGGAGGAAGCCTTGACCACCAGCCCCGCCAGCAGAGCCACATACTCCTCCTGGGGCAGCTCGGTCAGCTTCTTCTGGGCCAGCCGGAAGGCTTCCTCGATCACGTCCTGCTTGGCGGCCAGCACAGCCTTACGGCACTCAAGCTGGGCCACGGAAGCCAGACGCTCCTCCCGCTCGGCAGCCGCCTTGGTGCCGCGAGCCAGGATGTCGTCCGCCTCGGCCTTGGCCTGAGCCTCGTAGCGGGCGCTGATGTCAGCGGCCTCGGCACGGGCCTGAGCCAGAATGGCGTCAATCTCCTCCTGGGCATCGCCGCTGATGCGGCCGATGATTTTGTCGATTCCGTTCATTGGATGCCCTCCCGCAGATTACAGGAACAGCAGCATCAGGAAGGAGGCCAGCAGGCAGAGGATGGCGTAGAACTCGACCATGATGGCCATGATGATGCCCTTGGACTGCTCTTCGGGGCGCTTGGCCACCAGAGACACGCCGCCGGCAGCGCAGCGGCCCTGAGCCACGGCGGTG
The DNA here is from genome assembly GCA_045589915.1 of Candidatus Enterenecus sp. Classification (GTDB taxonomy): domain Bacteria; phylum Bacillota; class Clostridia; order Oscillospirales; family Oscillospiraceae; genus Enterenecus. Next base: position 15,316 of record JAZNQA010000015.1, read on the forward strand.
AAGTAGCCGCCGATACCCATGGGCAGGCAGGCGAAGCAGTAGCCCAGACCGTCAGCCACGCTCATGGCTTCGGGCGTGCCGCCGATGACGCCCAGCTGCAGCAGGGCAAAGAACCACACGACCAGACCGTACAGGCCCTGAGTACCGGGCAGAAGCTGCAGGATCAGGCACTTGGAGAACTTTTCGGGATCCTCGGAGACGACGCCGGAGGCGGCCTCACCCACGATACCCACGCCCCGGCCGGAGCCGGCGCAGGCCAGACCAACGGAAAGAGCGGAGCCCAGAACGGCGATCGCCAGACCGGCATTAGAGAAAAAAGCTTCCATGATTATTGTTCCTCCTTGTTGATAATATCAACGAATTTTGTATTGTATTGCAGGGGACGGAAGGGCTTTCCACCCTCCTTATAAAACTTGCCGAAGAACTCCAGATAGTGGAGTCGGGCTGCGTGGACATAGGTGCCGATGAGGTTGACGCCGATGTTGAACACATGGCCGATGGCGAAGATCACCACGAACATGATGATGCCCACCACCGAGCGCCCGCCCAGCGCACCCAGCGTGTTGAACACCTGTGCGATGACCGAGGTGGCCAGCATCAGAGCCATCAGTCGGGCATAGGACAGGATGTCGGACAGCCAGGAGGTAATGTCGTACCAGCTGGCCACGCCGCCGAAGAGCTTGCTGACGATGCCCTTCTTGTGGCGGCCCTGGGTGAGCAGCAGCGCCACGAAGCCCGCCACCAGCACCCACGGATTGCCCGCCAGTGCAATAAAGCCGATGCCGGCAAACACGATCCACCACGGTACCACATCCAGCAGCGCATCCAGCGCCTCGTGGTCACGGAAGCCCATGTAGATGTGGACGATCTGACCGAAGATGAGCTGGATGGCGCCGATGACCATGGCGATGATGAGCACCATCATGGGGTCTACCACGGGGCTGACCACAAGACCGGCGCTGAACTTGGCCATCCATGCGGGCATATCGGTCTGGAGGAAGGTGCTGTAAATGACCTCCAGCGCATTGCCGAAGAAGCCGCCCACGAAGATGCCGCATATGGCGGTGGAGCCGCCCAGCCACATACCCAGCTCGAACATATGCCCCATGGTGTTCTTGGGCTTGAACATCTTGGTGACCAGCAGGGACACCAGGAAAATGATGATGCCGTAAGCCACGTCGGCAAACATGAAGCCGAAGAAGAACACATAGGTGAAGAAGATCAGCGGGTTGGGGTCGATGCCGTTGTAGGCGGGCAGGGAGTACATCTCGGTGACCATGTTGATGCAGCGCATCCAGCGGGGATTCTCCAGCAGGGTGGGAACGGCGTCCCCCTCCTCCGGCTCGGTGAGCTCCCACGCCACGGTATAGGACGAGAGCACAGCGCCCAGATCCTCCTCTCGCTTGGCGGGCATCCATCCTTCCATGAAGAAGGTGGAAGCGGTGTCCACCAGGTGGCCCTTCACTTCCTCACGGGCGATCTCCTGCACGGAGCGATCCACGCAGCGGCGCATCGCCTCCCGCTGAGGGGCGAAGGAGGCGATGTGCGCCTTGGCCGCCCCGATCTGTTCCTCCAGTACGGCAAGCTGGTTGTCCAGCTTGCGGTCATTGTCCGCTGCGGTGCCCGTCCACCCCCGCAGGGTGGCACGGGAGAAGCCGAAGGGACGCATGGCCTCGATACAGGTCTCCTCCACGCTGGCGTGGCACACCAGCAGGAAATAGTGGAGGTCACGGTCGGCGCTGGCATAGTTCAGCACTGCCATATCGGCAGCGGCGGCCAAGGCGGCCTCCATGGCGGCGTAGTCCGCCTTGGCGGGGATGGTGCCGAACAGCACCGACATGGCCCCGTCACCTGCCAGCTCCAGCGGCACATCCAGCGGCACCCACGGCGCCAGCGATGCCTTCTGGGTCTGGAGCTTGCCCTGCTCGGCGGTGAGTGCGGACAGCTCCCGTTCCCCTTCCACGATGGAGCGGGCGGTATCCAGTCCCGCCTCATAAGCGCCGTCGTCGAAGAACTCGCCCTCGCTCAGTCCGGCCCGCTTGCGGAACAGGCCGTCCTTGGGAGGAGCATACTTTTTCAGGATGTTGAGGGCGTTGTTGAGCAGGCTGTTCTGCTCCTTTGCGCCGGCCAGCCCACGCCCATCAGGCTTGGCCAGCGCCGCCCAGTTCGGGTCGGCCAGATCAATGGCAGGTTCACCGATCTCCACGCACCCCAGCTTCTGGAGCAGGCGGAGCAGGCTCTCCCGATCCGACCGCATGCCAAACAGGCGCAGCCGTTTCATTTTGACGATTGCCATCAGTTGTTACCTACCCTTCCAACGATAAGGTCAGCGGCCTGATCCAGCCGTGCCTGAGCGGTCTGCTTCAGGGCGGCACAGGCGGCATCGTTATCCGCTAAGATCTGACGGGAGCGCTGGGCAGCACGCTGCTCGGCCTCGGCCAGCATGGCCTTGGTCTGCTCGTCTGCCTGCGCCCGTGCCTGCGCCACAAGCTGCCGACCGGCACGCTCCGCCTCTCCGACGATGCGCTTGGCTTCCGCTGCCGCTTCCGCCTTTTTCGTCCGGATGGCCTGCTCGGTCTCGGTCACTTTTTGGATCGCTTCAAAGGACATTGTTCTCACCTCGTTTTCACTTGCGGGAAGTTCGTTTTGTCCCAAAATACATTTTTCCCCGATTATGAGGAAATTGTATCATCTTTGTCAAGAAAACGCAAGAGTTCCCCGTGATTTCTGCCAAATTATCCCCCGTTTCTTTCTTTCGCCGGAGTGTCCATTTCTTGGTGTTTTCCGCCCTTTCAAGGCTGTTTCTCCGTTTTACACCTATTTAACTAATGTTCCGCAAAAAAATCCCTCAAAAGCAAACCGCTTTTGAGGGATCTTTCGTCTTTTTCCAGATGTTATCGGGCAGGCCCTTTGATGGCGGCCCAGCTTGCGTCCTCCGCCGCACCGCCCAGCAGCACCAGCCGCCGGGCAGCGCTCTCCATGCCCGCCTGCTCCAGCAGAGCGGCATAGTCCGACGTGTCCCCCTGGGGCACATCCACCCACACCCGGTGGGCTCCGTCCGCCAGCAGACCGGCGGTGATGCCGCTGTACGCTTCCGTGCCGTTCACCATCTCCCCCGTCACAAGGCAGGACAGCTTGGTGCCGGTTCCGTCCAGCGCCTCACGGATGGTCTGCCAGCCATCGCCCACGGGAGCGGACAGCTCCGCCGGACGCAGCTCGGACTGGGCCAGCACGTGGACCTCGCCAAAGTAGGGGTATCCGCCGCAATCCAGCAGGATCTCGTCAAAGCCCATGTCGGCCAGTTCCAGGCACAGGGCGGCCAGATAGTCCACCGCTTCGTCGGCGGCAGGGCTCACCCAGCACAGGCCGTTGGCATCATACCACACGTTGCCGCCCCGGGTCATCAGCGGCCCGCCCACTTTGGCATTGGCCATGGCCAGATCACGGTAGCCGTTCACACGGGCCACCAGATACACCTCGTCTCCCTCGGCCAGCTCACCCACCGCACGGGCCACGGCATCATCTGCGGCGCTCACCCCCATGGCCTGCGCCTGAGGCACCTTGGAATTCCACGCCAGCCGCCCGTAGGCGTTCTTCATCTCCACCACCAGCGCATTGCCCCCCGCCTGCTTCACCGTCTGAAGGGCGGAGCCGTCGGTGAGCTGGCTCACGGCCACCTCCACCGCACCAATGGTCTCCACGGGAGGGGCCGTAGGCTCGGCGCTGGGCTGGTCGGTGATGATGACCAGCGGCTCGGAGCTGATGGGCTCGTCGGAGTCATCGTCCTGCATCCACGGCAGATTGATGCGCACTCCGTCGTCGGTATACTCGATGTAGCGCCCCAAAAACAGGGTGAACACGATCCCCGCCACCAGCAGCACCGCCAACAATATTACGATCACCTTTAATGCCGTGCTGCCCTTTCTGCGGCGGCCACGGTATTCCCGGTATCCTCTTCTGTTTCGTCTGGCCACAGCTCTCACCATCCGATTGTTTCTTTTGATAATGAGGTATCATACCACAATTTTTCCCTGTTCGCTACCCTTTTTTGTCTATTTCCTGACGATTTTTACCCCGTCAGCCATTGGGTCATGAGCAGCAGGGCAAATCCGGGCACGCCCAGCAGCGCCAGCACCGCTCCATTGATGAAATTGACCCCCAGCGGCACGCCAATGACGGCGCCCACGCCCTGGAACAGCCACAGGAACACCATCCCCAGCCCGGAGCGCACCAGCAGCTTCACCACCCCGCCCAGCACCCGGCGGAACAGGATCAGCACCACCACCGCCGCCAGAGCGATGCCAGCCCAAGCCCACTCGTTCATCCCGCCTCCTCCTTTCGATCCAGCAGCTTGGCCTGCCGCACCAGATAGGAATACCGGCTGCGCAGGGCATTGATGGTGTACACGCAGGAATCCACCAAGTCGGGGTCGCTCTGGGCATTGAACTCGGCGTAGGCCTGATTGAGGAGCGCTCTGGTCTGGGCCATCCCCTCCAAAAGCTGCTGCCGGGCTTCCTCACCTGCATCCGTTTCTCTGCGGCGGCGGCGGAGCTTGACTGCTTCTGCCATGGCGTTCACTTCCTTTCCTGTAAAAAACTCTATGTTCAGTCTGGACAAATATTCCACCCCCTATACCTCCCGCCGCCTTTGGTGGATCTCCGCCCCCCATCTTCCGCATTTTTACGGAGTTTTTACAAAAGGGAGCATTTACATTTTACGATTTCTTTACTACAATGGGTATGTGTCACAACCTGTCAAAACTTAGTGTATTTGAGGTAATCATATGGATTTGTTTGATGTATTAACGATGTTGGGCGGCCTCGCCCTGTTCCTGTTCGGCATGAATGTGATGGGGCAGGGGCTGGAGCGTGCCGCCGGCAACCAGCTCAGCAACATTCTGGAAAAGCTCACCTCCAACCCCATCAAGGGCTTTTTGCTGGGCGTGATCGTTACGGCGGTCATCCAGTCCTCCTCCGCCACCACGGTCATGGTGGTGGGCTTCGTCAGCTCCGGCGTGATGAACCTGTATCAGGCCGTGGGCATCATCATGGGCGCCAACGTAGGTACCACCATCACGGCGTGGATCCTGTCCCTCAACGGCATCGAGGGAGCCAGCTTTGTGATGCAGCTGCTCAAGCCCACCTCCTTCTCCCCCGTTCTGGCCGCCATCGGCGTGGTGCTGTACATGTTCGTCACCAACGGCCGCAAGAAGGACGTGGGTGCCATCCTGCTGGGCTTTTCCACCCTGATGTTCGGCATGAGCACCATGTCGGGCGCTGTGGCCGGGCTGAAGGATGTGCCTGCATTCGCCAACATCCTGCTGATGTTCTCCAATCCCATTCTGGGCGTGCTGGCCGGTGCCATCCTCACCGCCATCATCCAGTCCTCCTCCGCCTCGGTGGGTATTTTGCAGGCCCTGTCCTCCACGGGGGCACTCACCTTCGGCAGTGCCGTCCCCATCATCCTGGGTCAGAACATCGGCACCACCGTCACCGCCCTCATCTCCTCCGCCGGTGCCTCCAAGAATGCCCGCCGCGCCGCCCTCATCCATCTGTACTTCAACGTCATCGGCACTTTCGCCTTCCTCGCCCTGTTCTATATCGTCAAAGCCCTCATCCCCATGCCTTTCCTGGACGGCCCTGCCGGTGAGACCGGCATTTCCATCGTCCACACCCTGTTCAACGTGGTGTGTACCGCCGCCATGCTGCCCTTCAGCAGGCTGCTGGTGAAGCTGGCCTGCCTCACCATCCGTGACGAGGCCAAGGAGCCTGAGGTGGTTCTGCTGGACGAGCGCCTGCTGGTCACCCCCTCCATCGCCCTGGAGCAGTGCAACAAGCTGGCACAGGGCATGGCCAACCTGTCCGAAGCCTCGGTGGATCGTGCACTGGGTCTGGTGGAGTCCTATGATGAGGACTACGCCAAGGTGGTGTGCCAGGTGGAGGATCAGCTCGACCAGTACGAGGACATCATGGGCACCTATCTGGTGAAGCTGTCCAGCAAGACCCTCTCCGTGGACGACAGCCGCAGCGTGTCCCGCCTGCTCCACTCCATCAGCGATTTCGAGCGCATCTCCGACCACGCCAAGAGCATCCAGATCGCCGCCAGCCGCATCCAGACCAAGGAGCTCTCCTTCTCCGCCGATGCCCGTGCCGAGCTGGAGGTCCTCTTCCGTGCAGTGCGCAAGGTCACCCACCTCACCGTGAACAGCTTCATGTCCGTGAACGCCGAGCTGGCCCGTCAGGTGGAGCCGCTGGAGCAGCTGGTGGATCACCTGTGCACCAACCTGCGTGTGCGCCACATCTCCCGCCTGAAGGACGGCGCCTGCACCGTGGAGCAGGGCATGCTGTTCACCGACCTGCTGGGCGACTGCTCCCGCATCTCCGACCACTGCTCCAACGTGGCCGCCGCCATCATCGAGCTGGATCACGACAGCTACGAAACTCACCAGTATCTGGTGGACATCAAGAAGAACGACGCCGACTTCAAGCGCCGCTATCAGGAGCTTCTGGTGGAGTACCCCCTGCCCTGACTTCCCTGTCCGCTTCAGCCGCCGCAGCCAACACTGCGGCGGTTTTTTATGCTTCCTTTTCTTGACTGTCCTGCCTGTTTTGAGATATACTAAATTGATTTGATATGCCCAATGACAACAGGTAGGTGCAGCTATGGCAAAGTCCGCTTCTAAAAAAACATATGATAACCAGTCCATTTCCTCCCTGAAGGGGGCTGATCGGGTGCGCAAGCGCCCCGGCGTCATCTTCGGCTCGGACGGGTTGGAGGGCTGCGAGCACGCCGTGTTCGAGATCCTGTCCAACGCCATCGACGAGGCCCGTGAAGGCCACGGCAACCAGATCATCGTCACCCGCTACGAGGACAAGTCCATCGAGGTGGAGGACTTTGGCCGTGGCTGTCCCGTGGACTGGAACGAGGCCGAGGGCCGCTACAACTGGGAGCTGGTGTTCTGTGAGCTGTACGCCGGCGGCAAGTATAAGGACGGGGACGGGGACAACTACGAGTACTCTCTGGGCCTCAACGGTCTGGGCTCCTGCGCCACCCAGTACTCCTCCGAGTTTTTTGACGCCGTCATCTATCGGGACGGCTTCAGGTACACCCTTCACTTCGAAAAGGGCGAGATCGTGGGCGACATGGGCAAGGAGCCTGCCGACCGCAAAAAGACCGGCTCCAGGTTCCATTGGAAGCCCGATCTGGAGGTCTTTACCGACATCGACATCCCCGTGGACTACTATCTGGACGTGATGAAGCGTCAGGCGGTGGTCAACGCCGGTGTCACCTTCCGCTTCCGCAATCAGGTGGGCGGCAAGTTCGAGACCACCGAGTTCCGCTACGAAAACGGCATCATCGACTATGTGCAGGAGCTGGCGGGGGAGAATTCCATCACTCAGCCCGTGTTCTGGCAGACCGAGCGCCGTGGCCGTGACCGGGAGGACAAGGCGGAATACAAGGTGAAGCTGTCGGTGTCCTTCTGCTTCTCCAACACGGCGCAGGTCATCGAGCACTACCACAACTCCTCCTGGCTGGAGCACGGCGGCTCCCCCGAAAAGGCCATGAAGTCCGCCTTTGTCTCCGCCATTGACGGCTGGCTGAAGCAGAACGGCAAGTACACCAAGTCGGAGAGCAAGATCACCTGGGGTGACATCGAGGACTTCCTCGTGCTGGTGAGCAACAACTTCTCCACCCAGACCAGCTACGAGAACCAGACCAAGAAATCCATCACCAACAAGTTCGTACAGGAGGCCATGACCGACTTCCTCAAGAGCCAGTTGGAGGTCTACTTCATCGAGAATCCCTTTGATGCGGAAAAGATCGGCGCTCAGGCCCTCATCAACAAGCGCTCCCGTGAGACGGCGGAAAAGACCCGTCTGGGCATCAAAAAGAAGCTGTCCGGCTCGCTGGACATCTCCAATCGGGTGCAGAAGTTTGTGGACTGCCGCACCAAGGATGTCTCCCGCCGTGAGCTGTATATCGTGGAGGGCGACTCCGCCATGGGCAGCGTCAAGCTCAGCCGTGACGCTGAATTTCAGGGCATCATGCCGGTGCGGGGCAAGATCCTCAACTGCCTGAAGGCCGACTACGCCAAGATCTTCAAAAGTGAGATCATCACCGATCTGCTCAAGGTCATGGGCTGCGGCGTGGAGGTGCAGAGCAAGAACAACAAGGATCTCAACGCCTTCGATCTGGACAACCTGCGCTGGAACAAGATCGTCATCTGTACCGACGGTGACGTGGACGGCTTCCAGATCCGCACCCTCATCCTCACCATGCTCTACCGCCTCACCCCCACCCTCATTCGGGAGGGATACGTCTACATTGCAGAGTCCCCCCTGTACGAGATCACCTGTAAGGAGAAGACGTGGTTTGCCTACTCCGACAAGGAGAAGGCGGACATCTGCCGTGAGCTGGAGGGCAAGAAGTACGATGTGCAGCGCTCCAAAGGTCTGGGCGAGAACGATCCGGAGATGATGTGGCTCACCACCATGAGCCCCGACACCCGCCGCCTCATCAAGGTCATGCCGGAGGATGTGGAAAAGACCGCCGCCGTGTTCGACCT
>JAZNQA010000016.1:0-4616 GCA_045589915.1 Candidatus Enterenecus sp.
GACTCGCCCACAATGCGGCCGATGGCAAGGATGCAGCCGGTGACGATGCCGTCCACGGCGTTGGGCAGCACCACGGTGCGCACCATGCGCCATTTACCCGCCCCCAGACCCAGCGCCCCCTCACGGTAGGACTGGGGCACCGTTTTCAGCGCCTCCTGAGTGGTGCGCACAATGGTGGGCAGGATCATCACCACCAGCGTCAGACCGCCGGCGAGGATGCCGGTGCCAAAGCCCAGCAGGTTGACAAAGAACAGCATACCCACCAGACCGAAGATGATGGAGGGGATGCCGGTGAGGGTCTCGGTGGCAAACTCGATGACCGCCGCCAGCTTGCGGTTGGTGGCGTACTCCGTCAGGTAGATGGCGGCCCCCACGCCCAGGGGCAGCACAATGAGCATGGACAGCAAAATGATATACAGCGTGTTTAGGATGTTGGGCAAAATACCGTCGGTATTGTTGATATAGCTCCGCTGGGTGGTCAGCAGCTCCCAATTGATGCCCCCCAGACCACGGTAGAACACGTAGATGATGAGGAAGGCCAGCAGAGCGCAGGTAAGGATGCCGCACAGACAGAGCAGGCCCTTGAGGCCACGGTCATAGAGCCGGCGGCGCAGTGACAGACGTTCCACCGATCAGCCCTCCTTTTTGTTTTTGATGAATACGTTGAGAATGACATTGATGAGCATGATAAACAGGAACAGGATGAGCCCGATGGAGAACAGGGACTGCTTCCACAGGGAGCCCATGGGGGCGTAGTTCATCTCGGAGGCGATGGCGGTGGTGAGGAAGCGCACCGGGGTGAACAGGCTGCCCGGCATATTGGCCACGTTGCCCGACACCATGATGATGGCCATGGCCTCACCGATGGCACGGCCCACGCCCAGCACGATGGCGGTGGCCACGCCGGAGCGGGCAGCGGGGAGGGATACACGGAAGATGGTCTCGGTGTGGGTGGCGCCCAGTGCCAGCGATGCCTCCTCATACTCCTTGGGCACCGCCCGCAGGGAGGTTTCCGCCACATTGATGATGGAGGGGAGGATCATCACGGCCAGCACCACGATGGCGGCCAGCAGGGTTGCGCCGGAGGCCAGACCGAACAGCTTCTGGATGGCGGGCACCAGCACCACCATGCCCACCAGACCGTACACCACCGACGGAATGCCCGCCAGCAGGGACACGGCGGTGCGGATCACGGCGGCCAGGCGGTGGTGGGCCACCTTGGACAGAAACATGGCGGTGAGCACGCCGATGGGCACACCGATAAGGATGGCTCCGGCGGTACCCGCCAGGGAGGTGAGGATGAAGGGCAGGATGCCGTACTGCTCCTGACGGGGGGCCCATGTGTCGCCGAACAGGAAGTCGCCCGCGCCGATCTCCGCAATGGCGGGCAGGCCGGATGCCACCAGATAGATGCTGATGAACAGCACGCTGGCCACCGCCACGAAGCCGCACAGCAGGAACAGGGTCTTGACCACCCACTCCACCACCTCACGGGTGGAGCGCAGACCGAAGCGGGCCATGAATCGGGCGGCGGGGGACGGCTTTTTCGCCTCAGGTCGGCGGCTGACTAAGGTTTTTTCGTATTCCACGGTAAAACTCCTTTATGACAGGGGGATAGCCCTCATCCCAAGCGGAATGAGGGCGGTATCCAAGCTTGTTCAGGCCACGGGCACAGCGCCGGCGGCACGGATGAGGTCGGCGGCGGCGGGGGAGGTGGCCCAGTCGAAGAAGGCCTGAGCCTGAGCGCTCAGCGCCACGCCCTCCTTAGTGACCAGCACGAAGGGGCGCTGGATGGCGTAGCTGCCGTCCAGAACCGTCTCCTCGGTGCAGGGAACGCCCCCAACGGTGATGGCCTTAATGCCGTCCTGACCCTCCACGGAGGAGAGGGAGGCGTAGCCGATGGCCTGAGGATTGCTCCGCACCGCCTCCACCACAGCGCCGGTGGAGGTCAGCTCCTGAGCCAGCACGCAGGTGTCCTCGGTGCCGGTGATGGACTCGAAGCCGTCACGGGTGCCGGAACCGGCCTCACGGCCGATGCAGGCGATGGCCAGATCGGCGCCGCCCAGCTCAGACCAGTTGGTGATCTCGCCGGTGAAGATCCCGGCGATCTGCTCCACGGTCAGGTCGTTCACGCCGTTGTCGGCGTTGACGATGATGGCGATGCCGTCCAGCGCCAGAACGGTCTCCACCAGACCGGCCTCCTTCTCGGCGTCCTTCAGGGCACGGGAGGCCAGCCCGATGTCGGCGGTGCCGTTGCTGGCGGCCTCCACGCCGGCGCCGGAGCCGCCGCCCTCCACGGTGACGGTCACGCCGCCGTTGTCATTGCGGAACTGCTCGGCCAGGGTGCCCATCACCTTCTCCATGGAGGTGGAGCCCAGGGTGATAACGCCGCCGGACAACTGCCCGTCACCGGCGGGCTGGCTGCCGCCGCAGGCGGTGAGACTGAGGGCCATGGTCAAAGCCATCATCAGCGCAAGGAATTTTTTCATATGAATTCTCTCCATTTCTTGTTTGTGCAGCATTTGTCTTTGTTTTCGGGACTGATTTGAGTGTACGCCTTCCATGTAAAGTGTGCGCTCAAAGGCGTGTAAAGTGTTTGTAAAACTGTCCGACGGCGGGGTCAGCCCCCGCCGTCGGGCCGGTACCAGCGCAGCACCTCGGTGGTGCCTGTCCGCTTCAGGGCGATGGTGGACACCACTCCATCCGCCGCCAGCAGGATGGCCATGGGCCATCCCAGCCAGCCAGGGATGGCGGAGATGAGCCCGTCGATGAGCGGATCCACCCAATATACCATGGCCAGCGCCAGCACCGTCCAGTACAGGGAGAATTGCAGGCACACCAGCCCGTCCATGTTCCACCGCAGCCTGCGGTAGTTCCAGAACTCCACCCCCAGCACATAGCGGTACAGCCCGCCCATCACCAGTTCCGCTGCCGTGGCTGCGGCGAAGCCCACCGCCATCACCCACAAGGGGGAGCTGTTCCACGCCGTCAGCCCCCGGATGAGCAGCGCACCCAGCCCGTATACCGGGCACAGGGGGAGCAGGATGAAGCACTTTCTGTCCTTTTTCGGGTGGTGGATGGCACGGGCAAAGGCCACCTCCAATAAAAAACCGATGAAACTATATATGATAAATGCCCAAAGCCAGCGCATACTGTGTTCACCTCACCGTTGGTTCTGGTGATAGCTTTGTGAGGTTGAGCTGGTTTTATGGCCGCCAAATTTTGTCGCATCGGGGCAACTTACCAACATTTACCGCATTTTTGCTGTTGTCCCTCTTGGCGGTTTGTGATAAAATAGACCGAATCATGTAAGGGGGGACGGCCATGCGCCACTTAATCGATTTTGGTGATCTGACCCGACAGGAATGGGACGAGCTGTATGCCCGTGCCGACAGGATCATCAGCGCACCGGAGGACTATCTGGATGCGTGCAGGGGCAAGGTTTCCTGCAACCTGTTTTACGAGCCCTCTACCCGCACTAATTTCTCGTTCCAGACCGCCATGCTCCGTCTGGGCGGCACGGTGTTTGGCTTTGCCGACCCCAACTCCTCCTCGGTGGCCAAGGGCGAGAGCCTGAAGGATACCATTAAGATGGTGTCCGGCTATGCCGATGTCATCGTCATGCGCACCCCGTGGGAGGGTGCGGCCAAGGCGGCCTCCCTCTATTCCGAGGTGCCCGTCATCAACGCCGGTGACGGCAAGCATATGCACCCCACCCAGACCACTGCCGACCTGACCACCATCACCCGCCTGCGTGGTTCGGTGGACGGGCTTTCCGTGGGTCTGTGCGGCGATCTGAAGAACGGACGCACCGTCCATTCCCTCATCAAGGCGCTGGCCAAATTCAAGAATATCCAGTTCTATCTCATTGCCCCCCGTGAGCTGGCCATCCCCGACTATCTGCGCCAGTTCATGAAGGAGCATGATATGCCCTTTGTGGAGGTCACCGGGCTGGAGCCTGTCATCCCCCAGCTTGACGTGCTGTACATGACCCGCATCCAGCGTGAGCGGTTCGTGGATCCGCTGGAGTACGAGCGGAATAAAGGCATCTATGTCCTCACCCGCTCCAAGCTGGCCCGTGCACGGGAGAACCTGCTGGTGATGCACCCCCTTCCCCGGGTGGACGAGATCGCCGTGGATGTGGACGATGATCCCCGTGCCGTCTACTTCCAGCAGGCCCGCTTCGGTATGTTCGCCCGTATGTCCCTGCTGTCTGACCTGGCCAATCAGCCCCGCATGGCCCCGCCCCCGGTGGAGATCGGCACCAAGCCGGTGTGCCACAACCCCAACTGCATCACCCAGACCGAGCTTTACCTGCCCCCGCTGGTGAAGAAAAACGGCGGCGTGGACTGCTGTGCCTTCTGTGACGCACCGCTGTAAGGAAAAATTGTACGCAAGGGATTGACATCCGCAAATGTTTGTGCTATTATCCTTAGGCTGACATTTGCGGAGTCACCCATATGCGGGTGTAGTTCAATGGTAGAATCCCAGCCTTCCAAGCTGGTCGCGTGGGTTCGATTCCCATCACCCGCTCCATACGCGCCTGTAGCTCAGGTGGATAGAGCAACTGCCTTCTAAGCAGTGGGTCAGGGGTTCGAGTCCCTTCAGGCGTGCCA
>JAZNQA010000017.1:0-12970 GCA_045589915.1 Candidatus Enterenecus sp.
TATTATGCTGTTGCAAATCATGAATGAGGTGAGTTTCTTGACACTTCCAATGGCGATTTTCTTAGGTTTTGTGCAGGGCGTGGCTGAGTTCCTGCCCATCTCCAGTTCGGGTCACCTGACCCTGTTCCAGCACTTCTTTAATATGCAAGAGGTGGATAACCTCTTCAACATCCTGCTCCACTTTGCCACCCTGATCGCTGTGTGCATCGTGTACCGCAAGGATATTGCGGAGATGATCGTTGAATTCTTCCGTGGCATCGCAGCCCTGTTTTCCCGTCAGGGCGCACGGGAGACCAAGCCGCCGCTGGCCCGCAGATTGGTGCTCATGGTCATCGTGGGCACGCTGCCTCTGCTGCTGGTGCTTCCGCTGGAGAGCAAGGTGGAGAGCCTGGGCAGTAGCCCCATCTTTGTGGGGGCTATGCTGCTGGTGACCGGCTGCATCCTCTTCTTTTCCGACCGTCTTGCCCGCGGCACCAAGACGGCCCGCAACGCCAAGGTCACCGATGCGCTGCTGGTGGGCGTGGCTCAGGGCATTGCCACCATTCCCGGTCTGTCCCGCTCCGGCACCACCATCTCCGCCGGTATGATGCTGGGCTTTGAGCGCAAGTTCGCCGTGCGCTACTCCTTCCTGCTGTCCCTGCCCGCCGTGCTGGGTGCCACGCTGCTGAAGGTAATTGACGCCCTGAGCGGTGCGGGGATCGACACCGCTCTGCTCCCCAAGTACATCGCAGGCATGGTGGTAGCCGGTGTGGTGGGCTACTTCTCCATCCGTCTGGTTCAGATGCTGGCCAGTAAGGGTAAGTTCGGCAAGTTTGCCTTTTACTGCTGGATCGCCGGTGCCGCCGCTCTCGTGGCCGCTGTGGTGATCTGATAACAGGAGGATAACATATGGCCTCTTCACAAAAGAAAAGCACGCCCAAGACCTCTGCCAAGGGGAACGCCAGGAGCGGCGGCACAAACCGCACCTCTTCCGGCGGCGGTACCGCCCGCAAGGGGCAGCCCGCCCCGGAACGCAAGCCTGCCCCGGAGCGCAAGCCCATCCGCCGTGAGATCGCCGGCGTGATCTGCCTGCTGCTGGCCTTCTTCGGCGTGATCGGATATTTCAATGTGTCTGCTGCCTTTATCAGCCTGTTCCGTGGCCTGCTGCGAGGGCTGTTCGGCTACGGCTTCTATGTGGTGCCGCCGGTTCTGCTGCTGGCAGCCTACATCCTGCTGCTCCACCGGGGGCGCCCGGTGCGGCTGCGGCTGGGATGCACCCTGCCTCTGCCGGTGATCCTGGGTGCCATCTTCCATCTGCTTCTGTGCCGTGTTGAGCTGGCATGGGGCTGGAACCTGTTCGGGAAGCTGTGGCAGTCCGGGCAGGACTATGCCTCCGGCGGCGTGATCGCCGGTCTGCTGGCCCAGCTCTTCCGCTTTGCCTTCAGCAGGGTGGGTGCGCTGGTGGTGTTCATTCTGGCCGCTGCCGGTATGCTGCTGTTCGCCTTTGACCACACGGTGGAGGATGTCTACCGTGCCGTTAAGAAAAGAGCGGCAAAGCGCAAGCAGCAGGCGCAGCCCAAACCCGCTGTCCAGCCGGAGCCTGTGGAGGATCGGCCTGTCCGTCTCCAGCGCCAGGCTGCCATCGACATTCCCGTGGATGATGCACCTGTCACCGCAAAGGAACCCACCAGACCTGTGACCACGGTGCGCAAAAAGAAGCTGTTCGAGCGCATGACCGATGTGACGCCGCCCGATCAGGTACTCACCGGCGTGACCACGCCGCCCATGGAGACCCAGGCGCCTGAATACGAGGATGTGCCCGACCTTGCCCCTGTGACGGACAGCGGCTTCGGTCAGCCCGTGCCGCCCCCCGTGGTGCGTGAGCCTGCGGTGGAAAAGGTGACCCGTCAGGAGGCGCAAACCGCCCGTGACGAAGTGACCCGTGAGATCGAGGAGGGGCTGACCCACGAGCCTCAGGCCTACCGCTATCCCCCCGTGTCCCTGCTCAATGAGGGGCGTGGCGCCATGGGCTCCGCCGCCAACGAGCTGCACGCCAACCAGCAGCGTTTGCAGGACACCCTCCAGTCCTTCGGTGTGGATGCCCACATCGTCAATGTCACCCGTGGCCCCTCGGTCACCCGATACGAGCTGGAGCTGGAGCAGGGCGTGAAGCTGAACAAGATCACCAACCTGTCTGACGATATTGCCCTTGCGCTGGGCGCTTCCGCCGTCCGTGTGGCGCCCATTCCCGATAAGATTTCCACCGTGGGCATCGAGGTGCCCAACCGTCAGGTCAGCCCCGTGGCCATTCGGGATGTGATCGGTTCCCGTGCCTTCACTGACAGTCCCTCCAAGGTGTCCTTCGCCGTGGGCAAGGACATCGGCGGCAACTGCGTGGTGGGCAACATCGCCAAGCTGCCCCATATGCTCATTGCCGGCACCACCGGCTCCGGCAAGTCGGTGTGTACCAACTCCCTCATCGTGTCCCTGCTGTATAAGGCCACCCCGGACGAGGTGCGCCTCATCATGGTGGATCCCAAGATGGTGGAGCTGGGTGTGTACAACGGCATCCCCCATCTGCTCATCCCCGTGGTTACCGACCCCAAGAAGGCGGCCGGTGCCCTCCAGTGGGCGGTGAACGAGATGATGAAGCGTTACCGTGCCTTCTCCGAGGTGGGGGCTAAGGATCTGGCCTCCTACAACAACCATGCCCGCCGTGAGGGGAAGGAGACCATGCCCCAGATCGTGGTGGTCATCGACGAGCTGGCTGACCTGATGCTGGTGGCCGCCAAGGAGGTGGAGGAATCCATCTGCCGTGTGGCCCAGATGGGCCGTGCCTCCGGCATGCATCTGGTGATCGCCACCCAGCGCCCCTCCGCCGATGTCATCACCGGTCTGATGAAGGCCAATATCCCCAGTCGAATCGCCTTTGCGGTGGCCTCCTCGCTGGAGTCCCGCATCATTCTGGACAACACCGGCGCAGAAAAGCTGGTGGGCAAGGGCGATATGCTGTATGCCCCTCTGGGTGAGGGCAAGCCCCAGCGCATTCAGGGCTGCTTCATCTCCGAGGAGGAGGTGGCCAACGTGGTGGACTTCATCAAGGAGGGCGCTACCGCCCGCTATGACGAGGCGGTGATGCACGAGATCGAAAAGCACGCCGAGGAGAAGGATAAGGGCGCCAAGGGTGTGGGCGGTTCCGACCCCACCGAGGGCAATGATTACGACGAGCTGCTCCCTGCCGCCATCGACGTGGTGCTGGAAGTGGGACAGGCCTCCGTGTCCATGCTCCAGCGCCGGCTCAAGCTGGGCTACGGCCGCGCCGCCCGTCTGGTGGATCAGATGGAGGAAAAGGGTGTTGTCGGCCCCTTTGAGGGCTCCAAGCCCCGCCAGCTCCTCATCACCAAGGAACAGTGGCAGGAGATGCAGTACCGCCAGAACATGGTGGCTGCCGTGCCGGAAGAGTTTCCCTACGAGGGGGACGCCATCGCACAGAGCCGTGATGTGCCCTTTGATTTGGAGTAAGCAAAAAAGACCCGCCTTTGCCTTAGCAAAGGCGCTTCTTTCGTTAAAACCAGCTTTTATTGCGGCTGTCCAGCACATCCAGCATGGCGGACAGCATTTCGGCTGCCTCCCCACGGGTGAGGGGGTCGGACAGACCGTCGGCAGAGGAGAGGACGGACACGGTTTTCATATTGGCCACCGCCTGGCTGGCCCATGCGGGCACGCTGGCATCTGCCATGGTGGGCACGGACACATCGCCCACCGCCAGCAGGTGGTCGATGATAACGGCAGCTTCCGTCCCGGTGATGGGTGCGCCGCCGTTGAAGATCACCTGTCCGGCGCTGTTGTAGCTGCCCCGCACGGTGCCGTCCATCAGGGCGGCGGAGACATAGCCCTTGGCCCATGTGGCGATGGTGTCGTCGTCATAAAAGCCGGTGAGAGTGATATTTTCCAGCGGCTTCATCCCTGCGGCATCCATGGCCAGCGCCAGAAATTCCTCACGGGTAAAGGTCAGACCGGGGTCGAAGCAGTACAGGTCGCCCATCTGCCGCCCCACATAAATGTCCTCTTCCGCCAGGCGCAGGGCGGCATAGTGGGCGGTCTCGCCGGTCATGTCGGAATAGGTGACCTTGGTGGACTGCTTTTCGATGGTCACTTTCACGGTGGCGGGCTCGGACACGTTGCCGTGGTTGTCCACCGCCACATAGGTGAAGGTGTCCTTGCCCTTTTTGCCCTCATAGGGGGTGTACCAGAAGGCGGCGGTGTCCTCACGATCCACCGTCACTTCGCCCCGTGCAGGGCTGTCCACCACCTGAAAGGTGACGGGGTCGCCTTCAGGATCCACCGCCGCAAAGCGGCTGGAGATGGCCACATCCTTATAGGTCTTCAGGGTCAGATGTTCCGCAATGGGTGCGGAGTTGTCCCCCTCGGCGGTGGTGAGCACCACGGCGGAGACAGGCAGGGCGAGTGCTCCTGTCAGCAGCAGGGCGAGGAGCAGAGCACGGTATTTCACGGGAAAGCCTCCTTTATTTATTGTAAGGGTAGCTTTCTCCAAACAAAAGAAAATATGCGGATGCAGAGGCGCATCCGCATATTTTGAGCAGTTACAGTTGACTTCGATCCTTGAGCCAGCTTGGGAGCGGGCGCATTTTGATGCCGGACACGATGCCCATGGCCAAAAACAGGATCAGGGTAGAGGAACCTCCGTAGCTGATGAAGGGGAGGGTCAGGCCGATGACGGGCCCCACATACAGGCACATGGCCACGTTCAGAATGGTCTGCACCATCAGCATACCTGCAAAGCCCATGGCGATATAGGAGGACATATGGCTCTTTGCCCTGCGGGAAACCCAGATGCACCGCAGAATGATGGTGAACAGCAGGATCAGCAGAAACACGCAGCCGATGAGCCCAAATTCCTCGCCGCACACCGAGAAGATAAAGTCGGTGTGCCGTGCAGGGAGGTTTTCCGACAGGGGGGACTGGGTCTGTTTGCCTTGTAGGAATCCCATGCCGGTCAGCTTGCCCGATCCGATGGTGATGAGGGAGCGGGTCTGCTGCCAGCCCACACCGGCGGGATCGAGGGAATGGTCGAACACGGCCCGAAAGCGCAGGATGCGGTAGTCCGTCCAGAGGGAGGTGCGGGGCAGAATAAAGTTCCACACCGCCAGCACCACGCCGATCACAGCGCCGCCCACACCGATAAACCACCATCGGTTCACACCGCCCACCCATGCCATGATGATGAACAGGAACAGGTAGACCAGCATCATGCCGAAGTCGCCGGACAGGACGGCCAGCATACCGGCAAACACGCCGGTAAGCACCAGATACTTAAAGATGGCGGAGGGGCGGTCCACCCCCTTGGGACGCTCCCGGTTGAGCAGCCATGCCAGCACCACCACGAAGGACAGCTTGGCGATCTCACCGGGCTGAAAACCGAAGGGAATGCCGGGGAAGAACACCCAGCTCTTGTTGCCGGTATTGCCGCCCTCACCAAAGGGGACGATGAGCAGGATGACGAAGATGCCCAGCAGCAGGAAGACCCACCACCACTTTTCCATCAGAAACTCAATGTCTACGAAGGAGATGAGGATATACAGCACCACGCCCACGCAGACGAAAGCCGCCTGCTTGATAAAGGAGGAGTGCAGGGCGGGGTCATACCGTGTGGCGCTGAAGATGAGCAGCAGACCAATACCGCTGGCCAGCAGGCACAGCGCCAGCAGCACCACATCGCCCTTTTTGAAGAATTCCTTGAGGTTTCGGGTGAGCGCCATTCTGCCACCTCCTTTCCCGATGATGGTATGGCGTAAAAGTCGCAAATAAGTATAGCACAATTCTTGCCGATGTGCTATACTCTACAAAGAGATTTTGCGCAGATCAGGGGTTTTGCCTTTGGTCATTTGAATGGAAGTGAGCAAACTATGGAATTTATCACTCACAGTCCGGAGGCGACCCGTGAGCTGGGCGGGCGGCTGGCCAATGCCCTGTACGGCGGTCAGGTGGTGGCCTTCACCGGCGATCTCGGTGCGGGCAAGACCGCCTTTGTGTCCGGCATGGCTCAGGCTTTGGGGGTGGAGGAGCGTGTCACCAGCCCCACCTTCACCATCGTCAACGAGTATGAGGGGGGCAGGTTGCCCCTGTTCCACTTTGATATGTACCGTTTAGGCAGCGCAGACGAGTTGTTCCACATCGGCTGGGAGGACTATCTGGCCCGTGGCGGCATCTGCGCCGTGGAGTGGAGCGAGAATGTGGAGGATGCCATAGAGTCCGATGCGGTGCGGGTGTCCATCCGCAGGGGAGAGGACGACAACAGCCGCATCATCACCATTGAGGGGGTAGAGCTGTGAAGATCTTAGCGTTGGAGACCTCTGCTGTCACCGCCTCGGTGGCGGTGACGGAGGATGAAAAGCTGCTGGCTCAGTCCTTTCAGAACAGCGGACTGACCCATTCTGCCACCCTGATGCCCATGGTGGCCGATCTGCTGAAAAACACCGGCCTGACCATGGGTGAGATGGATGTCATCGCCGTGGCGGCAGGGCCCGGATCCTTTACCGGCGTGCGCATTGGCGTGGCCGCCGCCAAGGGTCTGGCCTGGCCGGAGGACAAGCCCTGCGCACCCTGCTCCACTCTGGAATCCATGGCGTGGCAGTGTGCCCATATGGAGGGTGAGATCTGCGTGGCCATGGATGCCCGCCGCCAGCAGGTGTATAACGCCCGCTTTCTGGCCGCCAACGGCGCCATCACCCGTCTGACGGAGGATCGTGCCATCGGGCTGGATGAGCTCACTGAAGAAGTGAAAAAATCTGGAAATACGCAGATTTTGGTGGGCGACGGTGCCAGTCTGTGCTATACTACCTTTATGCAAAACGGCGTGGAGGCTGTCCTCATGCCGCCCCATCTGGTGTATCAGACCGCCTGGGGCGTGGCCCGTGCAGCGCTGGAGCTGATCCGGCAGGACAAGCTCATCCCCGCAGGACAGTTGGCGCCCCGTTACCATCGGCTCAGTCAGGCCGAGCGGGAGCGGCAGGAGCGCCTGTCCCAGACTAACCAATGATGAAAGGGGTTTGTAAAACGATGGATGATAAGGTTCATGTGTTAGACCATCCGCTGCTGCAGCATAAGCTATCCATCCTCCGTGACAAGCGCACCGGCGTGAAAGAGTTCCGTGAGGTGGTGTCCGAGATTGCTGCGCTGGAGTGCTATGAGGCCACCCGTGACCTGCCGCTGAAAGAGGTGGAGATTGAAACGCCCATCGCCACCGGCACCTTCAAAGCGCTGGCGGGCAAGAAGCTGGCCATCGTCCCCATCCTCCGTGCCGGACTGGGCATGGTGGACGGCGTGCTCGACCTTATCCCCTCTGCCAAGGTGGGGCATATCGGCCTGTACCGTGACCCGGAAACCCATGCCCCGGTGGAGTACTACTGCAAAATGCCCCCCGACATCGCCGAGCGTGACGTCATCGTCCTCGACCCCATGCTGGCCACCGGCGGCTCCGCCTCCGCCGCCATCACCTTCCTGAAGGGCTACGGCTGCCGCAGTATCAAGCTGATGAACATCCTGGCCGCTCCCGAAGGCATTGCCTGCATCCGCAAGGCTCACCCCGATGTGGACATATATGTGGCCGCCGTGGATGAAAAGCTGGATGAGAACGCCTATATCGTCCCCGGTCTGGGCGATGCGGGCGACCGTATGTACGGCACAAAATAAGCATAAAAAGTCCCCCACGCCGGTGGGGGACTTTTTGTTTACTTTTCCTGAAGCAGCTTGGTCAGCTCGGCCATAAAGGTGTTGATGTCCTTAAACTGGCGGTACACCGAGGCGAAGCGGACGTAGGATACCTCGTCCACGTCCTTGAGCTTGTCCATTACCAGCTCGCCGATCTCGGTGCTGGGGATTTCCCGCTCCATCTCGTTCTGGAGGGACTGCTCGATCTCGTCTGCAATCCGCTCCATGGTGGCCACGGGCACCGAGCGCTTCTCGCAGGCCTTGAGCATACTGCCCAGCAGCTTGCTCTTGTCAAAGGACTGGCGGCTGCCGTCCCGCTTGATGACCACGAGGGGCAAGCTCTCCATCGTCTCATAAGTGGTAAACCGCTTGTGGCACTCCAGACACTCACGGCGGCGGCGAATGCTGCTGCCTTCGTCGGCGGGACGGGAGTCCACAACTTTACTTTCCGGGTGGGCGCAATAAGGACATTTCACGAAAGCTCATCCTTTCACACAGGATTTGGTGTGTTTTGGATGAGTATACCACAATTGTTTTCGTTTGTGTATCCGTTTTATAAAAATATTTTGCGGATGAATAAGTGGGGCAGGGGGGAGACATACTTGAGATAGTGAGGTGATAATCATGGATAACAACCGCAACTCTGAGAACCGCAATCAGCAGAATTCTCAGAACCGCAACAACCAGAACTCTGAGAATCGCAGCAACCAGAACTCCGAGAACCGCAACCAGCAGAATTCCCAGAACCGCAGCAACCAGAATTCCAGCAACCGCAACTATTGATTGATGGAAAACAGGGCGGAGAGCGTCAGCTCTCCGCCCTGTGCTGTGTGATGTAGACGATGGAATGATGTAGGGGGCGGCATCCTTGATGCGCCTTTTTCGGGCGGCCATGAGGGTTGCCCCTACGAAAGATTTCATAGACCCGCCGTAGGGGCGCACCTGCGTGTGCGCCCGTGTGACCCTCATCCGTCACGGCTTCGCCGTGCCACCTTCCCCCAAAGGGAAGGCTTTTAGGCTTCCCTTATGGGGAAGCTGTCGAGCGCAGCGAGACTGATGAGGGAATCTACAACAGATTCTTCACCGACGGCAGCTCCGCCTCCAGCAGCAGCTCCAACTGATTGATGAGCCGGGCGCTCACCGCAGCGCACTCGGCGGCATCGTCCCGACTGTCCAAAAATGCCTTGATTTCATAGAAAGAGCTGCGTATGCCGTCGATGTCGGCATGGCGCAGGGTGGTGTGGAGGTAAAAGCCATGCTTTTCCCAGCTCTCGTAGGCGCTGTCCACCAGCCGCTGGGCCTCATCCCAGTCCTCGTGCAGCAGGTGCTCCCGTGCCTGTTCAAGCTGTGCGGTGAGCTGCCCTGTGAAGTGGCTCAGCCGCCCCACATGGACGGCGCACAGAGCGGCCAGGGCGAGAATGATGGCAGCAGCCGTCCATAATCGTTTCATGACTGCCCTCCTTTGGGTACGCAGTAGGTGTTGCCCGCCTGATCTACGGTGAACAGAAAGACTTGTCCGGGGGAGGAGAGACCGTGGGCGAAGAGCTGCTTTTGCAGCCAGCTCTGCCCGTAGCCCCGCAGCTTCAGGTTGTTGGTCAGCAGCCGCCCATCGCTGATGAGGATGAGGGGCAGCCCTGTCTCCTCCGGCTCCAGCCCCATCTGGGCGGCGGTCACCGGGGTCTGGGCGGCGGTGGGGATGACGGAGAGCTGCCCGTTGGTCTCTAATACAGCAAACTTCACCGAGCGGAAATCCGTAAAGCCCTGGATGCGCAGCTCCTCCAGCAGCTCGTCTACCGTGAGACGGTTTTTGCGCAGTTCTTTTTCCAGCACCATGCCGTTTTCCACCACCACGGAAGGGCGGCCGCACATCAGCGCCCGAAACCGAATGGACTTGGCGCACAGCATGGACAGGATGGTGGCCACGCACAAAAGCACCACGATGGGGATCAGCCCTGCCAGCAGGGGGATGCCGTTGTCCTGCATGGGGACGGAGGCCAGGTCTGCGATGATGAGGGCCAGGGTGAATTCGGCGGGCTCCAGCTCACCCAACTGCCGCTTGCCCAGCAGCCGGATGCCGAGGATAATGAGAATGTATAGCACCAATGTGCGGATCAAAACCACAAACATGAGACCACCTCATTGACATATTGCCCCGCAGGCACAAATGATATGCTTTCACTTTGTCCAAATTTCCGATTTTGAAAAAACTGCGTCTGACTTATTGAGTTTTTTGCGGAACTGCGGTAAAATTGTGAAAATCCAAATAGAGGTGGCGATAAGATGAAAGCAACTTTGGTTCTGGCCAACGGAATGGTATTTCAGGGCGAGTCCATCGGCGCTGCGGGTGACCGTGTGTGCGAGCTGGCACTGAACACTTCCATGACCGGCTATCAAGAAATTCTGACCGAACCCTCCTATGCCGGGCAGGGCATTGTGATGTCCTATCCTCTCATCGGCAACTATGGCGTGAATAGCATTGACAATGAGTCCCGCGCTCCTTGGGCGGAGGCTTTGGTCATTCGTCATTTGTCCCCCCGTGGCAGCAATTTCCGTTGCGAGGGCACGCTGGACGAGTATTTGAAACAACATGATATTGTTGGCATTCAGGGTGTGGATACCCGTGCCATTACACGGATTCTCCGCAATCAGGGTACCATGAACGGTATGATCACCTGTGCGGAGCATTTTAATGTCAATGACATTGTGGAAACCCTGAAAAACTACCGGGTGCAGGGCGCTGTGGAGCGGGTCACCCGCTCCGAGGCGGAGGTGTTCCTCGCCGGGGGCGAGCAGAAGCTCCGTGTGGCGGTGCTCGATCTGGGCGTGAAGCAGAGCATGATCGACCGCCTGACCCGCCGTGGCTGCGAAGTCACCGCCTATCCCGCCAACACCGCCGCCGAGACCATCCTGAACGGCAAGTATGACGGCGTGGTGCTCTCCGAAGGCCCCGGCGACCCCGCCGACAACGCCGCTGTCATCGCTGAGGTGCGCAAGCTGTATGAGGCCGACATCCCCGTGATGGCCGTGGGTCTGGGTCACCAGATCCTGGCGCTGGCCACCGGCGCCAAGACCGGCAAGATGAGCTTTGGTCACCGTGGCGGCAACCAGCCCGTCCGTGACCTGGAGCTGGGCCGCTGCTTCATCAGCACCCAGAACCACGGCTATGTGGTGGATGGCAGCTCCATCGACCCCGCCGTGGCCGAGGTCACCCACGTCAACGTCAATGACGGCACCGTGGAGGGTCTCAGGTACAAGCGCCCCAACTGCTTCTCCATCCAGTTTGATGCAGGTGCCAGTCTGGACGCTTACGATGCCGAGTACTTAGTCAGCCGCTTTATCGTCAACATGGGAGGTGACAAGTAATGTCCCTGGACAGCAGAATCAAGAAGGTACTGGTGCTGGGCTCCGGCCCCATCGTCATCGGTCAGGCCGCTGAGTTCGACTACGCCGGCACTCAGGCCTGCCGCGCCCTGAAGGAAGAGGGTCTGGAGGTCGTACTGGTCAACTCCAACCCCGCCACCATCATGACCGACAAGGACATTGCCGATCATGTGTACATCGAGCCTCTGAACATGGCCTCCGTCACTCAGGTCATTGAAAAGGAGCGCCCCGACTCCATCCTGCCCACTCTGGGCGGCCAGATCGGCCTGAACCTGGCTATGGCCCTCCACGAGGCCGGCGTGCTGGAAAAGTACGGCGTGCGCCTGCTGGGTACCAGCCCCGAGTCCATCCACAAGGCCGAGGATCGTCAGGGCTTTAAGGACTGCATGGAATCCATCGGCCAGCCCTGCGTCACCTCTCTGGTGGTGGAGAGCGTGCAGGGTGCCGTGGACTTCGCCGAGAGCATCGGCTATCCCGTCATCGTCCGTCCCGCCTACACCCTGGGCGGCACCGGCGGCGGCATCGCCTACGACCGTGCCGCTCTGGAGGAAATCGCTGACCGTGGCATCAACCTGTCCCGTGTGGGTCAGGTGCTCATTGAGCGCTGCATCTCCGGCTGGAAGGAGATCGAGTTCGAGGTCATGCGTGACTCCGCCGGCACCGTCATCGCCATCTGCTCCATGGAGAACATGGATCCCGTGGGCGTCCACACCGGCGACTCCATCGTGGTGGCTCCCACCCAGACTCTGGCCGCCAAGGAGTTCCAGATGCTGCGCACCGCCGCTCTGGACATCATCACCGCTCTGGGGATCGAAGGCGGCTGCAACGTGCAGTTTGCGCTCCATCCCGACTCCTTCGAGTACGCCGTCATCGAGGTCAACCCCCGTCTGAGCCGTTCCTCCGCTCTGGCATCCAAGGCCACCGGCTATCCCATCGCCAAGGTGGCCTCCAAGGTGGCTCTGGGCTACACTCTGGACGAGATCCCCAACGCCGTCACCGGCAAGACCAGCGCCTGCTTCGAGCCCGCCGTGGACTACTGCGTGCTCAAGATCCCCCGCCTGCCCTTCGACAAGTTCACCACCGCCAGCCGCAAGCTGGGCACCCAGATGAAGGCCACCGGCGAGGTCATGTCCATCGCCAACTCCTTTGAGGGCGCCATGATGAAGGCCATCCGCTCTCTGGAGCTGAATGTGCGTGCCCTCCGTCTGGACAAGCTGGAGGAGCTGAGCACCGACGAGGTGGAGGCCCTGCTGGCCGACATTACCGACGAGCGTATGTTCGTCATTGCTGAGGCCCTGCGCCGTGGCATTTCTCCCCAGACCATCAACTCCATCACCAAGGTGGACATCTGGTTCCTGGATCGCTTCAAGAACATCATCGACATGGAAGAGGAGCTCATGCGCTGCAAGGGTCAGCCCGATGAGAACACCCTCCGCCGTGCCAAGAATATGTGCTTTGCCGACAGCTACATCGGCAAGCTGTGCGGCATGGAGCAGAAGGATGTGAAAGCCCTGCGTGAGCAGTACGGCATCATCCCCTCCTTCAAGATGGTGGACACCTGCGCCGCCGAGTTCGATGCCGAGACTCCCTACTATTACAGCAGCTATGACGGCGAGAACGAAGCTGTGGACACCGGCTCCGGCAAGAAGAAGGTGCTGGTGCTGGGCTCCGGCCCCATCCGCATCGGTCAGGGCATCGAGTTCGACTACTGCTCTGTCCACTCCGTGTGGGCGCTGAAGAAGCTGGGCTGCGAGACCATCATCGTCAACAACAACCCTGAGACCGTTTCCACCGACTTCGACGTGGCCGACAAGCTCTACTTCGAGCCCCTCACCGCCGAGGACGTGCAGAACATCGTGGAGCAGGAGAAGCCCTGGGG
>JAZNQA010000018.1:0-4118 GCA_045589915.1 Candidatus Enterenecus sp.
TCGAGAAGAGAGAGGGGAGATGTCATTGGATGACAATATTAAAATAACAAATCTGGGAATTGATTGGTGTATAGTTTTTGAAGAGACTTTGAACAAATTGTAAATGTGTACCAAGTCGTGGCCTCACAACAGGGTGATGAAACTGCTGCTGGCATAGCCCTCCGTGCCATCGAAGGACACCAGATACCAGTCCTGATACTGATTGATCACGGTGAGCCGTGCCCCATCGTAGGCTCTGGCGATGACCGGGGCGGAGGTGGAGGGACGGGAGCGGATGTTCAGATAGCCCCAGTTCACGTCCACCACGGCCTGCCTCGGCGTCTGCGGATAGAGGAATGGGATGCCGAAGTATTCCGTGAGGGACAGCACGATATTTTGAGCGATGCGGTCAAGGTTGTTTTTTACCCAGCTTGCATCGTCGGGGTTGTCGTGGTAGCCCAGCTCGATGAACACGGACGGGGCACGGGGCTGGCGCACCTCACCGATGGCGGTGGTCGCCTCGGCACGCACCCGATCAGGCAGGGGGTAAATGACCTTCAGATTGTCGGCCACGATCTCCGCTGCCCGTCTGCCGTTGGTGCTGCCGGGATAGTAGAAGACGATGATACCCCGTGTCTGACCGTAGTTCTGGGGGGCTGAGGCATTGGAGTGGAGCGCCAGATGAAGGTCAAAATTTCCGGCGTTGGAGGCACGGATAGAGCTGGCCGCCGTCATGTCAGGGGTATTGCGTACATACTGGATGCCGGACGACTCTAAGTAAGGGATCATGGCGTCGGCCAGACGGTTCATCCATTCCTCCTCGCTGCCGCCATTGACGTATAGGTTATTCTCCTGAGTGGACGGAGAAAGATAAATGATTGGCATTGGATAGACCCTCCTTTGCTCCATCCTATGCAGCGGGAGGGGATTTGACAAAGGGGGTACACCTCTCAGTCAGCTTCGCTGACAGCTCTCCTCGAGGAGAGCCTTTTATGCCTCCCTTTGAGGGGAGGTGGCATTTGCGAAGCAAATGACGGAGAGGTGAATGCCAGAAGCGAACAGATAAAGGATGATTATTCCGGAAGCTCCATCTCATCATTCATTTTGATAAATCCATACTTTTCATAGAGAGGGCGTCCCATGTCAGTGGCTTCCAGCGAAATGGTGGTGATGCCTCTGCGCATGGCCTCGGAAACGAGTAGGTCTAACGTCTTGGATGCAATGCCCAGCCGCCGATATTCAGGACGGGTATACATGTTCATGATATAGGCTTTTCTGCCGGTGGGATTATGGAACGTGGGCATGACCCGGAAAAAGCTGATCCCGCCTGTGCCTATAAAACGGTCGCCATCAAACACCAAGTATGCAGCGTGCGTATCGTCGCTCAAAGCATTTCGGTAGTATTCAAGCGACTGTGTCCGCACTTCCGACAAGTCCACATCATCAGACAGCTTGTTTGCGGCCCGCAGAACCGTGATCCTTGTATCAGTCAAAATATCCAAATCGTCGAGTGTGGCTCTTTTATAATGTGTTTCCATTGCGCTCACCGCCGTTTTTCTTTGATTATAGAGTTATCATATTGGAAAATCAACATTGAAAAAAAGAGAGGGCTGCCCAGCGGGCAGCCCTCGTTTCCGTTAGTTCAGGTTGTTCTCCAGAGTGTCGAGCTGGTTCATCAGCTCGGCGGGGAGCTTGTCGCCGAACTTGGCGTAGAACTCCTTGATGCCGGCCACTTCTTGCTTCCACAGGTCGGCATCCACGTTGAGCAGATCCTTCAGGGTGTCCATGGACACATCGGTGCCGTCCAGATTGATGTCTTCAGGGTTGGGCTGGTAGCCGATGGCGGTGTCCACAGCGTCCACCTCGTCGAAGCAGCGCTTCATGATCCACTCCAGCACACGCAGGTTGTCGCCGAAGCCGGGCCAGATGAAGTTGCCCTCGTCGTCCAGACGGAACCAGTTGACGTTGAAGATCTTGGGGGGATTGGCAACGCTCTTGCCCATATCCAGCCAGTGCTGCCAGTAGTCGGCCATGTGGTAGCCGCAGAAGGGGAGCATAGCCATGGGGTCACGGCGCACCACGCCCACAGCGCCGGCAGCGGCAGCGGTGGTCTCGGAGGCCATGATGGAGCCCACGAACACGCCGTGGTTCCAGTCACGGGACTGATAGACCAGGGGAGCGGTCTTGGCACGGCGGCCGCCGAACACGATGGCGGAGATGGGCACGCCCTGAGGATTCTCATACTGATCGGAGATGCAGGGGCAGTTCTTGGTGGGGGCGGTGAAGCGGCTGTTGGGATGGGCAGGCTTCTTGGCGTCGCCACGGTGCCACTCCAGACCGTTCCAGTCGATGAGGGTTTCAGGAATGGCGTCGCCCTTGGACAGACCGTCCCACCACACGGTGTTGTCGGCGGGGTTGTAGGCTACGTTGGTAAAGATGGTGCCGCTCTTGGTGGACTCCAGAGCGTTGAAGTTGGACTTGGCATTGGTGCCGGGAGCCACGCCGAAGAAGCCGTTTTCGGGGTTCACAGCCCACAGACGGCCGTCGGGGCCCACACGCAGCCAGGCGATGTCATCACCCACGCACCAGACCTTCCAGCCGGCCTTCTTGTAACCTTCGGGGGGGATGAGCATGGCCAGGTTGGTCTTGCCGCAGGCGGAGGGGAAGGCGGCGGTGAGGTAACGAACCTCGCCCTCAGGATTCTGGATGCCCAGAATGAGCATATGCTCGGCCATCCAGCCCTCGTTGCGGCCCAGGTTGGAGGCGATGCGCAGGGCGAAGCACTTCTTGCCCAGCAGCACGTTGCCGCCGTAGTTGGAGTTGATGGACATGATGGTGTTGTCCTCAGGGAAGTGGACGATGTACTTGTTCTCGTTGTCCAGCTGGGCGTAGGAGTGCAGGCCCTTGATGTAGTCGGGGCTGTCGCCCAGGGCCTCCAGCACATCGAAGCCCACACGGGTCATGATGGCCATGTTCAGAACGACGTAGATGGAGTCGGTCAGCTCAATGCCGTACTTGGCGAAGGGGGAGCCCACCACGCCCATGGAGTAGGGGATGACATACATGGTGCGGCCCTTCATGGTGCCCTCAAACAGCTTATAGAGCTTCTCGTACATGGCGGAGGGCTCCATCCAGTGGTTGGTGGGGCCGGCGTCCTCTTCCTTCTTGCAGCAGATGAAGGTGCGGTCCTCCACGCGGGCCACGTCGTTCGGGTCGGTGCGGTGGAGATAGCAGCCGGGCAGCTTCTCCTCGTTGAGCTTGATCAGGATGCCCTCAGCCACGGCCTGCTCACGCAGGGCGGAGAGCTGCTCCTCGCTGCCGTCGATCCAGACGATGCTGTCGGGGCAGGTCTTGGCGGCCATCTCGTCGATCCAGTTGAGAACCGCCTTGTTCTGGGTAGGTGCCATAGTTGGTTTCCTCCTATCAATCATGCGTTGCTTTATCGCACTGTCGTGTTGTTTTATAGTGTATGCGATAACGAGGGAAAATGCAAGACAAAATTGCTGTTATTGCAAAAACTTAGACAAAAGGGCGAAATCTGCCAGGCTCAGACGCTCTCCTCTGACGGATTCGGACAATCCGCTGTCAAGAATGAACTGCCGGAGGGTGTCTTTGGAGTAGCGGCTGCCATAGGCCGCCGTAAGACCGTTGAGCAGCGTTTTGCGCCGCTGGGCAAAGGCAGCCTTGATGACGGCGAACAGCGCATCCGGGTCGGCATCCACCGGCGGGGTGGAGCGGGGGACGAGCTGAATGACGGCGGAGGTCACCTTGGGTGCAGGCAGGAAGCACTCAGGGGGCACCTCAAACAGCAGAGAGCACTCTGCATGATACTGGCAGAACAGCGAGAAGGCGCCGCAGTCCGGGCTTCCGGGGGCGGCACAAATGCGCTGAGCCACCTCCCGCTGGATCATTACCGTGATGGACCGAAAGCAGCCCGCCTCCAGCAGCTTGGTGATGACCGGGGTGGTGATGTTGTAGGGCAGGTTGGCGCAGGCTTTGGGTGTAAAGCCCTTAAACTTTTCAGCTACCAGCTCCGTAAAGTCGAGCTTCATGGCGTCTCCGGGGATGATCTCCACATTGCGGTGCTCTGCCATGGTTTCGCCCAGAATGGGGAGCAGGGAGCGATCCAGCTCGATGGC
>JAZNQA010000019.1:0-43411 GCA_045589915.1 Candidatus Enterenecus sp.
AGATCGCAGCCCCAGCAGGTGGCATCATACTCGCCTTCATTCAGGGCCACGTCGATGACCACCTCATCCTGGGTGAGGATCTTCTTGGCCAGCTCCTCGTCGAAGTCCAGGCCGGTGCCCTTCTGGCAGACCAGCACTTCGCCCAGAATGGAGCAGAACTTCACGTCCACATATTCGGGGCGGAAGGGGGCCTTGGAATAGCCCATGGCGCACAGGACACGGCCCCAGTTGGCGTCGGCACCGAACATGGCGGCCTTCACCAGAGAGGAACCCACCACCGCTTTGGCAAGGCGCTCGGCGCTCTCCTCGCTGCGGGCGGAGCGGACGGTGCAGGTGATGAGGCGGGAAGCGCCCTCGCCGTCGGCGGCGATGGAGCGGGCGAGCTGCTCGCACACATGGTGGAGGGCCTTGGAAAACAGGGTGAAGTCATCGTCCTTCCACTCGATCAGCTCGTTGCCCGCCATGCCGTTGGCCAGCACCACGCACATATCGTTGGTGGAGGTATCGCCGTCCACGGTGACACGGTTGAAGGTGCGGGGGACGATCTCGTGAAGGGCATCCTGCAGCAGCTCGTGGGTGATGGCGCAGTCGGTGGTGATAAAGCAGAGCATGGTACCCATGTTGGGGTGGATCATGCCGGAGCCCTTGGCAATGGCACCGATGGTGACGGTCTTGCCGCCGATGGTGAGAGAGACAGCGATCTCCTTCTTGGCGGTGTCGGTGGTCATGATGGCGCCGGCGGCGGCATCGGAGCCGTCCTCGCTGAGGGCAGCGGCCAGAGGGGCCACCCCCTGCTCCACGGCGGCGATGTTCAGGGTCTGGCCGATGACACCGGTGGAGGCCACCACAAAGTCGCCGGCGTTCAGGCCGGTGGCGGCGGCCGCCAGCTCGCACATCTTCTCGGCATTCTCATGGCTCATGGGGGCGCAGGCGTTGGCGTTGCCGCTGTTGGCGATGATGCCCCGGCACACACCGTTTTCCAGATGGCTCATGGTGACGTACAGGGGGGCCGCCTTCACCCGGTTCAGGGTGTAGACCGCTGCTGCAGAGCACTCGCAGTCGGACAGGATCATGGCCAGATCCTTCTTGTCGGTGGAAGCGCCGTGGCCGCTCTTGATGCCGCAGCGCACACCAGAGGCCTTGAAACCTTTGGGGGCGCACACGCCGCCGGAAATGGTCTTCATAACATACACTCCTTACAGAGTCAGGCCGGTGGTCTCCTCAAAGCCCAACATCAGATTCATATTTTGTACGGCAGCGCCCGAAGCGCCCTTGCCCAGATTGTCGAACAGGGCGGTGACGGTGGTCTGCCCTTCGTGACCGCACACGATGATGCGCAGGGTGTCGTGACCAGCCAGAGTGCCGGCGTAGATCACCGACTCGTCTCCCCCCAGCGGAGCCACCGACACCAGCTTCTGCCCTGCATAGTGCTTGGCAAGAACGGCGTGGACGGCAGCGGCATCGTAGCCGGGCAGCAGCACCGTGGTGGCCATGCCCTTATAGAAGTCGCCCAGAATGGGGGAAAAGACCGGCGGCATGGTCAGGCCGCACACCGCCTGCATCTCGGGCAGGTGCTTGTGCTTCAGGTTGGTGCCGTAGATGCGGTGGCTCTCATGGCGGGGGTCACGGTCGGCGGCCTCGTACTCTGCAATGAGCTTCTTGCCGCCGCCGGAGTAGCCGGTGAGGGAGTAGGCGGTGAAGGGGAAGTCGGCGGGGACAGTGCCGCTCTTCACCAGCGGATAGACGATGCTGATAAAGCCGCTGGCGTGGCAGCCGGGGTTGGCCACCCGGCGGGACTTGACGATATTGGCCCGATGGTCATCGGACAGCTCGGCAAAGCCGTAGTCCCAGTCGGGATGAGTGCGGTGGGCGGTGGAGGCATCGATGATGCGGGTGTTGGGATTGCTCACCAGCGTCACCGCCTCACGGGCGGCATCGTCGGGCAGGCAGAGGAACACGATGTCCGCCATGTCCATCAGTCTGGCCCGCTCGGCAGCGTCCTTGCGCTTGTCCTCGTCGATGAGGAGCAGCTCCACATCGTCCCGCCCGGCAAGGCGGTCGTAGATCTGGAGGCCGGTGGTGCCCTCCTTGCCGTCTATGTATACTTTAGGCTTCATTGGGTTCACATCCGTTCCGCAATAAACTGCTCGATGAGCTCCACCTGTTTGGCCACGCTCTCCTCAGAGGGGCCACCATATACTTTACGCCCATTTACGCAGGTTTTCAACTGCAAAGCGTCGTAAACGTCCTCGTCAAACAGGTTGGAGATGGCACGAAAATCCTTGAGGGGGAGTGTGTCAAGGCTCTCGCCGCTCTTGATGCACATATTGACCAGCCGACCCACGATCATGTATGCCTCCCGGAAGGGCATCCCCTTCTTCACCAGATAGTCGGCGCAGTCGGTGGCGTTGATGAAGCCGCCGGAGGCAGCCCGGGCCATGTTCTTCTCCTTGACGGTGAGGGTGTCCAGCATGGCGGCGAACACGGGGACGCACAGCTCCACGGTGTCGATGGCGTCGAACACGGGCTCCTTGTCCTCCTGCATATCCTTGTTGTAGGCAAGGGGCAGACCCTTCATGACGGTGAGCAGGGTGATGAGGGAGCCGTACACACGGCCGGTCTTGCCACGCACCAGCTCGGCCACGTCGGGGTTCTTCTTCTGGGGCATAATGGAGGAGCCGGTGGAGTAAGCATCGTCCAGCTCCACGAACTTGAACTCCCAGGAGCACCAGAGGATGATTTCCTCGGAGAAGCGGGACAGGTGCATCATCAGGATGGACAGGGCGGACAGCAGCTCGATGGCGTAGTCACGGTCGGACACGGAATCCATGGAGTTGTCAGTGGGCTTGCGGAAGCCCAGCGCCTGAGCGGTGGCGAAGCGATCCACGGGGTAGGTGGAGGTGGCCAACGCACCGGAGCCCAGCGGGCACTCGTCCATGCGCTCCATGCAGTCCTCCAGACGGGTGACATCACGGCGGAGCATATTGGCGTAGGCCATCATGTAGTGGCCAAAGGTGGTGGGCTGGGCACGCTGGAGGTGGGTGTAGCCGGGCATGACGGTGTTCAGGTTGGCCTTGGCCTTCTTGACCAGCACCTTCTGCAGCTCCACCACCTGCCCGATAATCACGGGGATCTCCTCCTTGACGTACAGGCGGAAATCGGTGGCCACCTGATCGTTGCGGCTGCGGGCAGTGTGCAGGCGCTTGCCCGTCTGCCCGATGCGCTCGGTGAGCAGCGCCTCGATGTTCATGTGGATGTCCTCGTTGTCCAGCGAGAACTCCACCTTGTCCTCCTCGATGTCCGTCAGGATGGCGGACAGACCCTCGATGATCTTCTCCGCCTCGTGGGGCTCGATGATGCCGCACTGACCCAGCATGGCGGCGTGGGCCATGGAGCCGCGGATGTCCTGCTCGTAGAGGCGGGCATCGAAGCCGATGGAGGAATTGAAGTCATTTACCAATGTATCGGTCTCTTTCTGAAACCGTCCAGCCCATAATTTCATGATCGTTTTCTCCGTTCCAATGGAAAATTAAGAATGCAGAATGCAGAATGCGAAGCGCATTCTGCATTCCTGCCTATGGAATTACTTCAGCTTACCCTGCTCACGCAGCGCCTGCACGGTGTCGGGCAGACCCCACAGGTTGATGAAGCCCTGGGAGTCCTTCTGATCATAGTCACTCTCCTCAAAGGTGACCAGATTCTCGGAGTACAGGGTCTCAGGAGAGGTGACGGCGGCGGTGATGATGTTGCCCTTGTAGAGCTTCAGCTTCACGGTGCCGGTGACATGATCCTGAGTCTTGACGGCGAAGGCCTGCAGGGCCTCACGCAGGGGGGTGAACCACTTGCCGTTGTAGACCAGATCGGCAAAGTCCACAGCCAGCTTCTGCTTCATGTGCTTGGTGTCCTTGTCAATGGTGATCATCTCCAGCACCTCGTGGGCGCGGTAAAGGATGGTGCCGCCGGGAGTCTCGTACACGCCACGATCCTTCATGCCCACCAGACGGTTCTCCACGATGTCCAGCAGACCGATGCCGTTGGCGCCGCCCAGCTCGTTGAGCTTGCGGATGACGTCGGATGCCTTCATCTTCTCGCCGTCCACGGCCACGGGCCAACCCTTCTCAAAGTCGATGGTCACATATGTAGGAGCATCGGGAGCCATGGCGGGGGACACGCCCATCTCCAGGAAGCCGGGCTTGTCGTACTGGGGCTCGTTGGCGGGATCCTCCAGATCCAGACCCTCGTGGGACAGGTGCCACAGGTTCTTGTCCTTGGAGTAGTTGGTCTCACGGCTGATCTTCAGGGGGATGTTGTGGGCCTCGGCGTAGTCGATCTCCTCGTCACGGCCCTTGATGTCCCACTCACGCCAGGGGGCGATGATCTTCATCTCAGGAGCGAAGCGCTTGATGGCCAGCTCGAAGCGCACCTGATCGTTGCCCTTGCCGGTGCAGCCGTGGCAAATGGCGTCGGCACCCTCGGCCTTGGCGATCTCCACCAGACGCTTGGCAATGATGGGGCGGGCGAAGGCGGTGCCCAGCAGGTAGTCCTCGTACTTGGCGCCCATCATCATGGAGGGGATGATGACATCATCCACCATCTCGTCGGTGAGATCCTCGATGTACAGCTTGGAGGCACCGGTCTTGATGGCCTTCTCCTCCAGACCGTCCAGCTCGGTGCCCTGACCCACGTCGCCGGAAACGGCGATGACCTCAGGGTTGTTGTAGTTCTCCTTCAGCCAGGGGATGATGATGGATGTATCCAGTCCGCCGGAATAGGCGAGGACAACTTTCTTAACGTCAGCCATGATAAATTCCTCCATATGTTTGAAATTGCCGCACACGTTTGTATGTCATGCGGCTCAATGCCCTTGAATTGACCATAGTATACCCCTGTGCAACTGAAAATGCAAGGTATAATTTGCATAATCATGCGATTTCTTGCCAAAATTTATGGGTAATATTGAACAGTTTATTCATTGTATTCATTTTAGCGTGAATATTCATGCGTTTTACAGCATAAAAGGCCGGGGAACGAGTCCCCGGCCTTTTGCTTAGATTAACGCTGTTCCGTGGTGCTCCGGCGTGAGCACCAGCTCCTCCCGCTCCACCGAAAGGCGGAGGGTATCCCCGGCGGCCAGCCGGTCGGACAGCAGGAGGGCTGCGGCGGGTTCCTCCACCCGCCGGCGCACCGCTCGGCGGATGGGGCGGGCACCCTGTTCCCGCTCCGCTCCCGCATGGGCCAGCAGAGCCACCGCCTCCTGCGGGGCACTCAGTCCCACACCAAGGGCGGACAGCCGCCCCTCCAATCCGTTCAGCATCCGTCCGGCAATCTGCTCCAGAGCGGGCTGACCCAGACGGTCAAAGAGCACCACCTCGTCCAGACGGTTGAGAAACTCCGGTCGGAAGTGCTTTTTCAGCTCGCCCATCACCTGTTCCCGCCGATGCTCATCGGAGGTGCCTCCGGCGAAACCCATGGGCGGGGCATGGCTCACCATATGCTGGGCGCCGATGTTGGAGGTCATGACCACCACGGTGTTGCGAAAGTCGGCACGGCGGCCCTGACTGTCGGTGAGGATGCCGTCCTCCATCACCTGAAGGAGGATGTTGTGCAGCTCGCCGTGGGCCTTTTCGATCTCATCAAAGAGCACCACGGACCACGGGCGGCGGCGCACCCGCTCGGTGAGCTGACCGCCGTCCTCATGCCCCACATAGCCGGGAGGAGCCCCCACCAGACGGGACACCGTATGCTTCTCCATATATTCCGTCATATCGAAGCGAATGAGGGCATCCTCGCTGCCGAACAGGGCGGCGGCCAGGGCACGGCACAGCTCGGTCTTGCCCACGCCGGTGGGCCCCATGAACAGGAACACCCCCACCGGACGGTTGGGCTCCTTCAACCCCACACGGCCACGACGGATGGCGGCGGACACGGCGGACACCGCCCTGTCCTGCCCCACCACACGGCGGCGCAGCTCGTCCTCCAGCTCCAGCAATCGGCGGGCCTCCCCCTTGGTGATGGACTCCACCGGGATGCCCGTCCATTGGGAGAGCACCGCCGCCACATGGCTGCGCTCCAGCCGACGCTCCCGCTCCCCCTTGCGGCGGCTCTGCTTGCGCCCCAGTTCACGGCGGAAATCCTCCTCCGCATCCCGCAGCACGGCGGCCCGCTCGAAGTCCTGCTCGGCGATGGCCTGCGCCTTCTCCCTGGCCGCCTGCTCCGCACGGTCTGCCAGGGTGCGCAGTCCGGCGGGCACTTCCTCCTCCATGCGCAGCCGTGCCGCCCCCTCGTCCATCAGGTCGATGGCCTTGTCGGGGAGAAAACGGTCGGGCAGGTAGCGGCGGGACAGCTCCACCGCCGCCGTCAGCGCCTCGTCGGAGATGGCAAGGCCGTGGTGCTGCTCGTACCGGCTGCGCAGACCCCGCAGGATGTCCAGCGCCTGCTCCGGCGTGGGCTCGGCCACCCGCACCGGCTGGAACCGCCGCTCCAGCGCCGCATCCTTTTCGATATATTTGCGGTACTCCTCCAGAGTGGTGGCTCCCACCACCTGGATTTCGCCCCGGCTCAGGGCGGGCTTGAGGATGTTGGCGGCGTCGATGGCACCTTCGGCGGAACCTGCGCCCACGATGTTGTGCAGCTCGTCCAGAAAGAGGATGACGTTGCCCGCCCGCCGCACCTCGGACAGCACCACATTCACCCTGTCCTCAAACTCGCCACGGTACTTGGTGCCCGCCACCATGGCCACCAGATCCAGCGCCAGCAGCCGCTTGTCCCGCAGGGGTTCGGGCACGGCGCCGGAAGCGATGCGCAGCGCCAGCCCCTCGGCCAGCGCCGTTTTGCCCACCCCCGGCTCACCGATGAGGGCGGGGTTGTTCTTGGTGCGGCGGGACAGGATCTGCACCATGCGGCTCACCTCGGTGTCACGCCCCACCAGCGGGTCGAGATCCCCCTGGGCGGCCAGTCGGGTGAGGTCACGGGAAAAGCGGTCGGTCATGCGGGTATCGGCACTTTCACGGGGGCGGTTGCGGTCGCTCTCACGGCAGGCAGCCTGCTCCCCACGCCCCGGACCGGGGGCGGGCTGCCGCCGCTCCGCCATCCAGAATGCTCTCAATCGGCTGAAAAAACCAATGCGTTCCATGTTCGTCCTCCTGTTTGTGGCTCACCGAAAGGATGGGAAATTTTCACGGGTTTTATACCCAACAGGGGCGAAAATTCCTTATTGCTTTTTTTCGGAGATGTGCTACAATGAGGATGGTTCAAAACATATGACGGAGGTGTATCCTATCATGGCTCGTGTTATCAACGACTCTTGTGTTTCCTGCGGCGCTTGCGAAGGTGCCTGCCCCGTGGGCGCTATCTCCATGGGTGACGATCACATGATGATCGATGCCGGTTCCTGCATCGACTGCGGCGCTTGCGAAGGCGTTTGCCCCATGGGCGCTATCTCCCCCGCAGACTAAGCCGGTCTACACACAAAAAGTCCCGTTTCCACTCGGAAACGGGACTTTTTCTTTTCACTTTGATGTGCAGTAAGTGCTCCGGCCTTCCCGAAAAATGTCGTTTCCACGACTGTCGATGGCCACGGTGACGGGCAGATCACGCACTGTCATACGCTTGACCGACTCGCAGCCCAGATCGTCGAAGGCGATGACCTCCGCCGTCTCCACACAGCGGGCAATCAGTGCGCCCGCACCGCCAACGGCGGCAAAATAGCAGGCACCGTTGCGCACGATGGCATCTGCCACCGACTGGCTGCGCTCCCCCTTGCCGATCATGGCGGTCAGTCCCAGATCCAGCAGACGGGGGGCGAAGCCGTCCATCCGTCCGGCGGTGGTGGGGCCGCAGGCACCCACCGCCATCCCCTGCTGACCGGGGGTGGGGCCGGCATAGTAGATCACTGCGCCCTTCAGCTCAAAGGGCAGGGGCCTGCCCTCGTCCAGAAGCTGGAACATTCGCTTGTGGGCGGCGTCACGGGCGGTATAGATGGTGCCCGACAGCAGCACCCGATCCCCCATGTTCAGGGTGGGAACGGCTGCGGTCAGTTGGGAAATATCCAGCGAGATGGTGCCGCTCATTCCAAGCCCACCCGACTTTTCAGCTCTGCCGTCAGCTCGTCCATGCGGCCGGCCTGTCCTTCCAGCTCACCGATGGCACGGGCATGGCGGAGCACCTCGTCCAGCTCACCACGCAGGGCGGCGTACTGCTCCATGGTGCGGGACAGCCACTCACGGGTCTCCCCACGCAGCTGCTCCGCCTCGGCTCTGGCCTCGTCCACGGTGGCCTGCGCCTTGCGGTGGGCATCCAGCTCCACGGTGGCCACCCGATCCTTCAGCTCCTCATAGCTCTGAGCCATGGGCGCCAACTCTCCCACCTGCGCCTGAAGCCGCTCCAGCTCGGCACGGGCAGCGGCCAGCTTGCTCTCGGTGTCGGACAGCTCGCCCCGCAGCTTGGCCAGAGAGCGGGTGGACTCCTCCAGCGAGGCACGCACACGGGCCTCCTCAGCGGCAACAGCGCCGTTCTCGTCCCGCACGCTGTCCAGCTCGGTCTGGAGCCGGACACGCTCCTCCTCAGCCTGGGCCAGCCGCCCCTCCAGCCCGTTCACCTGCCGCCGGTGGGCGGCAGAGGACTGCTCGATGAATTGCAGCACATCCCGGCGGTTGAAGCCGCCCATGGAAGTGCGGAATTTTTGGATGACAGGTTCCATCAGGGTTCCCCCTTTTTCCTTATTACCCTGCATTTTACCACACTTTTTCTCCCTGCACAATCCTTTTCTCCCACCGCAAAGAGCGCATTGTTTTTTTCCGCTCCATGAGTTATAATATGGAATTACAAACATCTTCGATTTTTAGGGAGGGCTTTTCATGAACAACATCTGGCACGATATCGACCCCAAACGCATCACCCCGGAGGACTTCGTGGCCGTGGTGGAGATCTCCAAGGGCAGTAAGAAAAAGTACGAGCTGGACAAGGAGACCGGCCTCATCATTCTGGACCGGGTGCTCCACACCTCCACCCACTACCCCGCCAACTACGGCTTCATCCCCCGCACCTACGGCGACGACGGTGACCCGCTGGACGTGCTGGTGCTCTGCTCTGAGGAGCTGGACCCCCTCACGCTGGTGCGCTGCTACCCCATCGGCTACATCGCCATGCTGGACGGCGGCAAGCGGGACGAGAAGATCATCGCCATCCCCTTCTCCGATCCCACCTTCAACAGCGTCCACGACCTGATGGATCTGCCCAGCCACACCTTCGACGAAATGGCCCACTTCTTCACCGTCTACAAGGCGCTGGAGGGCAAGGAGGCCATGGCCGGCGACGTGAACGGGCGTGATGCCGCCGCGGAGATCATTCAGGAGGCCATCGACCACTACAACGAATGCTTCGGCTAATATTTAGGAAACCTTAAAGGTTTTGCTCTTCCCTCTCTCTACAAAATGTGCTAAAGTAAACGCTGGGTAAGCTTGCGCTGCGGGCTTGCCCGGCGTTTCCTGCTGCAACGCAGAAATAGGATATTAGGACGTGATGATTTGGCTCGATACGATGCCCTTGTGATTGGCGCCGGCTTTGCAGGCGCCGTTACCGCACGGCAGCTTGCCGAGGCCGGAAAGACCGTGC
The DNA here is from genome assembly GCA_045589915.1 of Candidatus Enterenecus sp. Taxonomy (GTDB): domain Bacteria; phylum Bacillota; class Clostridia; order Oscillospirales; family Oscillospiraceae; genus Enterenecus. The sequence continues at coordinate 9,613 of JAZNQA010000019.1, forward strand.
TGCTGCTGGAGCGCCGCAGCCATATCGGCGGCAACGCCTACGACCGTCTGGACGAGGCCGGCGTGCTCATCCATCAGTACGGCCCCCACATCTTCCACACCAACGACGGCGAGGTATATCAATACCTGTCCCGCTTCACCCACTGGCTGGACTACCCCCACAAGGTGGTGGCCAACATCCCGGACGGCAGCGGCGGACGCATGGAGTACCCCGTGCCCTTTAACCTCCAATCGCTGGAGACCGCCTTCGGCAAGGAGGAGGGTGCCCGACTGGGGGACAAGCTCATGGCCGCCTACGGCGCCGAGAAAAAGGTGACCATTCTGGAACTGCGGCAAAACTCCGATGCGGAGATCGCCGCCCTGGCCGACTATGTGTATGAGCACGTGTTCGTACACTACACCATGAAGCAGTGGGGCACCACCCCGGAGCAGATCGACCCCAACACCACCGCCCGTGTCCCCGTGTTCCTCAGCCGTGACTGCCGCTACTTTCAGGACACCTATCAGGGGATGCCCCTCCACGGCTATACACCCATTTTTGATGCCATGCTGGATCACTCCAACATCGAGGTGCGGCTGAACACCGATGCGGCACAGTTGCTGGATCTGTCCGGCGAAGTGCCTCTGTTTGAGGGCGAGCCCTTCACCGGTCCGGTGGTGTACACCGGCGCTGTGGACGAGCTGTTCGGCTGCATTTACGGCCGTCTCCCCTACCGCACGCTGGATTTCAAGTTCGAGACCCTGCCGCAGGATGTGTTCCAGAGCCACGGCACCGTGAACTACACCGTGGACGAGGACTACACCCGCATCACCGAATTCAAGCACATGACGGGGCAGTCCGTGCCCGGCGCCACCACCATCGTGAAGGAATACTCCCGTGCCTACACCGGCGCTCAGGACGAGACCCCCTACTATGCCATCATCAATGAGGACAACAATGCTTTGTACGGCAAGTATGCCGCTCTGGCTGCCCGCCACCAAAACCTGCATCTGCTGGGCCGGCTGGCAGAATACAAATACTACAACATGGATGCCATCGTGGCACGGGCACTGGCGCTGGCTGCCCGGCTGCTGAAATGAGGAGAGCGCTATGGATAAACTGATTACCTTTGCCGTCCCCTGCTACAATTCCGCCGCCTATATGGATCACTGTATCGAGACCCTGCTGGCTGCCGGTGAGGAGGCGGAGATCATTCTGGTGGACGACGGCTCCACCAAGGACGACACCCCCGCCAAGTGCGATGAATGGGCCGCCAAATACCCCAACATCATTCGGGTCATCCATCAGGAGAACGGTGGCCACGGCGAGGGCGTAAACCAAGGTCTGCGCCACGCCAGCGGCACATATTATAAAGTAGTGGACTCGGATGACTGGCTGGACACCGACGCTTTGGCCAAGGTCTTGGAAAAAATTCGGGAATTTGCGAAAATGCCCGCTCCTGTGGATATGGTCATCGCCAACTATGTGTACGAGCACACGGCGGACAACACCCAGCGCATCGTCAACTACAAAAATGTGTTCCCCACCGAGCGCATCTTCACCTGGGGCGACACCCACCGTTTCCGTGTCTCCCAGTACCTGTCCATGCACTCGGTCATTTACCGCACCGCCCTGCTGCGGGAGTGCGGCGTGGAGCTGCCCAAGCACACCTTCTATGTGGACAATATTTTTGTCTACCAGCCCCTCCCCTTTGTCAAGACCATGTACTATCTGAACGTGGATCTGTACCGCTACTTCATCGGTCGTGCCGACCAGTCGGTGAACGAGTCGGTGCTGGCCAGCCGCATTGATCAGCACGTGCTGGTCACCCGGATGATCATTGACTCCCACGATGTGCTGGCCATCAAGCGCACCCAGCCCCAGCTTGGCCGCTACCTGTTCAACTACCTGTCCATGCTGATGAGCATCTGCTCGGTGTTTGCCGTCATTGCCAACACCCCCGCTTCGCTGGGGATGCGCACCGAACTGTGGGAGTACCTGCGCAAAAAGGATGCCGTACTGTATCGCCGCTGCCGCCGCACCGTCACCAACATGGGCACCAATATCCCCGGCTATCAGGGTCGGAAGATGTCGGTCAAGCTCTACCGGCTGACGCAGAAGATCTACAAATTCAACTGAGATCACAGACAGGGAGCTGGCATCAGCTCCCTGTTTTCCGTCCGGGCTCAGATTTCGTTTGCATTTTCTAAAATTTGTGCTATAATGTAGCGTGTTATGGTCTGCACCGTGATCAGCACGGTAAATCTAACAGACCCCATATTTTTAGGAGGGTACTTATCTTTGGACGACCCGTTGTTACCGATTATCATTCTGGTCATTCTGATTTTCATCAATGCGTTCTTCGCTGCGGCGGAGATCTCGGTCATCTCCCTGTCTGAGACCAAGCTGAGGCGGCAGGCCGAGGACGGCGATAAGAAGGCAAAGAAGCTGCTGGCGCTCATGCAGGCGCCGGACAATTTCCTGTCCGCCATCCAGATCGCCATCACGCTGGCCGGCTTCCTGTCCTCCGCCTTTGCGGCCGACACCTTCGCAGGCCCTCTGGTGCGCTGGCTCACCGAGACCTGCGGCGTCACCTCCATCTCGGTCAATACGCTGAACACCATCGCTGTGGTGCTCATCACCATCGTGCTGTCCTACTTCAGCCTGGTGCTGGGCGAGCTGGTGCCCAAGCGCATCGGCATGAAAAAGACCGAGCGGGTGGCCCGCTTCACCGTGGGCGTGGTGAGCGCCGTGGCCGTGGTGTTCCGCCCCGTCATCTGGTTCCTGTCCAAGTCCACCAACGGCGTGCTGCGCCTGCTGCGCATCGACCCCAAGGCCGACGCCGAGGATGTGTCCGAGGACGAGATCATGATGATGGTGGATCTGGGCGAGGAGCGGGGTGCCATCGAGAAATCGGAAAAGGAACTGATCGAAAATATTTTCGAGTTCAACAATACCACCGCCGAGGACGTGATGGTGCACCGCACCGACATGGTGATGGTGTGGGTGGACGACTCCGACGAGGAGATCATCCGCACCATTCGTGAGTCGGGCATGTCCCGCTTCCCCGTCTACGAGGAGGACGCGGACGACATCATCGGCATCCTCAACACCCGCAATTTCCTGCTCAATGCCCAGCTCTCCCACCCCAAGCCCCTGCGTGAGCTGCTGCGTCCTGCCTACTTCGTGCCCGAATCGGTGCGCACCGACGTGCTGTTCCGGGATATGCAGAACAAAAAGGTACATCTGGCTATTGTGGTGGACGAGTACGGCGGCACCTCCGGTCTGGTGACCATGGAGGATCTGCTGGAGGAGATCGTGGGCAACATCTACGACGAGTTTGACCCCCAGGAGGAGAAGGACATCGAAAAGCTGGAGGAAAACCTCTGGCGCATCTCCGGCTCCTGCGAGCTGGATCTGGTGGCCGAAACTCTGGGCATCGAATTCCCGGAGGATCTGGAGTCCGACACTCTGGGCGGCCTTGTGTTCGCCCAGCTCTCCGCCATCCCGGAGGATGGCAGCCAGCTGGAGGTCGATGCCTGCGGCCTGCACATCAAGGTGCAGGAGCTGACAGACCGGCGGGTGGAATGGACTCAGGTATCCAAGATCCTGCCCGCCGCCGATCAGGCAGCGGAGGACTGACCCATCCCAATCCAGAGCGTGCCGCAGAAGATGCGGCACGCTTTTTGATCCTGTCGAAAAAGGCAAACCTTTTTCGACTGGAAATTTTTCGGCCTGCCGCAGCGCACTCGTTGTCCATACGGTGCGGACAACTCGCACGTTTGCAGGCCGAGAAGTGTTTTCCCCGACGCACATGTCGCCGGAGAAAACGGCTTTCATTTTATTTCGCCGCATAGCGGCGAAACTCTACGAGGTTTTTGGACAGTCTGGCACAGCGTACTGCTTTCCCAACGGCACGCTTCTTTTACGAAAAACACTTTGTTTCTATATTGTCAAGCCGGATGTTTTCGTGTATGATAGTGTTGTATAATATGGAATTTTTCACTTCCGATGAAATGGAGGGTTTTCCTATGAGAAAAACCAAGATCGTCTGCACTCTGGGCCCTGCCTGTGACAGCGAGGAGATCCTTGAGCAGCTCATCCTCGCCGGCATGGACGCTGCCCGGTTTAACTTTTCCCACGGCACTCACGAGACCCATCTGGATCTGCTCACCCGCTTTAAGCGGGTGCGGGACGGGCTGGGCCGCCCCGTAGCCACCATTCTGGACACCAAGGGTCCTGAGATCCGCATCCGCACCTTCGCCTGCGGCTCGGTGGAGCTGCCTGACGACAGCGAATTCATCCTCACCACCCGTGAGGTGGAGGGCGACGCCAAGATGGTGTCCGTCACCTACGCCCACCTCCACGAGGAACTGGCCCCCGGCTGCCGCATCCTCATCGACGACGGTCTGGTGGAGCTGCAGGTCAAGGAGACCTGCGGACAGGACATCTGCTGCACCGTGGTCACCGGCGGCACCCTGTCCAGCAACAAGAGCATCAATATTCCCAATGTCCATATCGCCCTCCCCTCCCTCACCGACAAGGACAAGGACGACCTGCGCTTCGCCGTGGAGAACGATTTCGACTTCGTGGCCGCCTCCTTTGTCCGTCAGCCCTCCGACGTGGAGGAGATCCGTGCCGTGCTGGACTCCTACGGTGGGCATGACATCGGCATCATCGCCAAGATCGAGAACCGTGAGGGCGCCGACAATCTGGACGCCATCGTGGATGTCTCCGACGGCATCATGGTGGCCCGCGGCGACCTGGGCGTGGAGATCCCCGCCTACGAGGTGCCCATCCTCCAGAAGCGGATGATCAAGTCCGCCATCCGCAAGGGCAAGCACGTCATCACCGCTACCCAGATGCTGGACTCTATGATCCGCAACCCCCGTCCCACCCGTGCCGAGGTGTCCGACGTGGCCAACGCCGTGTTTGACGGCACCAGCTGCGTCATGCTCTCCGGCGAGACCGCCTCCGGCAAGTACCCTGTGGAGGCGCTGGAGACCATGGTGGATATCGTGGTGGCCGCCGAGAACGACATCGACTACTGGAAGCGGTTCCGCAACACCACCTACGACCACACTTCCTCCATCACCGATGCCATCAGCCACACCAGCTGCCTCACCGCCATGGATCTGGAGGCTTCCGCCATTCTGGCGCCCACCCAGTCCGGCTATACCGCCCGGATGATTTCCCGCTTCCGCCCCAGCTGCGTGGTGGCCGCCCTCACCACCGAGGAGCGTGTGCGCCGCCAGCTGGCCATCTCCTGGGGCGTCGCCCCCTTCCTCACCGGCAACGTGGACTCCACCGACCGCCTGTTCTCCCTGTGCGTCGACTCCGCCAAAAAGGAAGGTCTGGTCAAGTCCGGCGATACCGTGGTCATCACCGCCGGCGTGCCCATCGGCAAGAGCGGCTCCACCAACATTATCAAGGCCCAAGTGGTCAAATAACTTCAGATCAACGAGCGAACCCCTCCGGCCTGAGCCGGAGGGGTTCGCTGCTTATAATTTTGTCAGATCCTGGATCACGCCGTTGATCATAGGCGCAGGCACCCAGTTGGACAAAAAATCTGTCAACTGCTCCAGCGTCACGGTGCGGGCCGCCCCCTTCACCGGCCGCTTGGCCAGCATGGGCACCCGCCGCTGAAACACTGCCCGGCTGCGGGGATTGTCCCACAGCTCACCCAATGTAATTTGCCGATTTCGCAGATCCACGGTTGTCACCTCCCGGTCTATTGTATGCCGCACCCTCAGGGACATGAACGCCTCCCCCGCTTTTGCGGTATAATGCCGCCGTCAGGTGGGCATACTCCTTATTGTATTCGGAATACAAGGAGGAAAAGACTATGTTCGATCAGACCAATCCCAGCATCAAGTGCTCCGTCAACAGCTGCACCTACCACAAGAACCAGCACTGCACCCTCAACGAGATCCAGGTAGGCTGCTGCCAGCACAACGTGGGCAAGCCCGACCAGACCGAGTGCGCCTCTTTCAAGCTCGGTGACCACGGTACCCAGTGCGGTATGTGACCTTCGTCACACACTCTTGGGGTCCCCGCAAAAACCCAGCGTAAGCGGTTTTTGTGGGGAGAGGAGCCGCAAGGAAGCGGATGAAGCTTTCTCCGAAGGCGGAAACTGAATTCTGCGGACTTTGCGGCGACGAGGCACTCAGTGTGGTATGTGACACCCTGCCGTCACCGCTCACCCACAAAGTGTTGCAGTTGACAGACAAAGTGTTGTAAATCAAGGAGGGCAGCCGCCCTCCTTGATTTATTTTTCCCACAATTTTTGAGCAGAAACCCATCAATCTTTGGCAGGGTGGCGAAAATTTGTTTTTTCTGCTTTTGCACATTGACAAATGCCCCGCCAGCGGGTATCATAACTTCAACAATCTAAAGCGCAATCAAAACCCAAATGCGTTGACCAGGCGAGTAATCCCCTTGCGCAAGCCCAGAGAGAAAGCGGATGGTGCGAGCTTTCGTGAGCGAGGTGCGGTGAACGTCCCCTGTGAGCAGTCCGGCTGAACACATTGTCAGTAGGCCGGAACGGCAGCCGCCGTTACCGGCATCGAGTGTCCCGAAAGGGAAAGTTAGGTGGTACCGCGGAGCATGGCTTCGTCCTATTATAGGGCGGGTTCATGCTTTTTTCTTTTCCACGGGACAAATTCCAAAGGAGGGAAATCCATATGTTGATGAGAGGTTCGCAGATCGTGATGGAGTGCCTGCTGGAGCAGGGTGTCGACACTGTATTTGGCTATCCCGGCGGCACCATCCTGAACATTTATGATGAGTTCGAGCTGCACGGCTATAAAGAGAAGATCACCCACTACCTGACCAGCCACGAGCAGGGCGCTTCCCACGCCGCTGACGGCTATGCCCGCTCCACCGGCAAGGTGGGCGTGTGCTTCGCCACCTCCGGCCCCGGCGCCACCAATCTGGTCACCGGCATCGCCACCGCCTATTACGATTCCTCCCCCGTGGTGTTCATCACCTGCAACGTGGCGGAGAATCTCATCGGCAAGGACTCCTTCCAGGAGGTGGACATCACCGGCATCACGATGCCCATCACCAAGTGCAACTATCTGGTGAAGGATGTCAACCAGCTGGCTCACGTCATCCGTGAGGCCTTCGCCATCGCCCGTTCCGGCCGTCCCGGCCCGGTGCTGGTGGACATCGCCAAGAACGTCACCGCCGCCGAGGCCGAGCACGAGTACCTGCCCGTGGCCGAGCACGCCAACCACGGCCGTCTGGCCGATATGCTCAGCCGTGCCGACCGGGATCTGAAGAACCCTGAGCCCGACCGTGGCGACATCGACAAGCTGCTGGACATGATCGCCCAGTCCCAGCGCCCCATGCTGCTGGTGGGCGGCGGCGTGATCCGCTCCAAGGGTGCGGTGCCTGAGTTCCGCAAGTTCATGGAAATGCTGGATGCCCCCGTGGGCTCCACCATCATGGGCGGCGGCGCCTGCCCCGGCAACCACCCCCTGTTCACCGGCATGGTGGGTATGCACGGCTCCCACGCCTCCAACATGGCCACCGCCGAGTGCGACCTGCTCATCGCCATCGGCTGCCGCTTCTCTGACCGTGTGGCCACCCATCCCGCCACCTTCGCCCGCAACGCCAAGATCGTACATATCGACATCGACCGGGCTGAGATCGACAAGAACGTCATGACCGACCACCATATCATCGGCGATGCCCGCCGGGTGCTGGAGCTGCTCAACGAGAAGCTCACCCAGCACGACTACGCCGAGTGGAAGGCTCACGTCTTCGCCCGCAAGGAGCTCCCCCTCTCCGGCGGCGGCGCACTCCAGCCCAACGAGGTTCTGGAGTCCATCCAGGCCGCCACCGGCGGCGATGCCATCATCGCCACCGACGTGGGTCAGCATCAGATGTGGTCCTGCCAGTACTACCACTTCTCCCGCCCCGGCCAGCTGCTCACCAGCGGCGGCTTCGGCACCATGGGCTTCGGTCTGGGCGCCGCCATGGGTGCCAAGGTGGGCAACCCCGACAAGGTGGTGGTTCACTGCACCGGCGACGGCTGCTTCCGCATGAACTGCCACGAGCTGGCCACCGTGGAGCACTATAACCTGCCCGTCATCACCGTGGTGTTCAACAACGGCACCCTGGGCATGGTGCGCCAGTGGCAGAACCTCATCTATCAGCGCCGCTTCTCCCAGACCGATCTGGATCGTGGCCCCGACTTCGTGAAACTGGCCGAGGCCTACGGGCTGAAGGGCTTCCGTGCCACCACCAAGGAGGAGTTCCGTCAGGCACTGGATCAGGCGCTGGCCGCCGGCTGCGGCTGCGTCATCGACTGCGCCATCAACACCGATGCCATGGTGCATCCCATGGTCAACGGCGGCACCCCCGTCACCGACTTCCTGCTGGACTGAGAGGAGGAGAGACTATGAATACCGCCAATTGCAAGCGCCACACCCTGTCCGTCCTGGTTGAGAACGCCGCCGGCGTCCTGTCCCAGGTATCCCGTCTGTTCTCCCGCAAGGGCTACAACATCGAGTCTCTGGCCGTGGGCACCACCGATGATCCTGAGGTCTCCCGTATCACCATTGAGGTCATGTGCGACGACCTGATGATCGACCAGATCATCAACCAGCTGCGCAAGCTGTTCCCCGTCTACTCCGTCCGCCTGCTGCCCCCCAACTCCTCCATCCGCCGTGAGCTGGTGCTCATCAAGGTGAAGGCGGAGAGCCGGGACATCCGCAACGAGGTCATCCAGATCGCCAATATCTTCCGTGCCGCCATCATCGACGTGTCCCCCCGGTCCCTTACCCTTGCCATCATCGGCGAGGAGTCCAAGGACAATGCGCTGGAGAAGCTGCTCACCGAGTTCGGCATCCTTGAGCTGGTGCGCACCGGTATGGTGGCTCTGGAGCGTGGCGAGGCCACCATCAACAACAACGCGGACAACAAGGAGAACGACGAGTTCGACCTGGGCAAGAACGTGCTGTAATCCCATGGGGCGTGGAGAACGCCCCTCTTACGAATAAAAACTTACAACTTTGAAGGAGTGTATTATCATGGCAAAGATGTACTATGAGAAGGACTGCGACCTGAGCTATCTGAAGGGCAAGAAGATCGCCATCGTGGGCTACGGCTCTCAGGGCCACGCCCACGCAATGAACCTGCGTGATTCCGGCTGCGAGGTCATCATCGGCCTGTACAAGGGTGGCAAGAGCTGGGCTGTGGCCGAGAAGGACGGCTTCACCGTCATGGAGACCGCCGAGGCTACCCGTGCTGCCGACATCATCATGATCCTCATCAACGACGAGCGTCAGGCCGATATGTACAAGAAGGACATCGCTCCCAATCTGACCGCCGGTAAAGCTCTGGCCTTCGCCCACGGCTTCAACATCCACTACGGCCAGATCGTCCCCCCCGCCGACGTGGACGTGTTCATGATCGCCCCCAAGGGCCCCGGCCACACCGTCCGCTCCCAGTACGTTGCCGGCAAGGGCGTGCCCTGCCTCATCGCCGTGGAGCAGAACGCCACCGGCAAGGCTTACCAGATCGGCCTGGCCTACGCTGCCGGTATCGGCGGCGCCCGCGGCGGCGTCATGGAGACCACCTTCTCCGACGAGACCGAGACCGACCTGTTCGGTGAGCAGGCCGTTCTGTGCGGCGGCGTTGTGGAGCTGATGAAGATGGGCTTCGAGACTCTGGTGGAGGCCGGTTACGCCCCTGAGAATGCCTACTTCGAGTGCATCCACGAGATGAAGCTCATCATCGACCTGATCAACAAGGGCGGCGTCGCCATGATGAACTACTCCATCTCCGACACCGCCGAGTACGGCGAGTACGTCTCCGGCCCCCGTGTCCTGCCCTATGCGCAGACCAAGGCCAACATGAAGGCCGTCCTCACCGACATCCAGAACGGCAAGTTCGCCGGCAACTGGATCGCTGAGAACAAGAATGGCCGCACCTTCTTCAACGCCTCCCGCCGCAATCTGGCCAAGCACCAGATGGAGATCGTGGGCGCTGAGCTGCGCAAGAATATGCTCTGGGGCGACGACGCCGATCCCGATACCGCCTCCAACTAATCCCATAACAACCACACAGCCCGCCTGTCCGGCCGGACAGGGGGGCTGATGTATATCGGAGTGCGGACGGGTCTGAGACCCGCCCCTACGAACAAACAGAAAGATGCCCCGCACCCAAAGCCTCCCCTTGAGGGGAGGTGCCGAGCGAAGCGAGGCGGAGAGGTGTGAAACGGGTGGCTCTGAGACCCTCCCCTACGGCAGTCCCGCAAAATGGTTCGTAGGGGTCGGCGTCCCCGACGACCCCTTAGACAGCCTCGATAGCCTTTCGTAGGGCCCGATGCCCTCATCGGGCCCTAAAAGCCTCCCCTGTGCAAGGGGAGGTGGCGACCAAGGAGCCGGAGGGGTTGTTCGTTAGCGGACAATCCCCCAGGCATGGCTTCGCCATGCCCCCCCTTTACACAAGGGGGTCTTTGAGGTGCGTCAAGGATGCCGCACCCTACGGTGTTGTGCATGATCCATTCATTCTGCATTCCCCGATGTCACCGTAGCCCTGGTGTTTGCGGCCCGATGGGGCATCGGGCCCTACGAAACGTTTCGGAAATTGGCCGTAGGGGCGCACCTGTGTGTGCGCCCGAATGCGGGCGGGCCGGTGTCCCACCCCTACAAACAAGCCACCCCATAGGTCTGTGGGGGCCGCCGCCCTCGGCGGCCCATACGGGCGGGGAAACCCCGCCCTACAACACACCACCCTTAACATCATTCGTTCCCTCGATTTTCCGCCCTTTTTCGGCGGGAAGGAGTTGTACTCTCCCCGACCATATGCTATAATGCTTTATCACACTAAAATAGTTAGGAGAATCTGCTATGCGTTCTGACGTTGCCAAGAAAGGCATCCCCGCCGCACCCAACCGCTCCCTGTTCTACGCCCTGGGCTACACCAAGGAGGAGCTGGAGCGCCCCCTCATCGGCGTGGTGTGCTCCTATAATGAAATCGTCCCCGGCCACATGAATCTGGACAAGATCGCCGAGGCGGTCAAGGCCGGTGTCCGTGCCGCCGGCGGCACCCCCATTGAGTTCCCCGCCATCGCCGTGTGCGACGGCATCGCCATGGGTCACGTGGGCATGAAGTACTCTCTGGTCACCCGTGACCTCATCGCCGACTCCACCGAGGCCATGGCCATGGCCCACCAGTTTGACGGTCTGGTGATGATCCCCAACTGCGACAAGAACGTGCCCGGCCTGCTGATGGCCGCCGCCCGTGTCAACGTGCCCACCATCTTCTGCTCCGGTGGCCCCATGCTGGCCGGTAAGCTGCCCAACGGCAACCGCACCTGCCTGAGCCATATGTTCGAGGCCGTGGGCGCCTACTACGCCGGTAAGCTGGACGAGGCCGGTGTGGAGGAGTATGAGAACAGCGCCTGCCCCTCCTGCGGCTCCTGCTCCGGCATGTACACCGCCAACTCCATGAACTGCCTCACCGAGGCCATCGGCATGGGTCTGAAGGGCAATGGCACTATCCCCGCCGCCTGGTCTGCCCGCCTGCGTCTGGCCAAGCACGCCGGCATGAAGATCATGGAGCTGGTGGAAAAGGACATCAAGCCCCGTGACATCATGACCGAGGCCGCCTTCCACAACGCCGAGACCGTGGACATGGCTCTGGGCTGCTCCACCAACACCATGCTCCACCTGCCCGCCATCGCCCACGAGTGCGGCATCGAGCTGGATCTGGACAAGTCCAACGCCATCTCCGCCAAGACCCCCAACCTCTGCCACCTCGCCCCCGCCGGTGAGACCTACATGGAGGATCTGGAGCAGGCCGGCGGCGTCCACGCCGTGATGATGGAGCTGACAAAGAAGGGTCTGCTGGACACCTCCGTGATGACCGTCACCGGCAAGACGCTGGCCGAGAATCTGGAGGGCATCGTCAACCGTGATCCCGATACCATCCGCCCCATCGAGAACCCCTTCTCTCAGGACGGCGGCATCGCCGTGCTCAAGGGCAATCTGGCCCCCGAGGGCTGCGTGGTCAAGCGCTCCGCCGTGGCCGCCGAGATGATGCAGCACGAGGGCCCCGCCCGTGTGTTCAACTCCGAGGAGGAGGCCATCGAGGCCATCTACGCCGGTAAGATCGTGGCGGGCGACGTGGTGGTCATCCGCTACGAGGGCCCCAAGGGCGGCCCCGGTATGCGTGAGATGCTCAACCCCACCTCCGCCATCGTGGGCATGGGTCTGGGCGCTTCTGTGGCCCTCATCACCGACGGCCGTTTCTCCGGCGCCACCCGCGGCGCCGCCATCGGCCACGTCTGCCCTGAGGCCGCACAGGGCGGCCCCATCGCTCTGGTGGAGGACGGCGACATCATCGCCGTGGACATCACCAACTGCGCCATCTCCCTGAAGGTGGACGAGGACACGCTGGCCGCCCGCAAGGCCGCCTGGGTGTGCCCTGAGCCCAAGATCAAGACCGGCTACCTGGCTCGCTATGCCAAGCTGGTCACCTCCGCCTCCAAGGGCGCCGTGCTGGAGTAAGTTCATCCAAGATGCAAAACGAGAGTGTGCGATGCACACTCTCGTTTTATTTTTTCTTTATGAACCGCCGCAGCACGCCAACCGCACGGAACACGAAGGGGCGCACAGGGCGGGTGGCCATCCACAGCCAGCATTTGAACCGCCAGCCCACGGATCTGCAATCCAACAGCCCGTCGGGGCGCTTGATGTGGGACACCAGCGCAAGAAACTGAGCAGGATATACCGGCTCCAGCGCCGTCTGCGCATCGCCGCACAGACGCAGGCTGCCATCGGCACACACCTTATGCACCCGATGGATGATGCAGTGGTTGCCCGGACGGAGGTAAAACAGAATGTCACCCCGGCGTGGAGCACGCTCCAGCGGCACGAGGATGACGGCATCCCTCCCCTCCCGCAGGATGGGCACCATGCTGGTGCCGGTGACCCACAGCAGGCAGGGACGCCCTGCATCCAGGCTGGCCTTCATGCGGGGCAAAGCCACCTCCGGGGACAGCTTTTCCAGTTCCATCGGGATACCTCCCTTCAGGGCACACCACCCGTAAATTTGCAAGATTGTGGTGTCATTGTACACTATTTCACAAAAAAACACAACCAAATTCTATATTTTTTTAAGGAATTGTTTTCCAAATCGACGAAATAGCACTTGTGAAACCAAAAGCAATATGTTAGAATTATATCAAGTGTGTCATGATAGGCGGCCTACTTCTGGAGGTTGCCATATTTTCTCTTTTACAGGAGGGATTTCCATGATAGATCTCCATTGTCACATCCTTTCAGGTATCGACGACGGAGCAGAAAACTTTGACGAATCCCTCCGAATGGCCCGCATGGCCGCCGACAGCGGCGTGAAGGTCATCGTGGCCACCCCCCACTGCGCCCTGCTCCATGACCACCAGTCCCTTGAGGACTTTTCCGTCTTTTCCGAGCATACCATAGCGCTCCACCAAGCAGTTCAAGCAGCGGAGATCCCGCTGGTCATCCTGCCCGGCGCCGAGGTGCTGTGCACCTCCAGCCTGCCCCAACTGCTCCAACTGAGGCATCAGATCACGCTGGCCGGTTCCCACTATCTGCTGGTGGAGTTCTACTTCGATGAACTCCTGTCTGTCATGGACGATGCCCTTCACTTCATCACCGAGCATGGGTTCACCCCGGTCATCGCCCACCCGGAGCGCTATGAGGCGGTGCAGCACACCCCCCATGTGACCGAGCGCTGGTTCCACCAGGGGTACATCATCCAGCTCAACAAGGGCAGCATTCAGGGTACACTGGGCAGCCGGGCGCATCGGACTGCGGACTGGCTCCTGCGGCACGGCCTGGCCCACGTGGTGGCCAGCGATGCCCACGGCACAGAACGCCGAACACCCAATCTGCGCCGTGTGCGCAACTTCCTGGAGGAGATTATCCCCCCCGCCTATGCCAAACTGCTGCTGAGTGACAACCCCAGCCGTATCATACAGGATCGCCCTGTCGTCCGCAGCCGCTGATCGAAATCATTTCCTCATAAAGGGGTCAAATATCATGAAATATTTACAACGCATCACCATCGCAATGTTTTTGGCGATGCTGCTCATCTACGCCGGAACAAAGCTTTATACCGCCACCGCACTGGACACCACGCCGCCCATGATCCAATACACCGACAGCCTTGTGGAGGTCAGCGTACAGGATCCGGAGTCTGCGCTGCTGCGGGGCATCACCGCCGTGGACAATGAGGACGGCGACCTGAGCGACCAGGTGATGGTGACCAGCGTCTCCCAGCTCATCACCGCCGACACCGCCCGTGTGTATTACATCGTCTTTGACTCCTCCGACAACATGGCCACCGCTTCCCGCACGGTGCGGTACACCGACTATGAGAAGCCCAAGTTCCGTCTCACCAAGCCGCTGGTGTACACCATGGGGGATAATGTCACCCTGCTGGACCGCCTCACCGCCACCGACCGGCTGGACGGCAACGTGTCCCACAACATTTCTGTCACCTCCCAGAATGTGGACTTCTACACGCCCGGCGTGTACGACGTCACCGTGCAGGTGTCCAACAGTCTGGGCGACTTTACCTCCCTCCCCCTGAAGCTGGTGCTCAATGCGGAGGAGGAGCTGCCGGAGATCCGCCTGAAGCATTACCTGCTCAACCTGAAGGAAGGCGACAACTTCGTGCCCAGCTATTACCTGCTCGGTGTCTACAATGCCGAGGGCGAGCTCATCGCTGACGCCACCGAGGTGGAGATCACCAGCCCTGTGGACACCAGCAAGCCGGGCAGCTATAACGTGCGCTACACCTATACCGCCCGCGGAAAAACTGCCACCATCTATCTGCCGGTGGTCGTCCACTAAGCCAAGGAAGGTCATGCAATGAAAAGAGAATCTGTATTTCGATGGGCCGAATTTGAGCCCTTGTGCATTATCCGTGCGTTGGTGCGGAAGGCATGGCTGATCGTGCTGGCCGTCCTGTTCGGCGTGATGGCTGTTTCTGTGATACTGCCTACATTTGCCACCCGTACCTATTCCAGCAGCGCCACCTTCGTTGTCACCTCCCGTGGCGGTACATCCGGCGGATATGCCAATATCACCGCTGCCCGTGAGGTGGTGAACATCTATTCCGAGCTGCTCACCAGCAGCTATGTGGACGAGACCATCACCCAGCATCTGGACGGCCTTTCCGGCACCATCTCGGCCAGTCAGGTGGGCAACACCAACCTCATCAACGTCACCGTCACCTCCGATACCCCCAAGGGTGCCCTGCTCACCCTTCAGGCACTCATCGACCAGCAGAGCGACCTGTCCGACTTCATCTCCGCCTCCACGGTGCTCACCCTGTTCAGCACCCCCAGCGTGTCGGTCGTCGTCAACAGGGGGTATGACAGCGTGCGGGTGAGCCGTCTGGCAGGCATCGGCTGCGGCGTCCTGATGGCGATCCTGATCCTGTGGCTGTACCTGTCCTACGGCACGGTGCAGAACCGCACCGGCGCCAAGAACAATCTGGACGCCAGAATCATCACCAGCGTGCCCCACCAGGGCCGTATGCGCACCTGGTCTCTGAACCCCAGAAAGCGTACCCGCATGCCCATGACGGTCAGCTCCCCTGCCGTCAGCTTCGCCTTTGCCGAGTCCATCCACCGCATCTCCGCCCGCATCGAGCATGAGCATTCCAATGGCTCTCAGGTCTTCCTGCTGTCCAGCGTTTCCATGGGCGAGGGCAAGTCCACCATCACGGCCAACGCCGCCCTGTCGCTGGCGGAGCGTTCCGGCAAGGTGCTGCTCATCGACCTGGACCTGCGCCGTCCGGTGCAGCACCGCATCATGAACGCCACCGTTCCCGCCGAGGCTGACCTGAGCAGTCTGCTGGCTGCGGGGGCATCGGCGCAGGAGCTGCTGGACGCCGCCATCGTCCGGGAGGACAACGGACTGGCCATGCTGCTGGCCGTCAAGCCCAACTCTGCCATGGTAGAGCTGCTGTCCTCTTCTGTGATCTCCGAGCTGGTGGCGCTGGCCCGCAAGGAGTTTGACTACGTAATCATCGACTCCCCCCCGCTGGGCTTCTTTGCGGACAGCGAGGTGCTTTCCGACCTGGCCGATGCCTCCGTGCTGGTGGTGCGGCAGGATGTGGTGCCTGCGGCGGAGATCAACGATGCCATCGACAGCCTGCGTGCCGGCAAGTCCCAGTTTATGGGCTGCGTGCTCAACGACGTGCGTTACCTGATCTCCCGTCCCTCCGATTATGGACACAATAAGTATGGCAAATACGGCAAGTACGGTTATGGCTCCAAGTACAGAAAAGCCGTGGACAATTAAGCCAATGGGTGAGAATTGCTATGGATAACAAGACAAATGAACAGCTGGAGAAGCTGGATCTGCTCCCGCTGCTCCGGAATTTCTGGAAGTACCTGCGCCGCTTCTGGTGGCTGGTGCTGGCGTTGGCCCTGCTCAACGGCATCCGGCAGACGGTGAAGATCGTCCGCCCCTCCTATTTCCCCATGTATCAGTCGGAAGCACTGTTTACCGTCAGCGTCAGCACCTCCGGCTCCACCGACCTGATGGGTTACAGCAGCTACTACGACCAGTCTGCCGCAGAGCTGGCGGTGGAGACTTTCCCCTATCTGCTCAACTCCGATATGATGCGCGAGCAGCTTCGTCAGCAGATGGGCGGCTATGTGAACGGCACCGTGTCCGCCTCCTCCATTGCGGGAACAAACTTCTTCCGCCTGACCGCCATCAGCTCCGATCCTCAGGCCGCCTGCGACCTGATCGAAGCGGTGATGGAGGTCTACCCGCAGGTCAGCCGGATGGTCATCGGTGACACCCAGCTCAAGGTGACCCGTGAGCCCTATGTGCCTCAGACACCCTACAACGCCCCTGTTGATTATCACTGGAGCGTCTGGGTGCGCACTGCCATGCGCAGCGCTCTCACCGGTGCGCTGCTGGGTCTGGTCATCCTTGTGGTACTGTCGCTGCTCACCCGCAAGGTGGCCGGCGCAACACAGGTCAAAAAACTGGTCAACCTTCCCTGCCTGGCTGAGATCCCCGAAACACGGGCCAAGCGCCGGAAGAGTGGCGTCATCAGCCAGCCCCTCATCACCAAAGAAGCGTCGGACGGCGCCTTTGCCGAGTCCTTCCGTCTGCTCCGGCTGAAGCTGCTGCGTGAGCTGCAGGAGTCCGATGGAAAGGTAGTCCTCTTCACCAGCTCCATCCCGTCGGAGGGCAAGAGTTCCATCTCCGCCAACACCGCCCTCGCCCTCGCCCAGAACGGCAAGCGGGTGCTGCTCATCGACGGCGACCTGCGGGTTCAGGGGCTGAAGAAGCTGCTGGGCATCACCGAGCCCTCCTCCGGCCTGGGCAAACTGCTGGAGGGCGAAGTGGAGCAGGTGCGCTTTGTCCGTGTGCCCAATCAGGATGTGTACCTGCTGGCAGGGGACGAAGTGATCTCCAACCCCGCTCCCCTGCTGAGCCACGAGCGGCTGCGTGCCATCATGCAGTCGCTGCGCAACA
Source organism: Candidatus Enterenecus sp. (assembly GCA_045589915.1). Lineage (GTDB taxonomy): Bacteria > Bacillota > Clostridia > Oscillospirales > Oscillospiraceae > Enterenecus. The sequence continues at coordinate 27,102 of JAZNQA010000019.1, forward strand.
AGTTTGACTACATCGTCATCGACACGCCGCCCAGCATCATGATGGCTGATGCTTCCCTGCTGAGCCGCCTGGCGGACAAGGTTGTCTATGTCATCCGGGACAATGCCATTTCCCGCTCCCAGATCGTGGACGGCATCCAGACGCTGAGCTACAACGGCGCCAACATCTGCGGCTTCGTGCTGAACGGCACCCCCGGCCCCAGCAGCCGGGGCTACGGCTACGGCTATGGCTACGGTTCCCGATACGGCTACGGCTACGGCTATGGCTACGGTTATGGTTACGGTTACGGCTATGGCAGCCATGGCTACGGTCGGGGCGGCGGCTACAGCGGTCTCAATGCGGCGGAAACCAAGAAAGAAAGCCCCAAGGACGAATAATGCCACAAAAACAACACCCGTTGAAGGAGACTACTCCTTCAACGGGTGTTTTCTTGTTCGTGTCAGGGCGGTTCACATCATGCTTTCATAGAGGGCAGCCATCTGGGCCACCACCGCTTCCGTGCTGTAACTGCGGATCTTGGTGCGGTTATGTTCCCCCATCTGTTTCCGCTTTTCCTCGTCAGCCATAACGGTGCGGATCCTGTCCACAAAGCCGTCCACGTCGGTGGGCGCCACCAGATAACCGCCTTCCCCCTCATCAATGAGCTCACGGCTGCCCCGCACCGTGGATGCCACGATGGGCAGACCGCAGGCCATGGACTCCATCACCGTCACGGGCAGACCCTCCCGCAGGGAGGCAAACAGGAAGATGTCAGCCGCTTTGCAAAGCTCGTCCACATCATTGCGGAAGCCGAGGAAATGGATCTGCGCCTCGATGCCCAGCTCCTTCACCTGCGCTTTCAACTCAGCCTCCAGCTCACCGTCACCGCAGATCACCAGATGGAAATGGGGGTCATCCAACGCCTTGACCGCACGGAGCAGGGTGATGTAGTTCTTCCCCGGCGCCAGACGACCGGCGGATATGGCAAAGGTGTCCTCCGGCCGGAGGCCCAGCATCTGCCGCACCTTCTGACGCTCCTCCGGGGCGGCCAGAGTAAACCGCTCCAGATCAATGCCTACGCCGTTGACCAGCGCCACCCGCTTGGCCTTGAAGGACTGGGCACGGGTGTGATCCTCGCCGTTGATGGTGATGAGCAGATCGGTGCGGCGGGCCAGCAGACGCTCGATGGGGTAGTACACCAGCCAGTTCAGCTTGGGCGCACCCTTGAAGAAGTGGAAGCCGTGGGCGGTGTAGATCACTTTTGTGCCCCTTTTTCTCGCCCCACCTGCGGCCAGGCGGGCCACCACGCCGCCCATAGGGGTGTGGCAATGGATGATGTCGTACTGCTCCCGCTCCAAAAGCTCCTTGAGCTGCTTGCGGGCCGCCAGATTCCCCCGCTTCAGGGGGCTGCGCTCGATGGGCAGGCAGTAAAAATGGTCGCAGTATGGGATGACGCACTGGCTGGCATCCTCGTAATCATTGTTGGCCGCCACATCCACCTGCCAGCCCTGCTCATGGAACCAGCGGATGCAGGGGATATGGAACACATTGATATGCTGCCGCACCACCGTTGCGACAAACAGCACCTTTTTCATCGTGACACACCACCAGTTCGGTATTTTACCGCTTACTTCTTGACTGCGCCGGTGCCGCCTTCCACCACGCCGTCATGGCGCAGCACCTTCAGGAAGGTGCCGAAGAAGCACTTGCAGTCGAACCAGATGCTCATTTTCTCCACATATTCGCCGTCCAGCGCCGCTTTTTCATCAATGGCCAGCTCGTCCCGACCGTTGATCTGCGCCCAGCCCGTCAGTCCGGGGCGGACATCATTGGCGCCGTACTTGTCCCGCTCGGCGATCAGGTCGTCCTGATTCCACAGGGCGGGACGGGGGCCCACAAAGGACATATGCCCCGCCAGAATGTTGAACAGCTGGGGCAGCTCGTCCAGACTGGTCTTGCGCAGGAACTTGCCCACTTTGGTGATATACTGCTCCGGGTCCAGCAGCAGATGGGTGGGCATATCCTTGGGGGTGTCGGTGCGCATGGTGCGGAACTTCAGAATGTTGAAATGGCGCTTATGTATTCCCACCCGCTTCTGCTTGAACAGGATCGGGCCGGGAGAGTCGATGACGATCAGCAGGCTCAGGATCAGCCAGACCGGGATCAGAACCAAGATTGCGATGAGGCTGACAACAGCATCCAGTATTCTTTTCATGAATTTCTCCTCTTTCTCCATTCACCTTTTGCTTAAAAAACGCATAACTCCGAGGGTAATTATAATATACAACTTAAACAAAAGCAATAGCACCGAAAAAAACGCACGTTTCCACGGAACTGCACGCCGCCCCGCACCCTCCTTTGTGCATTCTTCCGTTCCGTCCCGATGAAAACAGGGTATCTGACGGAGCAGATACCCTGTTTTGATGGGATGTTACCGCATTCGCAGCAGCCGCTCGATGCGTTTGTACAGCAGGAAGGTGAGCAGTGACACCACCACACCCTTCAACAAATTGAACGGGACCACCGCAAACAGCACCAAAGTGGACACGCTGTTGATGGCGCCGTTGACCTTGGTACCCATGCCGATAATGGCCTCCAGCGGCATACCGTACAGCTCAGAGAAGGCGGGCAGCAGATAGACGGCGTTGAACAGGCTACCGAACACCGTCATCACGGCGGTGCCGGTGGCCATGCCCGCCAAAGCGCCCTTTTTGCTCTTGAAGCGGTGATACACAATGGTGGCAGGCAGCACAAAGGAGCAGCCGATCACAAAGTTGGCGAAGTCGCCCACGAAGGCGGTGGAAGTGCCCTTGAGCAGCAGCTTCAGGATGATCTTCACCAGCTCGCACACCACGCCGGACACCGGCCCCATGGAGAAGGAGCAGATGAGCACCGGCACCTCACTCAGGTCGATCTGATAAAAGGCAGGGGCAAAGGGGAGGGAGAATTCGAAATACATCAGTACCGCTGCCATGGCGGCGAAGATGCCGATGTAGGCCGCACGGCGGGCAGCGGAGCGGCGGGGTGGCTTGAGCCAGAGCCGCTCCAGCAGCATGGCCACCACAAACAGCCCCACAAAGATGAGCAGGCACATGAGCAGGAACATGACATTCTCCTGCACGGCCGCCCAAAGGGTCTTCAGACTTTCCAGCATAAAAAATACCTCCAGTGTCAGATTGAAACACCTGAAAAGCCAATGCCAACAGGTGCAACAACTGCCATGGAGGAGCTGCACATCTTCTTCCATCCGGACTATACCGTTGGTCCCGGAGTTTCACCGGGTCGGCTGCTTTCGCAGTTCGCGGACTGTACCGCCAGTGGGGAATTTCACCCCGCCCTGAAGACATGGTATCCAATTGTTTCTCCACCCCATTATACCAGCCGCCGCCCAAATTGCAAGTCGAATTTTGTCGAACTTATGTTCTACTATTCTCTTGACGGTGGGCATGGTATGGGTTAGAATAGGAGGCAAGAAAGGAGGGGGTCTTATGTCCATGGCAAAGGAGCATACCTGCTGTTTCACCGGTCACCGGCCGGACAAGCTGCCCTGGGGCCGGGACGAGCGTGACCCCCGCTGTGTGGCGCTGAAGGGGAGCATCCTGCAGGAGCTGGAAGGGCTGTATCTTCGGGGCTGGCGGCACTTCATTTCCGGCATGGCGCAGGGGGCTGACCTGTACTTTGCCGAGGCGGTGCTGGAGCTGAAGGAGCGCTATCCGTCGGTGACGCTGGAGGGGGCCGTCCCCTGCCCCAGCCAGGCAGACCGCTGGTGGCCGGAGGAACAGAAGCGCTGGCGGCGGGTACTGGACGCCTGCGATGTGGAGACGATCGTGCAGCAGAACTATGACCGCTGGTGTATGCACCGGCGGGATCGGTATATGGTAGACCGCTCCTCCGCCATCCTCGCCGCCTTTGACGGCACGCCGGGAGGCACCATGTACACCCTCAACTACGCCATGGATCAGGGGCTGGACATCCTGCTGCTGGATCTCAACCATCCGGAACAGGGGGCCACCCGGCTGAAACTCTGAAAAATCTTGCAATTTCCTGTTGACATCAAAGACTCTCTCTGGTATACTACTCAAGCAAAACAAAGCAGGAATGGCACCGCCGTCCTCACCCCCAGCAGGAGCGAAGGGGTTAACATGGTGAAAAACACGCAGATTTTGTGCGTTTTTTGTTGTGGACGTGGGTGCTTTCATGCGCTCACGTTTTTGTTTTAGGAGGTGCGTGACCATAGCAAGTACGGCTCATCAAATCAACGAAGAAATCCGCGACCGTGAGGTGCGCCTCATCGGTGCTGACGGCGGTCAGCTGGGTGTCATGTCCGCAGCCGAGGCACAGCGTCACGCTGACGAGGCCGGGCTGGATCTGGTAAAGATCTCTCCCAACGCCGTGCCCCCCGTGTGCAAGATCATGGACTACGGTAAGTTCAAGTTCGAGCAGGCCAAGCGGGAAAAGGAAGCCAAGAAGAACCAGCACGTGGTGGAAGTGAAGGAAGTTCGTATGTCCCCCAGCATCGACGTGGGCGACTTCAACACCAAGCTGCGCAACGCTCAGAAGTTCCTCTCCGAAGGCAACCGGGTGAAGGTGACCGTCCGCTTCCGTGGCCGTGAGATGGCTCATACCGACATCGGCAAGAACCTGCTGCTGGACTTTGCCGCCCAGTGCACCGATCTGGCCGTGATGGACAAGGAGCCCAAGCTGGAAGGCCGCAACATGAGCATTTTCCTGTCTGCCAAGTCCAGCAAGACCAACAAGTAATTCCCCTGCGGCATCTGCCGCCGCCATCAAACTGAAAAGGAGATAACTACCATGCCTAAGATCAAAACCCACAGCGGCGCTAAGAAGCGTTTTGCGCTGACCAAGAACGGCCGTGTGAAGCGTGCCCACGCCAACAAGCGCCACCTGCTCAACGGTCACGGCAAGACCACCAAGCTGAAGAGAGGCCTCCGCAAGGGCGCCTATGCCGACGTCACCAACGAGGCGACCGTCAAGCGCATGATCCCCTACAAATAATTGATTTCTGATTTACTCAACATAGGAGGCTGAACAACAATGGCAAGAGTCAAGGGCGCAATGATGACCCGTAAGAGAAGAAATAAGATCCTCAAGCTGGCCAAGGGCTACTGGGGTGCCAAGAGCAAGCACTACAAGATGGCTAACGAGCAGGTGATGAAGTCCCTGCAGTACGCCTACACCGGCCGCAAGCTGAAGAAGCGTGACTTCCGTCAGCTCTGGATCGCCCGCATCAATGCCGCTTGCAAGATGAACGGCATGAACTACTCCACCTTCATGCACGGCCTGAAGCTGGCCAACGTGGAGATCAACCGCAAGATGCTGGCCGAGCTGGCCGTCAACGACAAGGCCGCCTTCACCCAGCTCACCGAGCTGGCCAAGAGCAAGCTGGCCTAATCTTCCACCAAGCACCAAACGCCCGATTTCACACGAAATCGGGCGTTTTCCATTTACATCCTTGCGGCAGGCTGGTATCATAAAGAAAAAGGAGGTGCCGCCATGTCTGCTGACCGACAGGTTCAACTGATTGATCTGCTGCTGGAGCGGGGACGCATGACCTGCGAGCAGTTGGCCGAGGCGCTGGAGGTCTCGGTGCGCACCGTTTATCGGGATGTAGACGCACTCTCCGCCGCCGGCGTGCCGGTGTACACCGCTCAGGGCAAAGGGGGCGGCGTGGCGCTGATGGAGGGCTATGTGCTGGATCGTGCCGCCTTTACCGAGGAGGAACAGCGGCAGCTCCTCACCGCCCTGCAAAGTATGCCGGATCAAGGGGACAGCCAGACCCTCACCAAGCTGTCCGCCCTGTTCCGCCGCAGCGAGGACAACTGGCTCCAGATCAACCTCTCCCGTTGGGGTGCCTCCCAGTGGGACAGCGAAACCTTCCACCGCCTCAAACAGGCCATCCTTGGGCGGCGCACCGTCCGCTTCACCTATGCCAGCTCCCGTGGGGGCACCATGCCCCGCCAGGCGCTGCCTGCCCGTCTGGTGTTCAAGGGGCAGGGGTGGTATTTGCAGGCCTTTGATCTGGAGCGGGAGGAGTACCGCACCTTCCGTCTGTCCCGCATCCTGTCGCTGGAGACCGACGGGGAGGTGTTCCACCGCCGGTTAGACCCGCCGGACATCGGGTTCGTGGGGGACATCCCTCCCCTGTTTCGGGTGGAGGCCCGTCTGCGCTTCCCCTCCCATATGGCCTATCGGGTGTACGACGAGTTCGACCGAAGCTGCATCACCCTCCAGCCCGACGGCTCTCTGCTGGTGGAGGCGGTGTTCCCGGAGGAACCATGGCTGTACGGCTACCTGCTCTCCTTCGGTACAGGAGTGGAGATCCTCTCGCCTCATCCCCTGCGGCAGCGGATGGCAGCGCTGGGGCAAGAAATCTATCAGGCTCATGCAAACCCCCACGAACCATAACGGGCCGCCCGGTGTGCGGCCCCTACGAGCCTTCCCCTTGGGGAAGGTGGCACGGCCTCCGGCGGCCTACTTTCGTACTCGGACGAAAGTAGGCAAAGGCCGACTTAGGGGATGAAATTGGTTCGCCTTGTCACAAAAGGCGTGACATCGGCTCTCAAAATTTCACCCCTAAGAACCCCATTTTTACGGGGTGTGGAATTGGTGCAGCAGTCTATCATCGGCGTGAGGCAAGCCGCATTGTCTCTGCGCTTTAGCCGCTCAGCCGCTTCGTGCCTACTGTGTTAGGGTGCCAAGCTATCAAGACAACGCCTGATTAGGCGCATGAGCCTAAGATGCTGGTGTTCTAACAATTGAGCATGAGCGATGAGCGGCGCAAGGAGTGTGGGCGATCCCTTTACCTCAGCGCCGGAACTGAATGGTTCTTGCTAAAGGGCTTGAACCGGCAGGATACATAAGGGTGCAACCCTTATGCGCACTCTTTGGTGACTTTCTCTTGCGTGAGAGAAAGCCACCCCAGCGGAGCGTCCCGCCGTCCGCAGACGGCGAAAGCCCCTGTACGGGCCGATGTGGGCATCGGCCCCTACGCAAATGTTTGTCTGTGGCGACCGCAGACCGCCCCTACCGGCTTTCATCTGGTTCGGCAAGGGCAGAGCCCTTGCCCTACGCCATGTCAAAACAAAATCACCGGGGCTGCGCCATGGCGCAGCCCCGGTGGTCTTTCAGAACAAGTCTTTCTTTTTCAGCACGATGGCCACCACCGCAATGGCAACCACAGAGACAAGAATGGGCACCCAGAAGAATCGGGCAAGGGGCAGCCCCGCCACATTCATGCCGTAGAAGCTGAAAATGATGTTGGGGATCGTGAGCAGAACGGTGATGGAGGTCAGCACCTTCATGATAACGTTCAGGTTGTTGGAGATGATGGAGGAAAAGGCATCCATGGTGCTGGAAATGATGGAGGAGTAGATCTGAGCCATCTCGATGGCCTGACGCACCTCGATCAGCACGTCTTCCAGCAAGTCATGATCCTCCTCATACAGGGTGACGATGCGGCCACGGAGGATCTTCTCCAGCGTGACTTCGTTGGCCTTCAGGGAGGTATTGAAGTAGACCAGTGATTTTTCCAGATCCATGAGCTGGATCAGTTCTTCGTTTTTCTGGGACTTATTGAGCCGGCGCTCCATGTGATTATAGATCTTGTCGATCTGACGCAGGTATTTCAGGTAGCGTTTGGCCACCAGCAGCAGGATGTTCAGGATGAACCGGGTACGCTGCTGGGTGCGCACATCCTTGACCAGCCCGTCCTGAAGATCCCGCACCACCGACGTCTCCTTCAGGCAGACGGTGATGATGTGCCGCTCCGTCACGATGATGCCCAGAGGCAGGGTGGAATAGACCACGCCTGTTTCATCCTGCTCCATGGCAGGGGTATCCACGATGATCAGTGTCTGTCCGTCCTCGCTCTCGATACGGGAGGTCTCCTCTTCGTCCAGCGCAGCCCGCAGGAAGGAGGGCTCCACGCCCAAAATGGCGGATACGGTTTTCAGCTCGTCCTCGCTGGGATAGATCAGGTTGACCCAGCAGCCGTCCTCCACGGAGTCCAGCGGGGTCATCTTGCCATCCACGGTCTTATGAATGGTCAGCATAGCTTTTCACACCTTTCCCGAACCGGTCAGGAGCGTGCATAAAAAACGCCCGTGCGGTTCCGCTTTTCTGATTGCTCCATGAGCATGGAGCTGCGGACGCACAGGCAGACAAAGGAGCTTCCTCAGCAGGTGCGCCGCAAAAGACATGTACAACTTCGACTGTTAGGATCGCCTGTCACGACGCCTTTCACTTCCTTTTTCCTTGGTTTGGGACATGCTGTTCTATCATTATAGCCCTCTTTTCGCCGCTTTGCAACCCCGCAATCTGATAAAAATCCCCGGCGAGGGCCACTCGCCGGGGATTTTCCCGCTTACGCCGGCCCCAGCAGCAGGGGCTGGAGCTGCCTGCCCTCCAGCGCCGCCTGCACGCTCTCCCCGATGCGGCCAAAGTCGGATACCAGCGAATGGGGCTTGCCCTGGGGGTCATCCTGCCGGAAGGGGACAAAATAGTAATTCTTCCGCCCCAGCAGGGTACCCACATTGCGGGCCGCTCCGCTCAGGCCGTCGTTGGAGGCCAGCGCGATGACCACAGGCCGCCCATTGCGCAAATGCGCCTTGGCCGCCATGGTGACGGCGGTATCGGTAATGCCGTTGGCCAGCTTGCCCAGCGTGTTGCCGGTGCAGGGGGCAATGATCAGCACATCCAGCAGCTTCTTGGGGCCGATGGGCTCGGCGGCGGCGATGGTGGAAATGACCCGCCTGCCGCAAATGCGCTCCATCTCCCGCATAAAATCGTGGGCGTTGCCAAAGCGAGTATCGGTGGCAGCCACCGTTTCCGACACGATGGGATACACCTGCCCGTACTGACCGGCAAGCTGCTCCAGCGCATCCAGCGCCCTCATCATGGTGCAAAAGGAGCCACAAAAGGCAAATCCTATGCTTAGTTGCTCCATAGTCACACTCCTAACTCTTCCATCATGTGATAGACGGTGTCCCTGATATAGCGTCCGGAGGTGACGGGGGCCACCTTGCCGGGCAGGGACAGGGCCCAGATGACCCGTACCCCCAGCGTGGCGGCTGCCGCCATATCCACGCCGCCGGGACGGGAGGCCAGGTCAATGACCAGCGCCCCCTCCTTCATGGCGGCCAGCTCCTCCATGCCCAGCAAGGGGGCGGGCACGGTGTTGATCACCAGGTCATAGCCGCACAGCCAGTCCCGCAGCCGCTCCACCCCCTCGGTGCTCACCCCCATGCTTTCGGCCAGCGCCCGCTGGGTGTGGCTGCGGGCAGCCGCCCACACGTGGGCCCCCAGCCCGATGAGGCGGGGCGCCAGGGCACGCCCCAGCCGCCCGAAGCCCACCAGCAGCACCCGTGCATCATGGAGGGTGATGGGCAGCTCCTCCATGGCGATCTGGATGGCACCCTCGGCGGTGGGGATAGCGTTGAGTACCGCCAGCTCCTCACGGGCAAAATAGTCGTGGAGAACCAGTCCCCGCTCCGCCGTCAGACGCTCCAGCAGCGGATCGGCCATGCCGGCGCACACCAACTGTCCGGGACGGAGGGCATCCAAGATCTCTGCAAGCTGATACACACCGTCTGACAAGGGGGTGTTGAGCCGCCCCCCTGCGGCCGTGGCGGGAAGGGGCAGGATGACGCAGTCCGCCCGGTCAATGCCCGCCAGACTGTCCTCGTCCGTCACGCCCTCACCCTGCTCCATGGCAAAGGTATGTACCCCGTGTCCATCGTCAGCCAACAGCGCCGCCAGCGCCGCCTGGCGGGGGTCGCCCCCCACCACCCAGATGTTCTTTGTACGCAGCATAACAAACCTCCTGTCCCGAACTCACCGTCCTCAATTCAGTTTATTCCGCACCCGTCGGTGGGTGACGGTTTTTTGCCGCGCCAAACCTTGCCTGCTGCGGGCAAAAATGGTATACTGTCAGAATAAGAATTCGTGCGTTTGTGCAATGCTGGGAGGTATTCCCTATGAAACTGATGGTCATTGACGGCAATTCTATCGTCAACCGTGCTTTCTACGGCGTGAGCCAGAACCTGTCCACACGGGACGGGCTGCCCACCAACGCCATTTTCGGCTTCCTCAACATCCTGCTCAAGCTGCTGGATGAGGAGCAGCCGGAGGGGCTGGCGGTGGCCTTTGACCTGCGTGCCCCCACCTTCCGCCATCTGGCCTATGAGGGCTACAAGGCCCAGCGCAAGGGGATGCCGGAGGAGCTGGCCGCCCAGATGCCGGTGCTCAAGGACGTGCTGGATGCCATGAACATCCGCCGCTATGAGCTGGAGGGCTGGGAGGCGGATGACCTGCTGGGCACCATGGCACGCATCAACGAGGCCGAGGGCGGCACCACCGTTATCGTCACAGGCGATAAGGACTCCCTCCAGCTCATCGACGAGCACACCACCGTCAAGCTGGTCACCACCCGCATGGGGCAGACCACCACCAAGGCCATGACCCCCGACACCTTTCGGGAACAGTACGGCTTCGACCCCATCCATATGATCGATCTGAAGGCCCTCATGGGGGACACCTCGGACAACATCCCCGGCGTGAAGGGGGTGGGTGAAAAGACCGCCATGGCACTCATCGGGCAGTACCAGTCCATTGACGCCATCTATGCCAGGCTGCCCGACATCGACGCCAAGCCCGCCATGCTGAAAAAGCTCACCGAGGGTGAGACCGATGCCCGCATGAGCTACAATCTGGCTACCATCCGCTGCGATGCCCCCCTGGATTTCCGGCCTGAGGACGCTGCCCGCCGCAGTTGGAACGAGCCTGCGCTGTACGACATCCTGCTGCGGCTGGAGTTTGCCAAGCTCATTGACAAGCTGAAGCTCTCCCCCCACGGGGCGGTGGAGCAGAAGGAAGCCGTCGCCGCCACCTGCGACAGCGAGTTTGTCACCGAGAGTGGCCGCATGGAGGAGCTGCTCACCCTCTTTCAGGGGCGTGACCATGTCTCCTTTGTGGCCCTGCCCGACCTGAACGGCGTGTGCGTGGAATTTGGGGGCGGACAGCAGGGCCGTGCCGCCGTCTTTCTGGCCGACCGGCTGGACTGCTACAACGACTTTCTGCGGAGTTTCTTTTCCGCTGACATCAAAAAGGTCACCCACGATGTCAAATCCCTCATGGGAAAGCTGCTGGACGAGGGGCTGCCGCTGGACGGCTTCGTGTTTGACACCGCCATTGCCGCCTACCTCCTCTCCCCCACCGATGGCAGCTATGAGCCGGAAAAGCTGTCGGTGAGCTACTTCAATTTTGAGGTGCCCAAAGCTGCGGTCTATCAGGAGGAGGATGCCTTCGGTCCTCTGGCCGACTCCACCCTGCCGCTGGCTGCATGGCTGAGCCACACCGCCCTCATCGAGCTGCTGTATGCCGAGCAAAAGGCCAAGCTGAAGAAGCTGGGGCTGGAGCAGGCCTTTTATGACATCGACCTGCCCCTGTGCCCCGTGCTGGCCCGCATGGAGCGGGCGGGGGTGCTGGTGGATCGGATGGCCCTGTCTCAGTTCGGTGAGATGCTCACCGAAGGCATCAACCGGGAACGGGAGACCATCTACAATCTGGCGGGCGAGAGCTTCAACATCAACTCCACCCAGCAGTTGGGTCACATTCTGTTTGACAAGCTGGGTCTGCCCCCGGTGAAAAAGACCAAGACGGGCTACTCCACCAACGCCGAGGTGCTGGAAAAGCTGCGCTCCCGCCACGAGATCATCGACCACATCTTAGAGTTCCGTCAGCTCTCCAAGCTGAACTCCACCTATGTGGAGGGGCTGGGCAAGGTCATCGCCCCCGACGGGCGCATCCACACCAGCTTCCAGAACACCGTCACCGCCACGGGACGGCTGTCCTCCACCGAGCCCAACCTGCAAAACATTCCGGTGCGAACCCCGCTGGGGGCGGAAATGCGCCGGATGTTCACCGCCGCTCCCGGCTGCGTGCTGGTGGATGCGGGCTACTCCCAGATCGAGCTGCGGCTGCTGGCCCATATGTCGGGGGATGGGGCGATGATCGCCGCCTTCCGTGGCGGCGTGGACATTCATACCGTCACCGCCTCCCAAGTGTTCGGGGTGGACACCGCCGCCGTCTCCGCCGAGATGCGCCGCACCGCCAAGGCGGTGAACTTTGGCATCGTGTACGGCATCTCCGCCTTCTCCCTGTCGGACGACCTCCATGTTTCGGTGGCGCAAGCCAAGGAGTATATGGATAAGTACTTTGGCCACTACGCCGGCGTGCGCGCCTATATGGACGGCGTGGTGGAGCAGGGCCGGACGGATGGCTATGTGTCCACCCTGTACGGCCGCCGCCGCTGGCTGCCCGAACTGAAGTCCTCCAACTTCAATACCCGCTCGTTTGGTGAGCGGGTGGCCCTCAATATGCCCATTCAGGGCACCGCCGCCGACATCATCAAGCTGGCCATGCTGCGGGTGGACGAAGCCCTGCGGCAGGCCGGACTTGCTGCCAGGCTGGTGCTTCAGGTCCACGACGAGCTCATCGTGGAATGTCCTGAGCAGGAGGCGGACGCTGTCCGTGCCATCCTCACCCGTGAGATGGAGGGGGTGGCGGCGCTGTCCGTACCCCTCACCGCCGACGCCAAGGTGGGCAAGACATGGGCGGAGGCGCACTGACCATGGACGTTGCCGCCCTGTGCGCCCGCTATGCCCTCTCCCACATCCACGCCGTCACCCCGCTACGTCCCAACACGGCGGCGCAGGTGTGGCGGCTGGACGGCGAGGACAGCTCCTACCTGCTGCGCACCCTGCGGGACGAGGGGCAGGGGGAGCTGGAATGGCGCATCTACTGCCACCTGTCCCAACAGGGCTTCCACCGCACCGCCCCCATCCTCGTCACCGTGGACGGTCAGCCCATGGCGGAGCAGGGCGGGCAATGGTATCAGGTGCAGCGTTTCCTCCCCGGAAACCGGCCTGACCCCATCCGCCCCGGCGTGCCCGCCGCCATCGCCCGCACCGTGGCAGAGCTGACCCATGCGCTGGCAGACCTCGGCCTCATCCACGGGGATTTGGGGTTGTGGAATATGGTGGAGGTCAACGACGGCTCCATTGCCGTCATCGACTTTGGGGAGGCCCGACCGGGAGACCCCTATTTTGACTATGCCGCCGCTCTGGCAGGGCTCATCAACCACACCCCGCCGGAAGTGCGTGCCACGGTGTGCCGCACCTTTCTGGATGAGCTGCGCCCCCATCGGGAGCGGCTCATGGAGCAGCTCCACGCATGGGCGCAGCGGGGGCTGACCCAATGGCCTGACCCGGTGATGGCCGCCCGATTTCACAGCGCCCTGACCTGGGCAGAGGAGAATTTGTATGAACTATAAGCTGGTTCCCATGACCATGGAGCACATCCCTCAGATCGCCGCTCTGGAGCGGGCCTGCTTCTCCCATCCGTGGAGCGAGCAGATGCTCCAAAACGAGCTGTGGAACGATTCCGCCGTCATCATCGTGGCGGAGGGAGAGGATGGCACGGTGCTGGGCTATGCCGGATTGCAGACCGTGCTGGATGAGGGGTACATCAACAACGTGGCGGTGGCGGAGACCTGCCGCCGTCAGGGCATCGCTGACGAGCTGATCGCCGCCTTTGTACGGTTTGGGCAAGCTAAGCTGGCCTTCCTTACGCTGGAAGTACGTGCCTCCAATGCCCCCGCCATTGCCCTGTACGCCAAGCACGGCTTTTCCGAAGCGGGTCGGCGGAAGAACTATTATGACGATCCCAAAGAGGATGCCGTGCTCATGACCCGCAACTTCCATTCTTAAATCTCCACCAAAGAGGTGTTCCCTATGATTATCCTTGCCTTTGAATCCTCCTGTAACGAAACTGCCGCTCCCCACAAAATGTAACACGTTTTGCGGGGGGCCCTATTTGATTTTGATCCTCGGGCGGAGTGAATCCGCCCTGCGGAAATTCTTCGCTTCGCTCCGAATTTACGCACCACCCGGTGCGGCGCACTATCGTGCGCTGGCAGCGGCGTGGACACCTTGAGTCAGAAAGTGTGATTGCATGATTATCCTTGCCTTTGAATCCTCCTGTGACGAAACTGCCGCTGCTGTGGTAAAGGACGGCCGCACGGTGCTGTCCTCCGTCATCGCATCCTCCGCCGATATGCACGCCATTTACGGCGGCGTGGTGCCCGAGATTGCATCCCGCAAGCACGTGGAGGCCATCTCCGGCCTTGCGGATGAGGCCCTGCGGCAGGCCGGACTGTCCAAGGCGGACATCGACGCCGTGGCGGTCACCTATGCCCCCGGTCTCATCGGTGCGCTGCTGGTGGGGGTGTCCTTCGCCAAGTCGCTGGCCTTCAGCCTGGGCGTGCCCCTTATCCCCGTGCACCATGTGCGGGGTCACATCGCAGCCAACTACATCGCCCACGCCGATCTGGAGCCCCCCTTCCTCTGTCTGTGCGTATCCGGTGGTACCACCGCTCTGGTGGACGTGAAGGACTACACCCACTTTGAGGTCATGGGCGGCACCCGTGACGATGCCGCAGGCGAATGCTTTGACAAGACCGCACGGGTGCTGGGTCTGGGCTACCCCGGCGGCGGCCCCATGGACAGGATGGCTCAGGGTGGCAACGACAAGGCGTACACCTTCCCCCGTGCCCATGTGGCCGACCATCCGCTGGATATGTCCTTCTCCGGACTCAAGACCGCCGTGCTCAACACCATCCACAACGCCCAGCAGAAGGGCGAGGAGCTCAACCTCCACGATCTGGCCGCCTCCTTCGCCGCCGCCGTGTCCGACTCTCTCATCCCACGGGTGATGGAGGCCAACACCATGCTGGGCTACAACAAGATTGCCGTGGCGGGCGGCGTGGCCGCCAACAGCCGCATCCGTGCCGATCTGGAGACCGCCTGTCAAGCCGCCGGAGCCAGGCTGTGGCTGCCCCCCCTGTCCCTGTGCGGCGACAATGCGGCGATGATTGGATGTCAGGGCTATTACGAATATCTGGCGGGTAAGACCGCCGGTTGGGAGCTGAACGCCAAGGCCAGTCTGGATATTTCCAGGGGCTGATCGGTGCGCCATCGTTATGTAAACTAATTACGGCACTTTCATCTGTGAAAGTTCGGGATACAGCGATTGACAAAAAATTGTTATCATCTCTGAACCTGTTGGGCGCAAGTGGTTTCATCCTTGTTGAAAACTCTGTGGAAATTGTGGATAACTCTTTGTAGTCAAAATTACACCGTCTGTTATGTCACCCGATTCCACGCCCTGTAACCCTTGAAATGCCGTGGTGCTTTTCCTCAAAAAAGGGGTCGAAAATGCAGGAAAATACAGAACGTATACTCTTGACGGAAGCTGCGCCCCGTGATACACTAAATATGCTGTATGACTGACGGAAGTGGAGCGACCACGTGGAGTACAGCGGCGCTGCTGCGCCTGATTGCCGACCGTCTGGGCGCACTATCTTATGTAGTGCGCCCTTTTTGTTTGGGTGCACATCGAAATTGAGGAGGACTTGTTCATGAAAACCGACATTGAGATCGCTCAAAGCGCAGTCATGCTCCCCATCAGCGAGGTGGCGGCACGGGCCGGCATCGACGCAGAGCTGCTGGAGCACTACGGCAAGGTCAAGGCCAAGATTGACATCACTCCCCTGCGTGACCAGCCCCGAAAGGGCAAGCTGATCCTGGTCACCGCCATCAACCCCACTCCCGCCGGTGAGGGCAAGACCACCACCTCTGTGGGTCTGGCCGATGCCCTGAGCAAGCTGGACAAGAACGTGCTGCTCTGCCTGCGTGAGCCCTCCCTCGGCCCGGTGTTCGGCGTAAAAGGCGGCGCTGCCGGCGGCGGCTATGCCCAGGTGGTGCCCATGGAGGACATCAACCTCCACTTCACCGGCGACTTCCACGCCATCGGCGCCGCCAACAACCTGCTGGCCGCCATGCTGGACAACCACATTCAGCAGGGCAATGCGCTGGGCATCGACGTGAAGAAGATCACCTGGCGGCGCTGCGTGGACATGAATGACCGCCAGCTTCGCAACATCATCAACGGTCTGGGCGGCCGGATGCAGGGCGTGCCCCGTGAGGACGGCTTTGACATCACCGTGGCCTCCGAGATCATGGCGGTGCTCTGTCTGGCCACCAGCCTGAAGGATCTGAAGGAGCGGCTGGCCCGCATCATCGTGGGCTACACCTACGACGACAAGCCCGTCACCGCCGCCGACCTGAAGGCTCAGGGCGCCATGGCCGCCCTGCTGAAGGACGCCATCAAGCCCAATCTGGTGCAGACGCTGGAGAACACCCCCGCTCTCGTCCACGGCGGCCCCTTCGCCAACATCGCCCACGGCTGTAACT
>JAZNQA010000020.1:0-3483 GCA_045589915.1 Candidatus Enterenecus sp.
GAAGGCTTTAGGGCCGCCCGGGTGTGCGGCCCCTACAAAGGGGGCTTTGAGCGGGCCGGGCAACCCGGCCCCTACGCCGGACCACCAGCAACACCTGTGGAGACCGGCGCCCTCGGCGGTCTTTGCAGATGAAGGTCTCACGTTTGATTTGGGCCGCCGAAGGCGGCAGCCCCCACAGCGCACCATGAAAAAACGCCAAAAAACAAACACTCCCGCCCCGGCTATGGGACGAGAGCATTGTCATACAACACTTCGTGGTGCCACCCACATTCGGCGGAGGAAGCTCCGCCCTTTTGCCTTCTGTTGCGGGAAGGGGACCGCACCCGTCTCCGGGCCCGCTCCGCCGGTGTCTTCCCCATCTCCTGCTGCAAGCGCTCCCAGCCTGTGGCGCTTTTCTCTGGAACAGTGGACGGATGGGTACTCATCCGGCATCTCTGCGGCGGTTATTCAGTTTGGGGTCACACCTTCAGCGGGGTGGAGGGCTTGATGAGCTCACGCCAGTCCAGATCGCCCCGTGCCAGACCGTGGATGAGCATCTCGGCGGTGGCGGCGTTGGTGGCGAAGGGGACATTGTGCTGGTCGCACAGACCGATGATGTACTGCAGATCCTGAGCCAGCTCGTCGGAGTTGGGGTCATTGAAAAACAGCACCATGTCGATCTCGTCATAGGCGATGCGGGCGCCGATCTGCTGGCTGCCGCCGTGGGCGTGGGACAGGAAGAGCTGCACGGGCAGACCGGTGGCCTCCGCCACCTGACGGCCGGTGCGGCTGGTGGCGCACACGGTGTGCTTGGACAGAATGCCGCAGTAGGCGATGCAGAACTGCACCATCAATTCCTTCTTGTTGTCGTGGCTCATCAGGGCGATGTTCATGGCAGATCATCCTTTCTGAAAACAGTCATCGGATACGAAGCAGGGGGACACGCTGCCCCATCAGGCGCTTTGCAATGTTCAGGTAGGCGGGGGCGGCGCCCTTGTAGGTGAGCAGCACCAGCGGCACGCCGCTCATGGAGGCGATGGTGACGGACTGATCCTCCGGCACCACCCCCAGCAGGGGCAGACCGGCGGTGTCCATGGCGTAGTCGATGGAGGTGCGCAGCTTGCCCATAAGACGGGGCTGCACCCGGTTCATCACCAGATGGAGCTCCTCCACCTTGCTCACCAGCTCGCCCACGGTGCGCTGTGCATCCCGCAGGGCGGCGGGGTCGGTGGCGGAAACCAGAACGGCGCGGTGGGCGGCAGCCATGGCAAGCTGGAACCCGTCCCCCAGACCGGCAGGGGAATCCATAAACACGAAGTCGAAGCAGTCGCAGGCTTCCTCCACCAGAGTGCAGAACTTTTCCACATCGGGCTGAGGCAGGGTGAGGGGGGCGGTGAGCAGGTAGAGGCCCCGAATGTCGGGGTGTTCCACGGCGGCGGACAGCAGCGGGCAGCGCCGCTCCATCACATCGCTGAAATCCATCACGGCCCGGTCGGACAGGCCCAGAGCAATGTCCAGATTGCGCAGACCGATGTCCAGATCAATGCACAGCACCCGCTTGCCCAGCGCTGCCAGACAGGAGGCCACACCGGCGGTGAGGGAGGTTTTTCCCGTACCACCCTTGCCCGAAGTGATCATGACGGCTGTGCCCATAGGCGGCCTCCTTCCGATACATAAAAAATCATACCATGAAACCAAGGTTTTGGCAACAAAAATCGTATATATTACCAGAGAAAACCCTTATAATGGGCTTTTTTGAATTTTGGCCCAGCGGCGGGGGTATTTGGAGGGGGTGGGGGACACCTTGTCAATGACCACCACACGATGGGTTACATCGGTGTGGGGCACGGTGTAATCGTGGTATCCTGCCACCTTGCCGCCCAGCAGTTCGATGGCGTGGGCGGCACCCTCCAGCTCGGCGGCGCAGTCCACGCTCTTCATGGCGAGGAACCGCCCTCCCACCTTCACGAAGGGGAGGCACAGCTCGCACAGCAGCCGCAGGTCAGCCACGGCACGGGCGGTGGCGAAGTCGAACCGCTCCCGCAGGGCGGGGTCGCATCCCGCCTCCTCGGCACGGCCGTGGATGGTGGTCAGCCCCTCCACCCCCAATTCCGCCGCCACGGTGTCCAGCCAGTCCAGCCGCTTTTGTAGGCTGTCCAGCAGGGTGACATTCAGGGAGGGGGTGAGCAGCTTGAGCACCATGCCGGGGAAGCCCGCTCCGGTGCCCACGTCGATGAGGGACTTGCCCTGCATACGGGCGCAGTCCAGCAGGGGGGCGCAGTCCAGCATATGGAGGGTGGCCACGTCCTTAGGCTCGGTGATGGCGGTGAGGTTCATCACCTTGTTCTGCTCCATGAGCATCTGCCCGTACCGCTCCAGCAGCTCGGAGCTGTGGGCGGGGACGGAGCCGGACAGACCCAACTCGTCCAGACCGACGGCGATCAGTTCCCGCATGGCGGTCACCTCAGGCGAAGGCGTGGCGCAGGGCGTCCACCAGCGGGGGGATGCCCAGAACCACGCCGAGGAACAGGGCGACGGCGCACAGAATGAGGGTGATGATGGTCAGGGGCAGACCGCCGGGGGCGGTACCCTTGCGCTGGCGGTAGATGGCGATGATGACCACCGCCACGGCCACCGGCACAAGGAGCAGGGGGGCAGTGCCGGGGAGGGACTTGCCGCCGGTGAAGATGGAAAAGGTGATGGCGAACAGGATGATGAGCATATAGGCCAGCCCCATCCACGCCGCCGTCCGCTTCTCAAAGGATGCGGGGGTGAAGGAGGGCTGTTCCTGCGCTTGCTCCTGCTCCTGATTCAGATTGGGATCGTGTTCAGACATTTGGTTCTCCTTAGGAATGGATAATTGATAATGGATCAAAGCCTTCCCCTGGGGGAAGGTGGCTGACGGATGAGGGATGGGGAAATGCAGAATTCAGAATGCAGAATGGGTGATCGCCCCAAAGCCTCCCGCTTGAGGGGAGGTGCCGAGCGCAGCGAGGCGGAGAGGTGTGAAACGGGCGGCTCTGGGAGCCGCCCCTACGGCAGACCCGAAAAATGGTTCGTAGGGGCCGATGCCCACATCGGCCCGCCCAAAAGCCTTCCCCTGGGGGAAGGTGGCTGACGGATGAGGGATGGGGAAATGCAGAATTCAGAATGCAGAATGGGTGATCGCCCCAAAGCCTCCCCTTGAGGGGAGGTGCCGAGCGCAGCGAGGCGGAGAGGTGTCAAACGGGCCGCCCAGTGTGCCGCCCCTACGGCAGACCCGAAAAATGGTTCGTAGGGGCCGATGCCCACATCGGCCCGCCCAAAAGCCTTCCCCGTTGGGGAAGGTGGCTGACGGATGAGGGATATTTGAGAGTGCAGAATGCAGGAAATGCAGAATGCAAAATGAATGGGCAGTCCAAAAGCCTCCCCTTGAGGGGAGCTGTCAGCGAAGCTGACTGAGAGGTGTCAAACGGGCGGCTCTGGGAGCCGCCCCTACGGCAGTCCCGCAAAATGGTTCGTAGG
>JAZNQA010000021.1:0-7471 GCA_045589915.1 Candidatus Enterenecus sp.
GGTGGTGCCGTCAGGGGGGCTGCCGTCGTCCCGGGTGCCCCGGTCGGGGGGGCCGGGATTGGGAACGCTCCCGCCCCAGTCGGGGGTAGTGCCGCCCCAGTCGGGGGTAGTGCCGCCCCAGTCGGGGGTAGTGCCGCCCCAGTCGGGAGTGGTGCCGCCCCAGTCAGGAGTGGTGCCGCCCCAGTCGGGAGTGGTGCCGCCGCCCCAGTTGTTGTCCCAACTCGGACCGGGATTGGGGTTGGGGTTGGTGGTGCCATCATCGGTGGTGCCGTCGTCGGTAGTGCCGTCGTCGGTGGTCACATCATCATCAGTAGCGCCGTCATCAGTGTCCACAGTGCCCTTAGAAATACCAGCCAGCCAGTTCAGCAGAGTGCCGTTCTGGGCATCATACAGAGTGCCGTCATTAAAGGTCAGGTTGTAGGTGACGGGAACCCAGGCATGATGCTGAGATTCGGCGGTAGTGCCGTCGGGATTCTGCACATTGTCAAAGGCAGTCAGACGAACATCCGCATTAGAAATGCTGACCAGAGCGTTGTACACAGCCTCCACGTTGGAGGAGTAGGAAACCAGCGGATCCTGCTTACCGCTGATCATCCACACGGGAAGATCTTTCACGGTTTCCAGCTCCGCAGCGGTGGGAGCATAAGCAGGGCAAATGGGCACAGCCGCGGCATAGAAGTCAGGACGGTCCAGAACGGCCTTCCAAGTCATGTAACCGCCCGCAGAATAACCAGAGATATAGATCTTATTTTCGTTGATCTGGTTGTTGGCGACAACCTCATCGATCACATTGTTCAGAACGCCGGTAAAGTCCGCGCCCATCCAGCCCATGCTGGTCCAAGCGCCGCCCGTCTCAGGATTCTGGGGAACCACGATGTAGCAGCCGCCTTCGGGGAAATAGGACTGATATGCCTCGGACGCAAAGTTCTTCACGTCGCTGCCGTCCAGAGCTGCGTAGTCAGCGCTGCCGCCTGCACCCAGACCATGCAGCCAGATCAGCACAGGATACTCAGTCTGATCATCGCCGCCCTTTACAGGAGAGTACAGGTAGTACTTCAGGCCAGCCTGAGTGCCGTCGCCCTGACCCACTTTGATCTCAAACATCTCATTGGAGATGCCGGTGCTGTCGCCGGTGGAGCCGTCATCAGTTGTGTCATCGTCGGTGGTGCCATCGTCACCGGTACCCCAGTCGGGGGGGCCGGGGTTGGGAACGCTGCCGCCCCAGTCAGGAGTAGTGCCACCCCAGTCAGGAGTGGTGCCGCCCCAGTCAGGAGTGGTGCCGCCGGTCCAGTCGTTCTCCCACCAGTTGCCGCCGGTGGAACCGTCGCCGGTGCCGCCCCAGTCGGGGGTAGTGCCGCCCCAATCAGGGGTGGTGCCGCCCCAGTCAGGAGTGGTGCCGCCGGTGGAATCGTCACCGGTGCCGCCCCAGTTGTCATCCCAGGAGCCAGTCCAGTTGTCTTCCCAGGTACCAGTCCAGTTATCTTCCCAAGTGCCAGTCCAGGTGTCCTCAACATAACCAGGATCGTTCACATCGGGGTTGGGATTGGGATTGGGGTTGGGGTTGGGGTTGGGATTGACATCGGGAGTAGTGGTGCCGCCGGTGGAATCGTCACCGGTGCCGCCCCAGTTGTCATCCCAGGAGCCAGTCCAGTTGTCTTCCCAGGTACCAGTCCAGTTATCTTCCCAAGTGCCGGTCCAGGTGTCCTCAACGTAACCGGGATCGTTCACATCGGGGGTAGGATTGGTGTCAGGGGTGGTAGTGTTTCCACCGGTACCGCCCCAGTTGTTGTCCCAGCTACCTGTCCAGTTGTCTTCCCAGGTGCCGGTCCAAGTGTCTTCCACTTCGTATGCGGCGCTCGTAGTCATAACGCTCATGGACAGAACCATGGCAAGCGAAACGCCCAGCGCAGCAAACTTCTTCAGATACTTCACTTTTTAACCTCCCTTAAAATAACCTTAACTACAGTTGGACTGTAGACAAAGCCAGAACAAAGTTGAATGAAGCCGACAAGTCAGTATGTACGCCGCCAGACTCCGGCACACATTGTGAAAACGCCGTTTCCATAACCGAAAGGAATCATATTTATCGCTTTATTTCACAATAATATTTGTGTGTTAAACTTTTTGCAAGTCCATCTGATACTCAATTTCTTTCCATAATTTAATATTGCAAGCAAATTTCTCGAAACAATAAGTTCCGTCATGCGCAATATTTAATTTTGCAGTCATAATTAACCTCAATTATTTAATGTCGGTAATTTCGACAGGATTCGATGAAACCGTTTTCGGCCAGTTCTTACTTTGCATACCTCTCGGTTTCGACCTCTCTCGCCCCAACATTCTGTTATAAAAATAGGCGTTTCACCACTACGGCTCCTTCATGCTGCTGAAAATGGCAAAGCGCCTGTTTTTAGTCCAATTTTACTCATTATCTACCATTTCGTTCACATACTTTTACACAAACGCTCAGAAATGCTTCTTTCAGTTTTTGTGCATCTTGACTTTGCCATACCCGTGCAGTATAATTTAGAGGAACCGTACCAACTTCTTCCGCCCTCTCATTCCGGGCGAAATTTTGGAGGATATACACCATGAAAGACCAAGCGCAACTTTTTACCGCACTGGAGCGTTTCGGCTCCGGTAACTGTCAGGACGCCTACCGCTTTATGGGCTGCCATCCACAGGTTCGGGATGGGCAGGAAGGCTATGTGTTCCGTGTCTGGGCCCCCCATGCCAGGGGCGTGCGGGTGCTGGGCAGCTTTAATAGCTGGGATCGCTCCGCCCCTGTGATGGATAAGATCACTGACTCCATTTGGGAACAGTTTATTCCCAACGCCCAAATGTATGACGAGTACAAATATTACATTGAGCGGCCTGACGGCAGCTTCGTGTTCCGTGCCGACCCCTACGGTTTTCACGCCGCCACCCGCCCTGAGACAGCCAGCAAGGTGTACGATCTGGGCGGCTTCAAGTGGACGGACGGCAATTACCGCCGTTCCCGTGCCCGCAGGAATCAACTGAAGAATCCCATCAACATCTATGAGCTTCACTTGGGCTCCTGGAAGCTCCACGAGGACGGCAACCCCCTCACCTATGAGGAACTGGCCAACGAGCTGGTCAGCTATGTGTCCGACATGGGATTTACCCACATCGAGCTGCTGCCCGTGAGCGAGTACCCCTACGATCCCTCCTGGGGCTATCAGGTCACCGGCTACTATGCCCCCACCTCCCGCTACGGCACCCCCAAGGACTTCATGAAGTTTGTGGACATCTGCCACAACGCCGGTATCGGCGTTATCCTCGACTGGGTGGGCGCTCACTTCACCAAGGACGAGCAGGGCCTGTACGAATTTGACGGCGACTGCTGCTACGAGCCGCGCGACAAGCTGATGCAGGAACACCCTGAGTGGGGCACCCGTGTATTTGATTACAGCCGCTATGAGGTGCGCTCCTTCCTTATCTCCAATGTGCTGTACTGGCTGGATATGTACCACATTGACGGCATCCGGGTAGATGCGGTGGCCTCCATGCTCTATCTGGACTATGGCCGCAAGGACGGCCAGTGGCACGCCAACCGCGAGGGCGGCAACATCAATCTGGATGCGGTACAGTTCCTGCGGGACATGAACGCCGCCGCCCTCACCTTCGATCCGGCGGCGCTGATGATTGCCGAGGAATCCACCGCCTTCCCCATGGTCACCAAACCGGGGTATGACGGCGGGCTGGGCTTCAATTTCAAGTGGAACATGGGCTGGATGCACGATATGCTGGATTACATGTCCACCGACCCCCTGTTCCGTAAGGGACGCCACAACAACATCACCTTCTCCCTCACCTACGCCTTCTCGGAGAATTTCGTGCTGCCGCTGTCCCACGATGAGGTAGTGCACGGCAAATGCTCCCTGCTGAACAAAATGCCGGGCAGCTATGAGGAGAAGTTCCAGAACCTGCGTGCCTTCTACGGCTACATGATGACCCACCCCGGCAAGAAGCTGCTGTTCATGGGCGGCGAGTTCGGTCAGTTTATCGAATGGGACTTCAAAAAGCAGCTGGACTGGTTCCTGCTGGAGTACGACTCTCACCGTCAGTTGCAGGACTACGTCCGTGACCTGAACCACTTCTATCTGGAGCATACCGCCCTGTGGCAGAACGATACCGACTGGCAGGGCTTCCAGTGGATCGCCTGCGACGACAACGCCCAGAGCGTCATCTCCTTCCGGCGGCTGGACAGCAAGGGCAAGGAGCTCATCGTAGTGTGCAACTTCTGCCCTGTGGAGCGCAAGGGCTACCGTATCGGCGTGGCACGACCGGGCACCTACACCCCCGTTTTGTCCAGCGATGATGCCAAATACGGTGGCACCGGCACCGAGCTGTGCCCCGTGACCGCAGAGGCTATCTCGCAGCACGATCACCCTTACTCCGTGGAGCTGACCCTGCCGCCCATGTCCACCGTGTTCTATGAACGCAAGGCCACACGGGGCGCAGGCGCCGCCAAGTCCGACGGACAGCAGACACCGAAGCGTAAAACCGCCACAGCAGCGACAAAGAAAGCAAGTAAATAATTTTTTGGGGGGCTTCATTGTGATTGAACGCAAAAAAGAATGTATATCCATGCTCCTGGCCGGTGGCCAGGGCAGCCGACTGTATGTGCTGACGGAGAATACCGCCAAGCCTGCCGTGCCCTTCGGCGGCAAGTACCGCATCATCGACTTTTCTCTGTCCAACTGTGTCAACTCCGGCATTGATACCGTGGGTATCCTCACCCAGTATCAGCCGCTGGAGCTGAACGACTACATCGGCAACGGCCAGCCCTGGGATCTGAACCGCAATTTCGGCGGCGCCCATGTGCTGCCGCCCTACACCAAGAGCAAACACAACGAATGGTACAAGGGTACGGCCAACGCCATCTATCAGAACATCCCCTTCATCGAGCGTTACTCCCCTGAGTATGTGCTCATCCTGTCCGGCGACCACATCTATAAGATGGACTACAACAAGATGCTTCAGTTCCACAAGGAAAAGGGTTCTGAGTGTACCATCGCCGTCATCACCGTCAGCCCCGACGATGCCACCCGAATGGGCATCATGACCACCGATGAGAATCAGGCCATTGTGGACTTCGAGGAAAAGCCCGCCAATCCCAAGAGCCTGCAGGCCTCCATGGGCGTGTACATCTTCACCTGGGAGGCCCTGAAGCAGTACCTCATCGCAGATGAGGCCGACCCCGAATCCGAAAACGACTTCGGCAAAAACGTCATCCCCGCCTTCCTGCGGGATGGCCGCCCCATGTACGCCTACCCCTTCGAGGGCTATTGGAAGGACGTGGGCACGCTGGGCAGCCTTTGGGACGCCAACATGGATCTGCTGGATCCCAACGATCCGCTGGATATGCGCAACCCCCGCTTCAAGGTCTACGCCCGTAACTATGCCAGCCCCTCCAGCCGTCTGCTCCCCGGCTCCAAGGTGACCAACTCCTTCGTGGCCGAGGGCTGCAACATCAGCGGCACGGTGGAGAACTCGGTGCTGTACACCGGCTGCGTCATCGAGGCGGGCGCCACCCTCACCGGCGCCGTGATCATGCCCAACACCGTGGTCAAGAGCGGCAGCACCATCAACTATGCCATCGTGGGCGAGCAGTGCGTCATCGAAGAAGACGTGACCATTGGCGAAAAGCCTGAGAACTGCGTGGGCGAGAAGTGGGGCATCAGCGTGGTGGGTCATAAGAAGACCATCACTTCGGGCACCGTCATCAAGCCCAACGAAATCGTTTAAGGGGGGCGCATCCATATGAATATGACTGGTATTATTTTCACTGAGTTCCACAGCGACGAGCTCAACGCCCTGACTCTGGATCGGAATATCGCTGCCATTCCCTTCGGCGGACGGTATCGACTGGTAGATTTCACCCTCTCCAACATGGTCAATTCCGGCATCACCAGAGTGGGCGTGCTGGCCAAACAGCACTACCACTCCCTGATGGATCACCTGGCCAATGCCCAGGAATGGGATCTGAACCGTAAAAATGGCGGACTGATGATCCTGCCCCCCTTCGTGAACGGCAACTTCAACCAGTCCATGCGGGGCAAGCTGGACGGACTGCTCAATGCGCTGAACTACCTGCAGAGCTCCACCACCCCCTATGTCCTGATGGCCAACGCCTATGTGATCTGCAACATGGACTACCGTGTGGCGCTGGAGTCTCACATCCAGAGCGGCTGCGACCTGACCATCGTGGCCACCCGTGAGGACGGTTCCTCCACCGCCCCCTTCAATTCCGTCATGCAGGTGGACGAGAACGGCCGTGCCATTTCCTACGCACTTAACTATACCGCCAAGCCCGGCGATTACGCCGACGTGGGCGTGTATATCATGGATCGGGAAAAGCTGATTGATGTCATTAAGGAATACACCGCCCGTGGTGCCTATCATCTGGAGCGGGATTTCATCCAGCACCAGTTCAACCGGCGTGAGCTGTCCATCAATGTCCACGAGTTCGAGGACACCGTGATGCGCATTCGCAACGTGGAGGATTACTTCAAGCACAACCTTTCCCTCATTGATGAAAACGTGGGTAAGGCCATTTTCCGTGCCGACAGCCCTATCTACACCCGTGTCAATGACGAGGTGCCCACCTTCTACGGTCTGGACTGCGAGGTGTCCGGCTGCATCATTGCCGACGGCTGCATCGTGGAAGGCTCCGCCGAGCACAGCGTGCTCTCCAGAGGCGTGCGCATCGGCAAGGGTGCTGTCATCAAGGACTGCATCATCATGCAGGGCAGCGTCGTCGGTGAAGGCGTGGAGCTGGAAAATGTGGTGGTGGACAAGTGGGCCACCATCACCAGCGGCAGCAAGCTGAAGGGGCTGCCCACCGCCCCCGTCATCATTCGTAAAGGAGCCACCGTATGAAAATCCTGTTTGCCGCCAGCGAAGCGGCCCCGTATATCAAAACCGGCGGCTTAGGCGACGTGGCCTCTGCCCTGCCCAAGGCGTTGAGCGCCTCCCCCGATGCTGAGGTGTTCGTATTTCTGCCCTATTACAAGGCCATTCAGGACAAGCCGGAATTTGAGATGGAGCAGGTGGCGCAGTTCATCGTCCCGCTGGGCTGGCGGCAGGCTCCCACCAATCTGCTGCGTGCGGCGAGCCACAAGGGCAATCTGCAGTATTACTTCATTGAGAACGACTACTACTTCCGTCGGGACAGCATCTATGGGGACATGGATGACGGTGAACGCTTCGCCTATTTCTCCAGAGCGGTGCTGGAGGCTCTTCCGCACCTGAACTGGTACCCCGACGTGATCCATACCAACGACTGGCAGACCGCCCTCATCCCCGTGTTCCTGAAGGCGTTCTATCAGGATCAGGAGGCTTACCGCCCCATCCGCACCCTGTTTACCATCCACAACATCGAGTATCAGGGCAAGGCGGACAACTACTTTGTGGATGACTGCCTGGGTCTGCCTGCTGACTGGAA
>JAZNQA010000022.1:0-10871 GCA_045589915.1 Candidatus Enterenecus sp.
GGATCGCTTCGATTTTCTCACCGGAGACTTCAAAATTCAGCACTTCGTCGGAGCCAATCTTCCGCTGCTGGATCAGGCCCTTGCCGGAAACCACAATGAAGAATTCCCATTTGGTATGGTGCCAGTGCTGGCCCTTGGTGATACCAGGCTTGGAAATATTCACACTGAACTGGCCGCAGTTCGCCGTTTTCAGCAGCTCTGTAAAGCTGCCCCGCTGGTCACAGTTCATCTTCAGATCAAAACAGGCTGCCTCACGGGGCAGATAGGACAGGTATGTGGAATACAGCTTCTTGGCGAAGGAACCGGCAGGGATCTCCGGCATGAGCAGGGTTTGGGGTTGAGCCTTAAAGGTGTGGAGCAGATCGACGATCTCCCCCAGCGTCACCCGGTGGGTGGTGGGCACATAACAATAGCGGCCCGTTGGGGCAGGCAAAGGCGCAAGCCCATCGTAATCGCAGCGATGTGCCTTCCCTTCCAGCGCATTCAGCATCTCCTCCACCAGATCGTCGATGTAGAGCAGCTCCAGCCGGGTGGCACGGTCATTCACCTGAATGAGCAGATCGTTTGCGACGTTGTGGCAGAAGGTGGCCACAGCGCTGTTGTAGTTGGGGCGGCACCACTTGCCGAACAGATTGGGGAAGCGGTACACCAGCACCGGGGCGCCGGTCTCCTCACCGTAGGCGAAGAACAATTCCTCCCCTGCCAGCTTGGACTTGCCGTAATCAGACTCCCCGTAACGGCCGATGAGCGTGGCCTGAATGGAGGAGGACAGCATCACCGGGCAGGTATTCCCGCACCGTTTCAGCCCCTCCAGCACGGTGGAGGCAAAGCCGAAATTGCCCGCCATGAACTCACTGTTATCCCGGGGGCGGTTCACGCCGGCCAGATGAAACACAAAGTCCGCCCTTTGACAATAGTCGTCCAACAGCGCAGGATCGGTGTCCACGTCATATTCCAGCACTTCATCAATGGAGAGCGCAGGGTGAGTACGGTTTTTCCCGTCCCGAATGGTTTTCAGAGTTTCGCAGAGGTTTTTCCCCACAAAGCCCTTCGCCCCGGTCACCAAAACGATCATCGCTTGCTTGCCTCCCAGGCTGCCAGTTCCTCACGGAAATAGCGCACGGTGAGCAGCTTCTCCTTCACCTGCTCCACCGTCATCTGCTGCGTGTTTTCGCTGTCAAACTCGGACAGGAGCCTGCGCTCCACGTTGCCTTCCTTGAAATACTTGTCGTAATTCAGCCCCCGTTTGTCACAGGGCACCCGATAGAAGTCGCCCATATCCACAGCCTGTCCGCACTCTTCATTGGTAAGCAGCGTCTCGTACATTTTCTCACCGTGTCTGATGCCGATGGTCTTGATCTCATGGTTGGGCGCAAACAGCTCCGTCACCGCCTGGGCCAGGGTCCCTATGGTGCAGGCAGGCGCTTTCTGCACCAGAATGTCGCCGCTCTCGCCGTTTTCAAAGGCAAACAGCACCAGATCCACCGCCTCATCCAGCGTCATAAGGAATCGGGTCATGGCGGGATCGGTGATGGTGATGGGCTCGCCCGCCTTGATCTGTTCGATCCAGAGGGGCACCACGCTGCCCCGGCTGCACAGCACATTGCCATAGCGGGTACAGCACATTTTGGTGGCGGAGGTGGTGCGGCTCTTGGCCAGCATCACCTTTTCCATCATGGCTTTGGAGGTGCCCATGGCATTGACGGGATAGGCTGCCTTGTCCGTAGACAGGCAGATCACGCTCTTCACGCCGTCCTCAATGGCGGCGGTGAGCACATTGTCCGTGCCCAGCACATTGGTCTTGACCGCCTCCAGAGGGAAGAACTCGCAGGAAGGGACCTGCTTCAGCGCTGCGGCATGGAAAATATAGTCCACCCCGTGCATGGCGTTCTTCACGGAGGCGAAATCACGCACATTGCCAAGATAGAATCGGAGCTTGCCCGCCAGCTCAGGCAGCTTGGCCTGCAATGCGTGGCGCATATCATCCTGTTTTTTCTCATCACGGGAAAAAATACGGATCTCACCAATGTCCGTCTCCAAAAAACGGTTGAGCACCGCATTGCCAAAGCTGCCGGTGCCACCGGTGATGAGCAGAGTTGCTCCAGAAAATACACTCATTGTCGTTCTCTCTCACTTTCTCGGAAATTGCAAAGGGCCTGCACGCATCATGCAGCGCCGGCCACGGAGCCTGACAGCAGCCCGCCGCCGTCAGCTCCGTCCCCGCAGATGGGCATACTTGCGTACATTGCGGAACACATAGCACACCCAATAGCGAAGAGCAGTAGGCACGGAAAGGCCCGCATGGCGATAGGTCTTGAATGCCCGCAGGGCAGACTTGGGCTTGTTAAAAGAAAGGGATGTGCGGGACATCCGGTAATGCAGCAGCGGAAGGTCGATCCCCGTGGCGCAGATGCTCTTGTCCCGCAGGATCCTGATCCATGCAGCGAAATCATCGCTGACGTCGTTATCGGTCTCCTGAAAACAATTTTCCAGCAGCTCCCGCCGCACCAGCACCGATGAGCAGGAGATCAAATTCTGCTTCAGGATCTCAGGATAGCCGATCTGCTCCGGCACGTGCATAACATAATCCCGCTGGGTACCGTCGCTGTTCATAAAGGTGGAAGCCGTAAACAAAAAACTGCTCCCCGTGCTTTGAGCCGTTTCCATCTGAATCTGCAGCTTATCGGGCTCCCATATGTCATCGCTGTCCAGAAAGGCGATCCATTCGCCCCGTGCCTCCTGCAGCGCCCGCTGACGGGCCATGGCCACCGAGCGCTTCCTGTCCTCCACCAGACAACGAATGCGCAGGTCGCTCTCTGCCGCTTGTGCAGCAATCACGGGCGTATTGTCTTCCGATCCGTTGTCAACGATCAGCAGCTCCCAGTTGGCAAAGGTCTGCTCCTGCACCGACTTGATTGCCTGCCCAATAAACTGCTCACAATTTAATGACGGCATCACAATACTGATCAACGGGGTAACGGCAGTATCAATCATTCGGACGAACCTCCGATACCTAAATTTGCAGCGCAAGATGCGCCACAGGCCGGACCTGGCCGCACAGGGCAGCCCCCCTACAGCGCATCTGTACTACACTACACATATATCATATCACAGCAGCGATCTCAACGCTTTTGTGCGGCTTCCCCCGCACGGACAGAAATCCATCTGTCCCGGATCAAAAGACCTTGCTGATGATACCGTAGTCCTTTTTCTTTTTGGAATCATCACCCACGTGATACATGCCGCTCACGGTGAAATCATCCCACGGACGCTTTCTGGCCCGCAGCAAGATCTGCATTCCCCGCAGCACACTGCCCTGGCTGATGAGCAGAATGTTCTTGCCCTCATACTTCTCGTTGATGAGCTCCAGAACATCGGCGCAGTTGGCAATCACCGTGCCCCACGAGGTGCCCTTGGGCGTTCTGGCAAACATATTGTTTTCGATCTCACGGGCGATGAAGGTGGGATCGTTCTCCAGATCAAAATACGTTTTGTATTCCCACCCGGTATTGTTGATGCCGTGCAGCTTCTCCACCCGCACACATTCAAACTTCTGGGGTGTCTGCATAATGAGCTTCTGGGTGTTGACCACTCTTTCGATGGGGCCGTACAGGGCCACATCAAAGTGATAGTTGTCCAGTTCCGCCGCCTGTCGGCGGGTGATCTCGATACCGTTCTCCGTGAACACACAGTTGCTTGAGGTGTCACTCATGAATTCATGTTTGATCACGGCGACGGTCTCCACGTGCCGGATCAGGTGGATGGAGCTGCATTTCATCTCAGGCAGCGTCGCATCAATATAGCTGATCGTACCATCCTCCATATTGGTGACGATGCCCCACTTCAGCAGGGTGGATACGATTCTCTCTTTTTCTGCGGCAGGAATGCTGTTAATATCAAACATCGTCTTATCTCTCTCCTTTTTCGTTTGGGATGTTACAGCAGCATTTGCTTCACTTTGGAGGTCAGATCGTTCTCGACGATATAGTTGTATACCGCCTCCGGCACCAGCTGTCGCCACTCCTTTTCCTCCACGATGAGCTGCCTGATGTCTGTGCTGCACATCATCTTCTCCTTGTCATCATGGAGGACGATGGTTTTGTACCCCAGAGATTTGAGCCTGTTCAGTTTTTCATAGCCCCATTTGTCGTAGATGGTGAAAAACGAGGTGGCGTTCAAGGGAACATAGTTGTACAGGATCCCGGGACGTTCGATAGGAAACGGCACGATCTCAAAATCCTCCCGCTTGACCCCTGCACCGAGCAGTGCAAGCTTTATCATATTGAATCTCTCATAATATGTAAAGGGGTTGGCAGAAGAAATGCTCCTGTGCGGATCGACCTCCTCACGGATCAGCGTGGCATTCTCCGGCGAGGTAATCCCCACGATCAGCTTCTTGCAGTGTTCCTTCGCCCCCAGGGCATACTTCAGGTGATCGTTGTGAAACAACTGAAATCTGCCGTGAATAAATCCTAATTCTTCCACTGTTTTACCCTCCCATTTCATTGTCGAACTGTGTTTTCTTCACGATTTCTTTTCTCAGGTACGAAACCGGCGATTTTGCCACACCTGACTGGAACTGAACGGCAAAGACCCGTTCCAGTCCCTTTTGGTGGTACTCGTCGTCACACACAAAATAGCTGCATCGGTGCCTGATGTCGATCACATTGATCATCCAGCTATCCGGGCTGCCGCTGAACCACTGCCGTATCTCCGGCAGGCGGTTCAGGATGCTGTGCGCATCCCAAACGCAGAGCTGTGCGACCTGAACCGGCAGAACGGCATTCCCACGAATGGTCTTGATATCGTGAAACAGTGCACGTTTCAAGTCTGCCTCTACGCTCGCCTGAACCTCCGAAAAATACGAAGCGCACCATTCCCTGCCGATTTTTTCTTTCCTGCACAGCGTTTCGAAAGCCTCAAGATCGGCGGCGGTCGTGTTGGAAGATGTGAGATCCAGGGTGTTGTCCAGAATAGCGGCGACCAGCAGCAGCGCCGTGGAGCGGGTCATCTGATCCAGCAGGCCGGCCCGCTCCCATTCCCGATAAATGAGCGTTGCTGCGGCGCCGATAAACTCAATATGGGACTTGTCCCCAATTCGTTCGCTCCAATACGCCTCAAATCCAACATGGTGGTCATAGACCTCAATCACATCATCCAGCGGCACGCAGCTTCCGAGATATTCCGGATCGGAAACGTCCACGATGATGTATTTTGCGTTCTCCGGCCGGCAGTCCGGGGGCAGAACGCTTACAAGCGGCCCTTCCTCTATGAGGGAGCTGCAAACGCTGTAATTGCAGGCGGCGCCGGAATACGCAATGGCGTTTTCCCCTTTCAGCCGCAGCAGCTCCGCCAGCGCAACGCAGCATGCATAAGCATCGATGTCCAAATAGGTGGAGCCGGCCGTAACGATCGTGCAGTGCGTATTAATATCTTTTTCAATCATCTTTTTGTTCATGGTTGTATGGCGGATTTCAATCTGATCACTTTTCTCTTTATGCGGCAAGTCAATCGTGTGCTGCAATAAGTATCAAAAAGTTTCATGATCGGTTTTTTATGAAGGTCTTTCATGAAGCAATCCCGGTCTGCCAGACGCAAGGAAGATCGATGATACGACGGATTATGCCTGACAGCTTCATCAAAGTCCACCTGTTGGCATTCCAGGCTGCCCTCTATTGCACGAAACCAAGCCTCTCCCCTCGCCGTATTCAGTAAAACAAGAGATGTTCCTCGATCATCATCCATCTGAGCGCATACATGCTGTATGCCCCATAAATCACCTAATGTAATATCCGCAGCATGATGTTCGCCTTTGGCCTTGCAGTCATAGCAGGAACGACGCAAAAAGTAGTCCCCCACAAAGCCTCTGCAATATAAATCCGTGGTGCAAACGGCGCTGTATTCTTCTCCGTCTTCAAACGAAAGAGCCAGAGAGTATGTCCTCCAGCCTTGCTTTTTGTTTCGGAATTGTACCGATACCGCTTTAGATTGCCTGCCTGTCTCAATATGTTTGACATATTTTTCCCACACAGCAGGAGACGGCGCACCATGGCATATGATATCAACGGTAACCAGCTTCTCCGTATTGATGCCGGACAGATATGCGTTAAGGCCGGCCACCTGACACGGAGTTCCGCTGAACAACACCTGTCTGCCATTTTCCAATGCTTCTTTCACCACGGGATATACGAGGTCTGCCCTGCTCTGCACATACTTAGACCCTCTCAGCGCAGGCAAAGCGGTCTCATCGGAAATGATCTGATGCTCCGCCCCATAGCAGTCCTCAGTCATGGCACAGCCGGCGACGATGCCTCCACTCTTTATCACGCATTCTGCCAAGAGCGAAAACACTCCACCTGACGAACTGCAATTGCGTATCTGCTCATTTCTGCTCCTGGCGGCATAGGATGCGGGCTTAACGGCCACCGGCGCCTGCGGGCACAATACCGGACACATTTTCTCGCACAATCCGCAGTTTATGCATTGATCTCTGTCAACATCAGGGTAATAGAAGCCTTCCCCATCTTTCGCAAATTTGATTGCATGAACGGGGCAAATATGAACGCACGCCCCGCATCCGGAGCACTCTTTCGGTGGAACCATATCATTTTTTCCTCTTTAACATACGTCGTGCCTGTCTGCGGCCATCGGGAGAAATGGTATAATAAAGCACTCCAAATATAATCAGGTATACAGACATTCCTATCACGAGCGATGCAACTGCAGAAGTGATCTGCGAGCTCACCGCAAAAGCAACTGCCGCTGCCAAGATCTGATAGATAATAATGCCTTTGATCGACTGCCAATACATATCCAGCACCCTGATTTTCAGCTTTACCGTATAGTATATACCCATAATGAGGACCTGTCCGATTGCGGTACAGATGGCTGTCGCCGCTGCTGCGCCCACAATTCCATACCTGGGCAGCCACAAAATCGTCAAAACAACATTGAGGATGGTCGTAATTAGGATCAGCAGTGAACGATACATACGCTTATTCAATGCATCCAATACATTGACAAGCACACCCGTAATCATATTCAGGAAAGCGGAACTCATCAGGATCACCGCTATCAGCCATGCCGTTTGGTATTTCTCCCCATACACGATCTCAATGAACGGACGCCCTGCCGCAATAAACCCAAAGAAAACCGTGCCGCCGATCAGCGTGACCAGTTTCGTGGCCTGTAACGCTTTTTCGTGAAGCCCTATGCTGATCCCATGCGACCCGACCTCACCGATGATCTGGGGGGCAAACATAGAAATGGGCACCGATGTCAGCGATGAAAAAACGCTGAACACATACATACCCACCCCGTACATGGCCACCATCTCCGGATTGATCAGGGCACCAATCAGGAATTTATCTACATTCGTGTTGATCTGATTGACGATTGACTGAACAAACAGTGCTATGCACAATCCGACGGAAGCCCTAAATATCGCTGCGTTGAAATACCGGAACCGAAAGCATACCTTTAACCTTGATCTGCAGAAATAGAGCGTAAAGATCAGGAAGAATATCGATAAACCGGCATCGATCAGTGCAATTAAAATAGCAGAACGGGCGAAATATATCAAAACCGCCAGCAGGCCCGTCCGAAGCACCACACGGCTCAGATTGATTTTCGATGAAAAAGTATAGTTTTCAAAACCTAATGCCGTGCTTTTGGCTGTCTGACACAGGAAGGAAGCCAGCAGATACACTAATACAACGAGGAAGATCCTTTTTGCATAGATGATCTGCTCGGCTGTCATACTTTTGGCATAGATGCGGTCAATACCCAGGTACAACAGCAAACCGGCAACAGCAATCAGCGCTGCCAGCACCATTGCAATCGTCCACACCGTTGATATGTTGCGGTTAATCTCTTCTTGCGAGGCATTTCTCTTTCTGCAAAGGACAATATTTTTCGTCAATACCGTGCCCGTACCAAACTCCAGCAGCACAAGGCAGTTGGCAAAAGAAGCGATGGTTTGATAGATTCCATATTCCGTATCACCCAGTAAACGAAGCAGATAGGATGACAGGAACAGGCCGCATACCATATTCGCAACGGTGTAAGCATATGACCAGATGATTCCCTTATTTCTTTCTTTCATCGATCATGGTTTCCTTTCGCTTACCCCTGTAAATATCTCGTTTGCCACGTTGATGATACTCTGCTTATATTCAGGCATCACCTTCTCGTACACGGATCGAATCTCTTCTTCTTTCTGCATGATATTCTGAACAAATACGTCCGTCAGACAATCGCCGCTCTCCATAGCGGCTTTGGACAGTACATATCCATCATTGGTGCCGAATATATCCTTTGCAATTCCCAAGGATTTAATGGAGTAGCTCAGTGCCAGGGTGGGCACTCCCGTGGAATAAGCGGCGATCACAGAATGAGTTCTGGCTCCGATAAAGAACCTGCAATGAGAGATCACATATTTGATTTCCGTGCAGGAAAGATCCTGATTCAGATAACCGATCCGAGGCTCGTCTGTGTACTGTTCATAGAAGCGGTCCATCACTGCAATATCCTGATCTTTCTTCTCGTACGAAAAGACATGAGGGATAAAGCAAATATTGTAGCTTGTTTCATCCAGAATATATCTGATCAAATTCTGCACGTTTTGGAAGATCATTTTCTCTTCCTTGCTGTTGTTCTTGATAAAATACGGGCTCAAATTGATGCCGATGGTATCACCCGCTGCGAAAACAGACGGAAGCTCCGTTTCTTTGGACTCCAGATGAAACGCCGGATCACAGGCCTTCCATAAAACCTGATCCGGAGTGACGCATTGTTTCAACAGGTCATATGTCAAAGACTCTCTGGCTACAATGTGCTGATACTTCTGAATATCCGCTTTTAATTCGTCGTTTGTCAATGCCTTCCCGTCAATGGAGCAGCCCCAAAGAACGGTGGGGATTTGGTGCAGCTGCCCCGCATCATTGATCGCATAGTTGGCATAGGGATGTGCGAAGCAGTATGTATCTCCGCCGATACAAACCAGGCAATCAGGAGTTCCCTTTTTCAGGATCTTTTTATAAGCATTCCTGTGCGCCCTCACCGGATCTTTCAGCAGGTATTTATAGAGCCCCCGTATGATCTTGGGTTGATATTCGTACGGATGGATGGAAACGACCTCGTCCAGCTTTCTCTTTCTGTCGTCTTCGGCATTATAGGAAAACAGCCGGCAATCCGTTACTCCACTTTGGAGCAGCACATCAATCGTGGAGCGGACGATCGCTTCGCACCCTCTGTTATTGCTGCCGGTATGCCCGCACAAATATACACGTTTCATATCTGATCCTCTCACACATTCGGTATTATCAAACTAACAACACTGGCTTTTATGCCTTGCTGCAAGGCCCGCTTTCATACAGAGGACAGGCATCGTTCCGATCCTGTAAATGCTGCACCAAACGGCACAGCCGTTCCGCAGCCACACCTGCATTCCAAACTCCCATGATCGTTTGATAGGCCTTCACACCTGTCCGCTTCTGCTCCTCAGGGTGATCCAGCAAGTATCTGACCTTTTCAAACAGGATGTCAATGTCTCCCGAAGGATAGATCATCCCGTTCTCTCCGTCACGGATCAAATAGGGCACGGAGCCGATGGCATGACTGGCCACCACTGCGCAGCCGCTGTTCATAGCTTCGTTGAGAACAGCGCCCCAGCCCTCCTGCCGGTCACTGGTAAACAGATAGATCCCGGCCTCTTCCATATGTACGCGCACCTGTTCGGGTGACATGGCGCCGAGGAACTGCACCTGCTCCGTCAGATCAAAGCGCTCCACCAGCTCATGCAGGGTTTCCTCCATCACGCCGGTCCCCACCAGCTTGAGCTGAAAATCATAACCGGCAGCCTTTAATTTCTCAGCCAGCACGATGGCATCGTCGGGGTGCTTCCAGTCTATGAAACGGCCGCACCACATCAGGGTATGCGGTTTCTTTTGGGCGAGCAGCCCCTCCGCATCATACTCCTTCACAGGAGGAAAGTACCCCCATTTGTAGGTGCGGTTCTGATACATTCCCATGCTTGCGTAATCGCCGGCGGCATAAGCGCTGGCACACAGCATATAAATGTTCTTTTTCCACAGATCCCCCTGATGCAGCCGAATGGAATGATACAGCCGCTTCAGGCAGGACACTTTTTTCTTGAAGGGGCGCTCCGCATACCGCAGCAGCAGCTTCCCTGCCCGGATCCGCTCAAGCAGCATATCGTTGGGGGCGGAACCGGCTATCACAACATCTGCATGGTCGATCCATGCCAGCGCTTCTCTGCGCTGTTGTTCTCCCTCATAGGCAAGCAGAACATATACCGGGTGATCGTTCTGCCCATAACCCAGCTTTTTGCGTTCCTCCCGCATGACGGATGTGGAAATAAACGCAAAATCGGCGCCAAGCCTTTGATACATCTCATCGCAAAACGGCTTTTGATGGTGATTGAAATAGTTTGAAACAAACACAACTTTCACACAATTCACCCGCCAGTTTCAGAGGTTCCCATTCTTATCGTTGAATCGCATTTTGCCGTAAACCTTGTTTACGTTGCCCGCCGCACGCCCCGTGGAGGCATCGATTCTGTGCGGCACCCCCGCAAGGGGGGTACGCCCATCAGGCGTTTAAGATCATTTTGCCGTCGGCATCAAACTGATAGGTGCCGGCGGGCAGCAGACCGTTGGTCATGGCTGCGCCGATACCATAGGCACGGTTCTTGACCGCCTTCAGCGTGGAGTTGATGTAGTAGTAGTTGCCCTCGTCATCCTGAACCAGACCGGCACGGATGGCAACGCCGTCCTTATAGTAGCGCACTTCACCGTCTGCATCCCGGATCAGACCATTCTTCACATCAGGATCGGGGGTGGGCTCGGGAG
>JAZNQA010000023.1:0-5898 GCA_045589915.1 Candidatus Enterenecus sp.
TTCAGTATATCAAGGAAAGCGGACGCTATCAAGCGGCAAAAGAAACGCACCTGCCCCATGGCAGGTGCGTGAAGGAAGGCGTACATTCAGATGGATCCCACATGGCGCTTGATGGCCTCGAAGGTCTCGGCGCTGAGGTCATGCTCGATCTTGCAGGCGTCCTCGGCGGCGATGTCCTCCGGCACGCCGAGCTGCACCAGCCATTTGGTGAGCAGCGTGTGCCGCTCGTACATACTGGCGGCGATGGCGTGCCCTGCATCGGTGAGGGAGAGGTGGCCCGTATCGTCCACCGCCACATAACCGTTTCCCCGCAGCAGACCCATGGCACGGCTGACGCTGGGCTTGGACACGCCCAGATGCTGCGCCACGTCGATGGAGCGCACCGGCCCCTGCTGGCTCAACGCCAGTATGGCCTCCAAATAGTTTTCCGCAGATTCATGAATATGCATAAAATCACCAAATCCAGTATAGCATGGATTTGTCCTTCTGGCAATCCTGAAAAAAGTTGGAGTTAGCTATTGACAACTGCGGTTAGCGGTGGTAAACTTTGGGCAGTTAGGCGAGGCTAACTGCCGAGCCGGAAGAGGAGATCACAGCCATGAAAACGCTGAAAGATATCAAGGTAGGGCAGACCGCCACGGTGGTCAAGCTCCACGGCGAGGGCGCTCTGCGCCGCCGCATTATGGATATGGGCATCACCAAGGGCGTGGAGATCCATGTGCGCAAGGTGGCTCCGCTGGGCGACCCCATGGAGCTGAATCTGCGGGGCTATGAGCTGTCCGTGCGCAAGGCGGACGCAGAAATGGTTGAGGTG
This sequence comes from Candidatus Enterenecus sp., assembly GCA_045589915.1. GTDB lineage: Bacteria > Bacillota > Clostridia > Oscillospirales > Oscillospiraceae > Enterenecus. The sequence continues at coordinate 815 of JAZNQA010000023.1, forward strand.
CTCTGACCGAGCATACACCCGCAGGCGGGAAACCGCCTGTTTTTCAGACAAATGGTTAGCGTCAGCTAACTAAGAAAGGAAGATAGCACGTGGACATCAAGATCGCACTGGCGGGCAATCCCAACTGCGGTAAGACGACCCTGTTCAACGGCCTGACCGGCTCCAATCAGTACGTGGGCAACTGGCCCGGCGTCACGGTAGAAAAGAAGGAGGGCAGGCTGAAAGGGCATAAGGACGTCATCATTCAGGATCTGCCCGGCATTTACTCCCTGTCCCCCTACTCCCCGGAGGAGGTGGTGACCCGTACCTATCTGGTGAACGAGCATCCCGACGCCATTCTGAACATCGTGGACGGCACCAACATCGAGCGCAACCTGTACCTGACCACCCAGCTCATCGAGCTGGGCCATCCCGTGGTGGTGGCGGTCAACATGATCGACCTGGTGCGCAAGAACGGCGACCGAATTGACCTGGAGAAGCTGGGCCGTGCGCTGCGCTGCACCGTGGTGGAGATCAGCGCCCTGAAGGGCGAGGGCTGCATGGAGGCGGCGGAAAAGGCTGTGGCGCTGGCGAGAAATCATCAGCACGGCGATATGCCCCACGTGTTCAACGGCAGCGTGGAGCACGCTCTGGCCCACATCGAGGAGTCCATCGAGGACAAGGTGTCGGGCAACTATCTGCGCTGGTTCGCCATCAAGGTGTTCGAGCGGGACGAGGTGGTGCGCCGTGAGCTGGGGCTGGATGCGGAGCTGCTCGGCCATCTGGAGCGCCACATTGCCGACTGCGAGGAAGAGCTGGACGACGATGCCGAGGGCATCATTGCCAATCAGCGCTATACCTATATCGTCAACCATGTGGTGAATCAGGCTGTGCAGAAGAAGCGGGCCAAGCACGGCCTGAGCTTCTCCGACAAGGTGGATCGCATCGTCACCAACCGTATTCTGGCGCTGCCCATCTTCGCCTGCATCATGTATCTGATGTACGCCATCGCCATGGGCAGCTACCCCTTCTCCATCGGCACCATCGGTACCGACTGGGCCAACGATGTGCTGTTCGGCCAGTGGATCCCCTCTCTGTTTGACACCATTCTCACCGGGCTGGGCGTGGGCGCTGAGAGCTGGGTGTACAGCCTCATCCAGGATGGTATTCTGGCCGGTGTGGGCGCCGTGCTGGGCTTTGTACCCCAGATTCTGGTGCTCTCCCTGCTGCTGTCCATTCTGGAGGATGTGGGGTATATGTCCCGTGTAGCTTTCATTATGGACCGCATCCTGCGCAAGTTCGGTCTGTCCGGCAAGTCCATTATCCCCATGCTGGTGGCCACCGGCTGCGGCGTGCCCGGTATTCTGGCCTCCCGCACCATTGAGCAGGAGCGTGACCGCAAGATCACCATCATGACCACCGGCTTCATCCCCTGCGGTGCCAAGATGCCCATCATCGGCCTGTTTGCCGGTGCGGTGTTCGGCAATTCGCCGCTGATCGCCCTGTCCGCCTTCTTCATCGGCGTGGCCGCCGTGGTGATCTCCGGCGTGATCCTGAAGAAGTTCAAGACCTTTGCCGGCAAGCCCGCTCCCTTTGTGATGGAGCTGCCTGCCTATCACCTTCCGTCCCCACGCAACGTGGCCCGCTCCACCGTGGAGCGTGGCTGGGACTTTGTGAAGCGTGCCGTCACCATTGTGCTGCTCAGCTCCATTGTGCTGTGGTTCCTGCAGGGCTACGGCTTTGTGGACGGCGTGTTCCGGGCCGTGGAGGACAACAATCACTCCCTGCTGGCCACCATCGGCCATATGATCGGCTGGATTTTCTATCCGCTGGGCTGGATGGGGGACATGGCGTGGAAGGCTGCCGTAGCCACCCTCACCGGCCTCATCGCCAAGGAAGAAGTGGTGATGACCTTCGGCGCCCTGTACAACCATGCCGGCGAGCTGTCCGAGTCCGGCCAGGAGATCTGGCATCTGGTGGCCCAGGACTTTGGTGCCATCCGTGCATACAGCTTCATGGTGTTCAACCTGCTGTGCGCCCCCTGCTTTGCCGCCATCGGCGCCATCAGGCGTGAGATGAACGATGGCAGGTGGACGGCCGGTACCGTGGCCTATATGTGCGGCTTTGCCTATGTGATCTCCACGATCATCTATCAATTGGGCGGCCTGTTTACCGGCGAGGCCACCTTCAGCGTGTTCACCGTCATCGCCGCTGTGCTGCTGGGCGGTCTGCTGTACCTGATGTTCCGCAAGGGCTATCAGGGCACAACCGATGATCTGCGCTCCGTGAAAGTGTCGAAGGTGTGAGTGATGGAAAACCTGGGAACTGTATTTGTGGTGCTTGTGCTGGCGGCGGTGGTGGCGCTCATCATCCGCTATCTGGTAAAGCAGAAGAAAAAGGGCAGCGGCTGCTGCGGGAACTGCGGCCAGTGCAAGGGCTGCCATTAAATTTTCTGGTTTGAGGTTCTGCTGTATGGCAGAGAGCGTTGCAAACTGTCAAAAAACCTCGTAGAGTATCGCCGCTATGCGGCGAAATAAAGTGAAAACCGTTTTCTCCGGCGACATGTGGGTCGGAGAAAACACTTCCCGGCCTGCAAACGTGCGAGTTGTCCGTGCTGTATGGACAACGAGTGCGCTGCAGCAGGCCGCAAAACTTCCTGTCGAAAAAGCAAGCCTTTTTCGACAGGCTCGGGTCTGCCGTATGGCAGACCCTCGCCTTTTGTGTTATGATGTCGAAAAAGGGGAGAGGAGGGACGCCGTGAAGAAAAACTGGTTGAGCCTGCTGCTGGCGGCGCTGTGCCTGCTGGCCGGCTGCGGCAGCGGAGCATCGGGGCGGACTGACCCGGTGCCCCCAAACGAATATGACGAGAGCGCCTTTGCGGTGGAAAACGGCTTCCTCACCTATCAGGGGGGCGGCCCCAGCATCGTGGGGGTGGATGTGTCCAGCTACCAGCAGGATGTGGACTGGCAGCGGGTAGCCGCTGCGGGCGTGGAGTTCGCCATCATTCGGGTGGGCTATCGGGGCTGCACCGAGGGCGGCCTGTACGAGGACAGCCATTTCCGCCAAAATATTGAGGGTGCGCTGGCTGCCGGACTGGATGTGGGGGTCTATCTGTTCTCCCAGGCGGTGACGCCGGAGGAGGCAGAGGAAGAGGCCGCCTTCCTGCTGGAGCGCATTGAGGGATACCACATCACCTACCCCGTGGTGTTCGACTGGGAGCGGCAGAGCATGGAGGGTTCCCGCACCGTCAGCACATCGGGCGCCGTCCAGACCGACTGCGCCGTGGCCTTCTGCGAAGCGGTGGAGCGGGCGGGCTACCTGCCCATGGTCTATTTCAGCCCCTCCAAGGGCTATGGCGAGCTGGAACTGGAGCGGCTGATGGGCTGGCCCTTCTGGCTGGCGCACTATACGGAGGATTGGGCGCCCACCGGCTTCCGCTACCACTACGCCATGTGGCAATATAGCTGTGAGGGTGCGGTGGACGGCATCGGGGGAGCGGTGGATCTCAACCTCTGCCTGACCGATTTTCAGCACAAATATGAGTAAAAAGCGGCGGCTGCCAAGGTGCAGCTGCCGTTTTTCTGCCTGTTTGAAAACGATCCCGGAAAATCTTGCAAGAAATTCCGTCAAGTTGTTCAATTTAGACAGGATGCTATTGAACAACTTGACGATTTTGTGCGCTTTTCACATTTATGCCTTGAAATCTGCCCACCGTGCGATATAATAAAAACCAAGGAGGGACGGAAACGTTTCCGTAACGTCCCGAAAGGATATCTACATTTTAAGGAGGAAAGAATATGAAGAAGTTACTTGCTTTGGTTCTGTCCTGTGTGATGGCTCTGGGTCTGCTGGCCGGCTGCGGTGGCGGTAAGGATGAGCCTTCCGTCTACTGGCTGAACTTCAAGCCCGAAGCTGACGCTGCCCTGCAGGAAGTCGCCGCCGCCTACACGGAGGAGACCGGCGTTCCCGTCAAGGTCGTCACCGCCGCTTCCGGCACCTATGAGCAGACCCTGACCGCCGAGATGGACAAGAGCGGCGCTCCCACCCTGTTCGTGGTCGGCAACGCTGCCGCCGTCAAGACCTGGGGCGACTACTGCTATGACCTGAAGGGCACCGACATCTACAACGAGCTGACCACCGATGACTTCACGCTGTATGATGCCAACGGCAAGGTCTGCTCCATCGGCTACTGCTACGAGGCATTCGGCATCATCGTCAACAAGGCTCTGCTGAAGGACGCCGGCTACGATGTCACCGACATCAAGGATTTCGACTCTCTGAAGGCCATCGCTGAGGACATTCACGCCCGTTCCGCCGAGCTGGGCTTTGACGCTTTCACCTCCTCCGGTCTGGACGATTCCTCCAGCTGGCGCTTCTCCGGCCACCTGGCCAACATGCCCCTGTACTACGAGTCCGTCGAGGACGGCTGGAACGGCGCCCCCGCCGAGATCAAGGGCACCTATCTGGATGCGTTCAAGAACATCTGGGATCTGTACATCAACAACTCCGCTTACGACCCCAACACTCTGGCCACCGGCGGCTATGACGCCAAGAACGAGTTCGTGACCGGCAAGGCCGTGTTCTATCAGAACGGTTCCTGGGAGTACGCCGGCCTGATTGATGCCGGTATGACCGCCGATCAGCTCCAGATGATCCCCATCTACTGCGGTGTTGAGGGCGAGGAGATGGCCGGTCTGTGCAGCGGCACCGAGAACTGCTGGGCCGTCAACGGCAAGGCTTCCGAGGCCGACATCAAGGCCACTCTGGACTTCATGAAGTGGATGGTCACCTCCGAGACCGGCACCAAGTGCATGGCCGAGCAGTTCGGCGAGATTCCCTACAAGGGCGCCGCTGCCAACGAGAACGTGTTCTTCCAGAACGCCAATCAGTGCCTGGCCGACGGCAAGTACTCCGTGGCCTGGGCCTTCAACTACACTCCCAACGTCAACGAGTGGCGTGCTGCCGTGGTGTCCGCCATGGTGCAGTACTGCAACGGCGGCTCCTGGGACGATGTTGAGACTGCCTTCGTCAATGGCTGGGCTGCTCAGTATCAGGCTGCCAACGGCTGATTTCTGAACGCACACAACACGAACCGACAAAACGGG
>JAZNQA010000024.1:0-4856 GCA_045589915.1 Candidatus Enterenecus sp.
CCCCCGCTGGCGCACCACCGTGCCGCACAGTCCCACCCGATGCCCTCCACGCAGGGTGACAAAGCCGTGCTGTACCTGATCCAGCACCGTGTGGGCTGATGCCTGACTGGCGTTTTCCAGCACGGTGCGGAGCTGTTCTCCTGTAATGGGCTTGGTGTTCAAATCCACCTCCCTTTCCGCCGTGGTGGCTGTCATGGAAAATCCACGGCGCAGGCGCAGCTCCTCCACCGTCATTTCTGTCTGTCCCACCGCCTGAAGCAGTTCCGGCGGCAAAACCGATGCCGCCTGGAGCAAAACTTCGTCTTTTCTCATGGTAACACCTTCCTTCATGCTGCCACATTCTATGAAGGCGTGTCCCACAGTATTCCGCCTTGACATAAAAAAGCAGCGGACACGAGCCAAAAGCTCATGTCCGCTGCAACGAAGTCTGTATTTACTTGAGCACGGAAACGATGCGCTCCACCGCTTCACGGGTGGCATCGGCATCGCCGAAGGCGGTGACACGGATATAGCCCTCGCCGCTGGGACCGAAGCCTGCACCGGGGGTGGTGACCACATTGGCTTTCTGGAGCAGCAGGTCGAAGAACTCCCAGGAGCCCATACCCTCCGGGGTCTTGACCCAGATATAGGGGGCGTTGACACCACCGGACACGGTCAGCCCCGCCTGAGCCAGGCCCTCACGGATGACCTTGGCGTTGTTCTGGTAGTAGCCGATGGTCTCCTTCACCTGACGGCGGCCTTCCTCGGTGTAAATGGCGGCTGCGCCACGCTGCACCACATAGGGCACGCCGTTGAACTTGGTGGTCTGGCGGCGGTTCCACAGGGCGTTCAGGCTGACGCCGCCACGCTGCAGCGCCTTGGGCACCACGGCATAGGCGCAGCGGGTGCCGGTAAAGCCGGCGGTCTTGGAGAAGGAGCGGAACTCGATGGCGCAGGTCTCGGCACCCTCCACCTCGAAGATGGTGTGGGGCACATCGCTCTGGGTGATGAACGCCTCGTAAGCGGAGTCAAACAGGATGACGGAGCCGTTGGCGTTGGCATAATCCACCCAGGCCTTGAGCTGATCCTTGGTGGCCACGGCGCCGGTGGGATTGTTGGGGAAGCACAGGTAGATGAGATCCACCTTCTTGTCGGTGGGGATCTCCGGGGCGAAGCCGGTCTCGGCGGTACAGGGCATATAGTGGAGGTTGGACCAATGCTGAGTGGCCTCATCATAGTCCCCTGCACGGCCGGCCATGGCGTTGGTGTCCACATAGACGGGGTACACCGGGTCGCACACCGCCACCACATTGTCCAGTCCGAAGATGTCACCGATGTTGCCGCAGTCGCTCTTGGCGCCGTCGGACACGAAGATCTCATCCGGCTGGATGTTTACGCCACGGGCTGCGTAGTCATACTGGGCAATGGCATTGCGCAGGAAGTCGTAGCCCTGCTCCGGGCCGTAGCCGTGGAAGCCGGAGGCCGTAGCCATCTCGTCCACCGCCTCGTGCATGGCGGCAGTCACCGCCGGAGGGAGGGGGCGGGTCACGTCACCAATGCCCAGTTTGATGAGCTTTGCATCGGGGTTTGCCTGAGAATAGGCGGCCACACGACGGGCGATCTCAGAAAAGAGGTAGCTGCCCGGCAGCTTGAGGTAGTTTTCATTGATTTGAGCCAAGTGGATCTCCTCCTCATATTATCCTTTAGAGCAGTAAATTTTAGATGGAGTTATTGTATCCCATCGGGGGCTTTCGGTCAATGGGCAAGTTCACCATCATACACCGTGACGGCAGGGCCGGTCATGAACACATGGCCCGATTTCCCCTCCCATTCCACTTCTAATATACCGCCGGGAAGCTGCACCGCTGCCTGCCGCCCCAGCTCCCCCGTCCATGCCAGCGCCGCCACAGCGGCACAGGCCCCCGTGCCGCAGGCCATGGTCTCGCCGCTCCCCCGCTCCCACACCCGCATTTGGATAGTACGGCGATCCTGCACACGGACAAACTCCGTGTTGGTGCGGTTGGGGAAACAGGGACAATTCTCAAACAGCGGGCCGATCTCCGGCAACATCAGCCCATCCGGGTCATCCACCCGCACCACAAAATGCGGGTTCCCCATTGACACGGGAACGCCTGTATAGCCGATTCCCTTTACATTAATCTCCTTGGGCAGGCCGATAACGGGAACCCCCATATCCACGGTGACAGCGGTCACTTTACCGCCGTCCACCACGAGCCACAGCCTTCGCTCCCCGCTGGGCGTTTCGATGGTGAGCTCGGTTTTTCGGGTCAAACCTTTGTCGTGGACAAACTTGCCCAAACAGCGGATACCGTTGCCGCACATGGCTCCTTCGGAGCCGTCGGCGTTGAACATCCGCATCCGGAAATCTGCCGTTTGGGACGGACAGACGCAGATGAGACCGTCTCCACCCACTCCAAAGTGACGGTGGGACAGCCATCGGGCCAGCTCCGACAGATGGGCAGGGGTGCTTTCCATACAGTCAAGGTAGATGTAATCGTTTCCTAAGCCGTGCATTTTGGTGAACTTCATCCACTCACTCCTTTCGGAAAACAAAGAAAAACGGCGGCAGTCCTTGCGAACTGCCTCCGTTTTCGGTGGAATCGTTAATAGTTGATCATGTACTTTTCGATCTCCCAGCTGGAGACACGGGTGCAGTATTCCTCCCACTCCCGCTCCTTGCCGGCGATGTACTGGCTGCTCACGTGCTCACCGAGGGTGGACAGAATGAGCTTATCCTTCTTCAGGCAGGTCAGGGCCTCATCCAGAGAGCCGGGCAGCGCCTCGATGCCACGGCGCTTGCGGGTGGCAGGGCTCATGGCGTAGATGTTCTCGGTGATCTCAGGGGGCGGGGTCATGCCCTTCTCGATGCCGTCCAGACCGGCGGCCAGACAGACAGCCAGCGCCAGATAGGGGTTGCAGGAGGGGTCGGGGCAGCGCAGCTCCACACGGGTGGCCTTGCCACGGGCGGTGGGAATGCGCACCAGAGCGGAGCGGTTGGAGGCGGACCAGGCCATATAGCAGGGAGCCTCGTAACCGGGCACCAGCCGCTTATAGGAGTTGACCAGCGGATTGGTGATGGCACACATACCCTTCATGTGGTGCAGGATGCCGGCGATGAAGGAGTACGCCTCCTTGGACAGGCCACGGGCATCGTTGGGGTCGTAGAACACGTTCTCGCCGTTGCGGAACAGGGACATATTGGTGTGCATGCCAGAACCGGCAATGCCGAAAATGGGTTTGGGCATGAAGGTGGCATGCATTCCGTTCTCCTGCGCCACCACCTTGACCGCCAGCTTAAAGGTCATGATCTTGTCGGCGCACTCCAGAGCGGGAGTGTAGCGGAAGTCGATCTCGTGCTGACCACGGGCGTTCTCGTGGTGGGATGCCTCCACCTCGTAGCCCATCTGCTCCAGCGCAAGGCAGATCTCACGGCGGATGGGCTCACCGTTATCCAGCGGGCCCAGGTCGAAATAACCGGCCTCATCGTTGGTCTTGGTGGTGGGCTTGCCGTGCTCGTCGGTCTGGAACAGGAAGAATTCCGCCTCAGGGCCCACGTTGAACTCATCATAGCCCATAGCCTTGGCCTTCTCCAGCACCCGTCGCAGCACACAGCGGGGATCGCCCACAAAGGGGGTGCCGTCGGTGTTGTACACATCGCAGATCAGGCGGGCCACTTTGCCGTACTTGGAGCGCCAGGGGTAGATCACAAAACTGTCCAGATCGGGGTACAGGCACTGGTCAGACTCGTTGATGCGGACAAAGCCCTCGATGGAGGAACCGTCCAGCATGATCTGGTTATTGACCGCCTTTTCGATCTGGGAGGCGGTGATGGCCACATTCTTGAGCTGACCGAAAATGTCAGTGAACTGCATACGGATGAACTTAACATCCTCTTCTTTTACGATCCGGATAATGTCTTCCCTTGTGTAACCCACAATGACGTCCCCTTTCCTTTTATCATACGGGGGAGAGACGATGATGATGCCTGTCCTCCCCATTGATGTCACATCTCATATTCGGAAATCCGGCAAAAGCCGTTTCTCATGTTCAGTATAGCATGATGCCGTGTTTTTGCAATCATTTTTTGCATCGGTGCAAAATTTTTGTGCAAAAAACGAGTTTGGTACCCCCTTGAACGTCGTTTTTGTCATATGTAACATGATCAGAGGTCTGCGGCATCCCATCTCCCGCCCCTGCACGCAGGCATCAGCCGATCCAGCCACTTCCTATCCCGTCTGTTTGGTCAAACCGCCTACATTTTTTCGTCAAAAACTCTGCAAACTATCAGATACAGTTATTGACTTTTCATATTACCTATATTAAAATTCAAATTGCGTGATTTTATCCCATGTTAACGTTATAACGAACTATGGAGGTCTCAAAATGAGTCACAAATTTGTTTACCTGTTTTCCGAGGGTAACGCCAACATGCGTGAGCTGCTGGGCGGTAAGGGCGCTAACCTGGCCGAGATGACCCACATCGGCATGCCCGTCCCTCAGGGCTTCACCATCACCACCGAAGCCTGCACCCAGTACTACGAGGACGGCGAGAAGATCAACGACGAGATCCAGGCTCAGATCATGGAGTATATCGTCAAGATGGAGGAGATCACCGGCAAGAAGTTCGGCGATCAGGAGAATCCCCTGCTGGTCTCCGTCCGTTCCGGCTCCCGTGCTTCCATGCCCGGCATGATGGACACCATCCTGAACCTGGGCCTGAACGAGGAAGTGGTTGAGGTTCTGGCCAAGAAGTCCGGCAACCCCCGCTGGGCTTACGACTGCTACCGCCGCTTCATCCAGATGTACTCCGACGTGGTTATGGAAGTGGGCAAGAAGTACTTCGAGGAGCTCATCGA
>JAZNQA010000025.1:0-40022 GCA_045589915.1 Candidatus Enterenecus sp.
TGTTACAGTTCCCGGTGTTCCTGTTCCCGGTGTTCCAGTTCCCGGTGTTCCTGTTCCCGGTGTTACAGTCCCCGGTGTTCCAGTTCTCGGTGTTCCTGTTCCCGGTGTTCCAGTCCCCGGTGTTCCAGTTCCCGGTGTTCCGTAAGCCTGTATTGCCCTTGCCTTGATTCGCAAGCGTCAGCATTTCCTCCCAAGGGATTTCACGCACAATGACAATTTCGTTCGTAACGCTTTTCATGCCGTCACTCTCCACAAGGCCGATTGCCTTAATCTCCGCAACCTTGTTCTGCGGGTCGAATTTGTAGTAGCTAAAGCAATCTGCAACCTCGCGGCAGAAATGGAACCCCGCTTTGCACATTTCAATAAGCCCATCGTGTTTATAGGTCTTGCCAACCTCAAACTGGAATCCCAGGCAAGTAAAGTCCGGGTTGAACACTTTGTAACCCTTGATATAGTCGCTCATTCTTTCACCTCACAAAGCTGCGAATATCATTCAGCATAGTCGTACTCCGCTCTTGTGATGGTCACCACATCGGTGATGCCGGGGACTTTGATATAGGGGTTGTTCTTTTCTTCCATGTTTAAATCCTCCATAGTTTTGCAAGGTATTTCACCGTGCGTTCATATTCCTCGCTCGTCTTGCTGACGAGAGAAGCCACTTTTTTTTGTGCCTCATAGCGTCTGAGGCGCTCGTCGTAACTAAGCTTTTCGGCTTCCATTGACACCATCCTGTTTTGTGATGAGACGGTCAAGATACCATCTCGCCTTTTTTAGGTCTTCAACGCCGTTCTTCTTCTTCCAACGCCAAATGTATTTAATGACCTGGGCTGTGTAGACCGCATCCGCACCATCAAGTCCGCTCACCGCAGAGTCAATGGCGTCAATGCACTCCACGCCGCCTGATGTGTAATGAGCCGGATGATTCACAGCATCATTCGTCTTCGTCCCACTCGTTGTTGTCATCAATCCATGCCTCCTGTTTGCATCCGGCAATGCAGTCGCAGCAGACTATATCGCCGTTGATATCGTAGTAGTCGCACCCCTCCCAGATCTCGTCTCCGCACCAGTCGCAATGACCGAAGAGACGGGCCTCAGGTGGGTCGAGCCTTTCGCTGTAGATGGGGTCGCACATGCTTCTCACGCTTCGTTCCTCCTTGTGTTAGGAAACGGTCTGCCGGGGTTTTCCGTCAAGCCAAAAACCCAGTCTGCGGATACGCCGCACCTCTGGCAAACAGCAGAAACAGTTTCGGCATTCGGCACAGAGCGCCCAGAAAGCCATTGATAAACGGCGATCCTCCCAATCTGCACCAGCTCAGAAAACCTCAATACGGACCCGTATTCATTCACTAGGATCGTAAGCCTGTCCCGGAGGATGCCGTAAACATCTTCATGCTCTGCAAAATCTAATCCGGCATACTGCTCTATGTCTGACATACCCAGCAGCCATTGCATCGAAACGTGCATAAAACAGGACATTCGGTAAAGCGACTGCATGTTGGGTGAAGCGTCACCATCGAGCCAGCGCTCAATGCCAGCCTCGGAAAGGCCAGTTGCAACAGAAAAGTTGTGGATATTTGAAAAGCGGAAAACCAGTTCCGTGATTCTGTCCGCAATTTTCAGCTTGACGGGGTTGGTCTCCGCAAGTTCCCTGCGGTTTGCCATCACCACTCCTCCTTGACGATGATAGTTCTGGACGAGGGACGGGCCGCAAGCAGGGCAGCGACCACCAGCCGCAGCTCCCGGTTCTCCGTCTCCAAGGCGGTCACCCGGTTGGACTGCTCCAGGTACTCTCCGTACCAGTAGGAGGCCTCCGTGTGGTACTCCTCCTTCCGCTCGGAGATCTTTCGCATATCCTCTTCAAAGCGTTTATCTTTTAAACGTTGTTCCACATACTGTCGATTCCATTTGGGGTCTTTTGTCGGTTTCATACCGTCCTCACTTTACTGATTATTAACGTTAAGCCAACGGGCTAATGGGATAAGGGGCACACGGTATTGCCTACCCACCTTGCACATTGGAAAGCCCTTGCTCCTTATGAGCGTTCTGCGGTCAATGTTGAGGTATTTTGCGGCATCATTGATAGTCACCATGCCCACATCGCCAAAGCGGTCGATGAGCGCCTCACGCACCGCATAGAATCCGTCCCGTTCCATCAGCCGAAGCAGTTGGTGCATTCCGGCTTCTTGCAGTTGAGGCAAGCCTGGATCATCTCCGGGGTATCTGCCGGAACCCCGGTCGGCGCTCCACGGGCCTGATCTTCTTTCCGGCCCTCATAGAGGTCTGCGCTGCCGACCGCAGAGTCCAGCGAGTTCCAGGGGTACGTTGCTCTGCTTACTGTCCTGCGAAGTTCTCCTGTCATTGTTTCCTCCTTTGCAATCCGTTTTATAGGACTGCTTGTTGTGTATACTGATCATGCTACAGCCCCAGGAACCAAGCAATTCTCAAATTTCTGCCCTCCCTCCGCTTATTTTGCTTGACTTTTCGCAAGCTGACCTTTAAAATGTAAGTGCCAACATACATTGCGAAGGTCGCTTGATAGGGGCCTTAGATCGGCGCGGCTCGGTTCGCCTCGCTCAATATGGCCTTATCTTAACTCATTCTACTCAACTTGTCAAGCCCTTTCGCTCAATCTTCTTAATCTTCTACAGATTGCACAAATACGGAGGGGTTCAGCATGACAAGTATAGACAAAATCAACAACATATTAGCAAAAAGAGGCATGAGCGGAGCGGAACTGTCCAGAATTATAGGCGGGTCAACGGGCCTCTACTCCAACTGGAACACAGGGAAAAGCAAGCCATCACCAATGTATCTCAAAAGGATCGCAAGCGCACTTGAGATACCGATTGAGTCCATTCTGGATGACGGAATCGACACAGAGTACGGGAAAGCCGCTCAATCATCTTCCAATTTCATCACAACCGCTCAAAATGACGAAATTGACGAGATGCTTGACTATATTAAATCCAATCCGGGCATGAGGATCCTCTTCAGCAAGGCGAAGAACGCCACGCCGGAGCAGCTCCTCGCCATTGCCCAGATGATCGACACGTTCCGCAGTAACTCATAATGTTATTTCGCATCACGTTTTTCCACACAAAAACTGCGGCAAATAACACATTTTTCATAAGGAGGCAGACACCGAATTGACAGAAGGAGTTGACTATTTCATCAGATTGGTTGACTTTCCCAACTGCGCAAGCCCCGTATGCGTGACGCCCAATGACGATGGCACTTTCTCCGTCTACGCCAACGCAAGGTACACTAAAGAGCAAATAAAAAAGCGCCTTCCGCATGAATTGATTCACATGAAAGAGAATCATTTCAACAGCGAAAGACGCACGGCAGAACTTGAGGAGGAGGCAGATGGTAAAGCGTAAAGACGGGCTGTGGCAAGAGACGATGACGGTGGAAGAACACGGACAGCGCATCCGAAAATTCTTCTACGGGCACAGCAAGGCGGAGGTCATCCGCAAGGTCGCAGCCTTTGAGGAGGCGAGGGAGAAGGGCCGCACCTTTGAGGAGGTTGCCGATGAGTGGTGGGCCGATGCGGAGCCGGGGCTGGCATCCAACACCCTGCGCGGCTACCGCCCTGCCATTGCGAGAGCGAAGGACTACTTCGGCAAATCCAACATCCGCTCCATTAAACCTTCAGACATCAACACCTTCATCCGCAGTTTCGTCAAACAGCACCACGCCGCCGATAAAACCGCCCGGACACAGCTGATGATGATCAACCTGATATGTAAATACGCTGTGTCCTCCGGCGACCTGGACACCAATCCGGCAAGGGACATATCGATCCCAAAGGGACTGAGCAAAAACTCCCGCCTTATGCCGTCAGACGACGATATCAAGCGAGTTAAAGGTGCAACAAATTGCACTTTTGGATTGTTTGCCCCCTTAATCCTATATACTGGATGCCGCCGTGGAGAGGCGCTGGCGCTGACATGGGATGATGTGGATTTTGACAATGGCGTGATTCACATCAATAAGTCGGTGTATCAGCAAAGCAATACGCCGCTTTTAAAGGAGCCGAAAACCGAGGCAGGGCGAAGGACGGTCCCCCTCCTGGACAGGCTGAGAGCAATCCTGAAGCCCTCCATGGGCCTCCTGTTCCCGGACCCGAAGACCGGGGGCCTCATCTCCGAGACGCACTTCCAGCGCCTGTGGGAGGCCTATGCCGCAGAGAGCGGCGTGTCTTGCACCCCGCACCAGCTACGCCACGCCTACGCCACCATGCTTTTTGAAGCAGATGTTGATGAGAAGGACGCACAGGAGATTCTGGGCCACGCCCAGCTGTCCACGACCCGTGACATCTACACCCATATCCGCGATCAGCGCCGCCAAAAGACATATTCCAAACTTGTATCAATGGATTTATAAAATTACTACCATAAAAAATCAAAGCGGTCGAAGTACTATAAACCGTACTTTGACCGCATTTCTTTTACATCATTTTTACATCATTTTATATGCTATTTTTTGCTACTTTTTGCTATGTTTTGCTACCCCCAAAAACATGAGAAAACCCTTGTGCTGAAAGGGTTTTCCAATCATCACAAGGGTTTCTATTTTGGCGGAGAATTGGCGGAGAAGGAGGGATTTGAAGCCTCAGTTTATTCAGCTATACTGCGGCTTCTTAGGATTTTTACATCATTTTTACATCAAGGCGTTTACATCAATGCAGTCATGTTTCTTGCGTGACCGTCCAGATATACGATGGGAGTTGCCTTGCTGTTTGGTACATATTCTGCTGCCTCGCCGTACCCGCCGTAATCCATATAGGCGGCGGTGTTGATGTACAGACGGTCTACACGCTGGACGGAATTGTTGCCAAAGTTGGCACGATAAAAGCCACGCTTTACAATGAGAGGTTCATGCGTGTGGGAATGGAAGTACACATCGCTGTCTATAATGTCACCCATTCCAACCAGGCGGTTGGCCTTCCCCCCGACCTTCGCCCCTCCGCCGGACCCGTGGTTGCAGAAGAGGGTGTAGGACATCTTCTTCCCCTTCCCGTTGCGTCCGAAGCGGAGGAAAATCAGCGCCGCACCCGGAGAGTAGCGGTCGTGGATGCCAAGCTGCGTGGCAATCACCTCGCTGAGATCAATGCCGTCATTGCGATATGTCCTACGCTCATGGTTGCCATCGGTGATAGCGATAATTTTGTCCTGTTCGGCAAGGCGTCCGAAAAGGTCAACTACTCGCTGTAGCTGTTCCATCGGCTTGATGGACTCGGCATACACATCGCTCACGCTCATTTTAGTGGCATTGTTACAAAGGTCACCGTTGAGAATTACGACACAATTCTCAGCTTCTTCGCAATGGTGAATCCGCTCCTTTATGAGATCCCAATCCACCAGTTTATCTCCGATGTGGAGGTCGGCGAAGCAATACACCTCGCACGACTCCCACTCGGCAGGGCGGTCAATGACTATCGTCCGCATCCTTCACCTCAGGCAGACCCGCAACAGAGGTCAACAGGGACAGGATCCCGGCGAGGAGGGCGCAGCTCCCCACTCGGAGCCAGTCGATGTCCTCCATCGCTGCCCCCACCGCAACAAGGGAGAGGGCCGTCTGGGCCACCGTCTTGATCGCCCGGATGCCAGCGGCAACAAACCATTCCTTCGTAAAGATATTCTTCATCTCATGCACCTCGCTTCTCTAAATCCTCAAGCCGATGATTTACTCGCTTGAGTTCCGCTTCTTGCAACGCCGTCTGCTCTTCAAGCCTGTATGTGCGCTCAATAACATTGTTGTGCTTGGATACCTTCTTTTCCAATTGCTCAAGGCGGTATGCAATCAGGGCGGAAGATTTCCGATTTGCAAGGTAAGCACCAAACAATGTGCCTACCAGCGACAGGACTGCAACGATAATTGCCTCTGTCATCTCTACACCCCCAGTAGCTTACTCCATGTTTTATTGCCACAGATTCCATCTGCGTCAAGGCCCACAGAGGTCTGGTAGCGTATAAGCGCACGTTGCGTTTCGGCTCCGTATTCTCCGTCTGCTCCATAGCGAGGAAGGCCGTAGCCATAACCAATGAGGAGAATTTGCATTGCCCTTACGGTGTTGGAGGCTGCCCCATATCGGATCTCCGGCAGACGAATGGCGGTGCCGCTGACGGACGGGGTCGGTGCGGCCTCTTCGATGGGTTCTGCGGGGAGGGACTCCTCCTCCCATTCCGGGCGGAAGGCCCCCCACAGTTCTGAAGCGCTCCTCGCCACGACCTCGACCCGGTTGTTGTGGTTTCCCTCGATGACGAGGTACCGTCCTCTGCCGTCCACCTGCCCGGTATAGATGCCGGTGTGGTCCGCCATGCTGTCCTCGTCAAACTGGTACAAAAAGACATCCCCCGTCTTGTAATCGGACATGAAAAAGCGTCCTTCCGCCCCCGCCCACCGCATGAGGGCCGTGCAGGAGGCCGTCTTGCCGCCACCGTAGAAGAGCTGAGACAGCCCCGCCTCCCGGAAGCACCACCAGACGAAGACCATGCACCACGGATAGGCGCCGCCGGAGACCTCCCGCCCGTAGTAGACGGTGTTGTACTTCACATTGTTGCTCCCCAGAGGATCCTCCGCCACGCCGATCTCGGCACGGGCGATGGAGAGGAGCTTGTCCACCTGCGTCATTCCACGACCTCCCATCCAGCGGGGTAAGCGTCAGGTGCCCACACATTGCCGTCCATCGTGGAGCGATACACAGGCCCGTCTTTGTCCGGGTAATGCACCAGATCGCCCTTGTTGTATGCGTCCTGCGCTCCCGTTGGCTGCTTCCAAACGGGGATTTCTCCCGGTTTTGCAACCTCGGTATAGAGGGCCGGGGTGCTGTCCGGGAGCCAGTCTGCCTGTGAGGTGTGGGCCTGTACCACTCTGTAGAGCTTGCCATCGTATCTGATGCGCATGTCAGCGGCGTAGGCAACGCCCACCGCCCACGCCGGGAAAAGCTCGATGCCCTCCAGAGCGTCCTCATCCGGGAGGGAGGCGGCAGCTTGCTCGATCAGCGGTCTCAATGCTCTTGCTTTCTCCTGCGGTTTCATTCGCCCACCCCCATCAAAATGTCATAGGCTTCGGCTTTGTCCTCAATGGTGGTTTCATCGCCAACAGGCGTTTCTGTTTCGTGGTAGACCTTGCCAACACTCACCAAATCCTCCGCCACTTCGTACTCCACGCCGTCCTCTGCGGCGATCATCACGTTCCTGTCGGAATAGCGGCGAACATGGGCAACGCCGTTCAATTCAAAGTATTCTTCAATAATCATATGCCGCCTCCTTATGTGATCGGTGTACCATCTGCGTACTGGGTCTCATAGATGCTGCCCTCGATCTGCGCCCATGTGATCGTGCCGTAACCGTCAACGGTACTCCAGTTGGTGGCAGCTTTGTAATCGAGAGAGGAGCCGTCCCCAAGGTGGTCATAGAGGGCTTTTGGGATGTAGATGGTACCACCTGTGCCGCCAGATTTAAAAGGCGTATCGCCGAATACATTGCTCGGAGTCCCCCCCATTGCGCAGATTGCTGTCGTTTTTCTGAGGATAAGGGTGGTAAGCGCTCGTGCTCCGTTGAAGCACGTTCCACCGACTCCGTTTGAGTTTGGCCCAAGGTCTACAGCGGTAAGTGTGTTGTTGTTTTGAAGAAAAGCGAGGGGCAACTGCGTTACAATACTCGGCAGCGCAATTACCAACACCCGCGCAGAAGCAAAATGTGAGTTGCCGCTAAGTGTCCTCAGGTTTGGAAAATTTACATGGTTAAGCTTCGTACATCCATTGAACGCATTACCAGCCATTGAGGTCGCATTTGGCAGACTAATGTACTGCAAATTGGTTGCACCATTAAAGATGTTGCCACGGATGGATGTAACGGCATCGCTCTCATAGGTTGTGAGGCTGTTGCTTATGGCTTCCGCCAGATAGTCCGTACCTCCCCCTGTCTCAATCGCCTCCACGGCATCGACAAAGCCGTCCGGGAACTCCAGCGCTGCGCTCGTGCCGCCCTTGGTGCGGATCGCATCGGCGACAGAGGTGAGGTCGGTGTCGGTTACTAAGTAGTTTGCCATCAGAAGCTCACCCCCTGTGCGTTGGGCACGGTCTGGGCCACCCATGCGGTGCCGTCATAAACGAGAAACTGCCCAGATGTGGCGGAGGACGGTGCCTCAATAGCCCCTACATCGTCCGCATCCAGCATTACAGCGCCAGTCTGCCCGTTGACCGATGCTACGGGAACAGTAGGAATCACGGGCTTGTTTTCGAGTGCGTCATAGTCGTACTTCTCGACCGTGTTGCCGACTTGGAATCCTTTTACACTCATGCAGTTACACCTCCAATAGATAAGATACCGTCTGCCGACAGCACAAATTCAGATTCTCCGGCTGGGCCGGGAGGGCCTTGCTCTCCTTGTGGCCCCTGTGGGCCCTGTGGGCCTTGAGGCCCTGTCTCGCCCTGTGGGCCTTGTGGGCCTTGTGGCCCCGTTGCCCCGTCAAAGGCCCCGGAATCCGCATCGTCCCGGACGCTCTGTGCAATCTCCACCGCCTCCGTTGCGGCGGCGAGGATCTGATCCACCACGGAGGGTGTAGGCTCGATGGGCGTAGTCTCTCCGGGTACCGTCCCGGCTCTGATCGTCCCGGCGTTGGCCCAGATCGTGGGGATGATGACCTCCCCGGTGCCGTCCGTGCCGTACACGCCGATGTAGAGGTTGAGTCCGCTCTGCGTCAACGTCTCAGCCGGGATGACGCAAGTTGTGTCGGTGAGTACCACATCCACGCTCACCCCGGAGCCTTTGAACACGGCGATCTTACTGAGGCCGTCCCAATCCGCGCTGAATCGGAATGTCACCTCGATCCCCGCTGACCCGCTCGTCAGCAGATCAGCATTGCAGACCGTTGCTTTGCGAGTATCTACTGCTACTATCATTTAATCGCCTCCTAATCCCATCGGCCCGTAAGCCGGATAGATACGTTTTGATTTCCCGTGGATGCGCTCTCAGCGGACAGCAAGCGGTATCCAACGGTCTGCCCGTCCGAAGAGAGCCACGATGTCACCCACGCAAACGCGGTGGAGTGGAAAGCGTTTACAGCAAAATGCTCCACGCTTGTAAACATCGGCGGCACAGCGATATACTGAGACGCACTACAGTAGATGTTGCCTGTAGCAGTAGCAATAGGGAGTGATCCCCTATTTGTCAGCACTTGCTCCATCTCAAGGTGACCGTCACTCCACTTGCGGTAGTTCCACGTATTTGACGGATCTGCGATATACTGTCCAACCTCGGTGATAAAAGCCGTGGTGATGATGCCTTTGCCAAGCGAGATGCCGTCCGTTCCAATGTAGATGCTGCTCTCATCACCGCCAAGGGAGTCGGTGCCAGCCGCCAGAGATGACCTGGCATATACCCATTGCGGCTCAAGGCTACAATAATCTCCGCCATGAAGCGCAACACGGAACACCACGCTATCAGACGCCTTCAATAGAGAGTACGGAAGCTCAACCAAATATGTGCCGCCAACGTAAGACGCACCATACTCAAACGTGTAATCTTCATACCCGGTCTGCGTACTGCCGGAGTAGTAGATTGCTCGGACTGTAAATGTGGTGTCCTCCGTATCGCCCTTGACCAATGTAAATACTGGCTTAGTTAGCCAATAGCTATTACCGCCGGGAGGGGTGAGTTCACTTTGAACGGCACTAAAATACATATACCCGTCAGCCTCGATAGTGTTGTCGGTATATGCCACAGGATTGCCGTTCTCGTCCTCGCATCGGTCAATAGCGACAGTTGAACTTCCGGCGGTTAATTCGGAGTAATTGATTTTAAAGCCGCCGATTTCGCCGCCCTTTGCGTACAACTTGCCGTCCGTGGAAACGGCAAAATACTGAGACTGGATCGTGCGGTTTGCAAAGTCGATCCCAAGGCCCTTGTCTGCGTATACAACACCCGGCTCATAATCATCTGAGTGCAGCGACCCCGTCACGGTGATCTCTTGCGTAAATAGCTGTTGAATCGTGGCGGCAATAGCGTCAAGATATCCGACTCTGATGCGCTCAAGCTTGATTCCCAGAGCGGCCTCAGACTGTGCCGTGTCCGGGCTGAGTGCGGCGTAGGAGGCCTGTTGCTCGTTGGTCCCTGCGCTCTTCAAGGTGGTACGGCTGTTGAGTCTGAAGGTCGTCCCCGTGAGGGAGCAGTTCCCGGTGACGGCACCGTCCCTGGTGAAGCTTACGGTATCCAGAGGCCAAAGCCACGGGGCGGGAAGAACCTCCATCTCCGCAGGGTAGTAGGCCCACCCTCCGACAGACCCGTACAGATCGGCAGCCAAGGTGTCGTAATCGCTCTGGGCAAGCTGATTGCCGCTGATGACCATATAAAACCCGGTGGTTCCGGCAAAATGCCCCGTGCCGCCGTCATCCACGATCTCGACACCATTCAGCGTGATCGGTGATTCCGCAATGAGTCCGCTGAATCTGCAAGACTCGTCAATGTCATCGCCTGCTGTCCCGCCATACGCTTTGAGCATAAGCTCACCGTTATAATCCATGTAGCCACAGACACCCAGCAGCTGACAGCACCAGATCAAAAGCTTGCGGCAAGTATAGCTGTCGTCAGCAGTAGGCGCAGAGGTAATCACATAGTCATAGTTTGGCAGAGCGCTCATGTTTACATTCGTAGACAGAGTAATGCCGCACTCGCTGCACAGCGCATTCACAAACGCCTCGACCGTCATGGGGAAGGTGAAATTACTCATGACAGCGGTAGTATCAAAGCGTACCATGCGGTCAAGCCCAACGACCTCGATGGTATCCATCCCCTTGCGGACCTCATCAACGACGAAGTTCCCCATCGGGACGGAGTAATCAACGCCGTTGGCGGACACCGATACGGTAACGCTCAAAGACGATCCAAGGAACGCAGACACATCAAAGGTGCCGTTCTGATTGTCCACAACAAGGTCAATCTCTGCGGAACAGCAAGACCCGATCTCCGGGAGCCTCCCGGCTGTGGAGAACCTGTCGATGAGGAAGCCGCCCTCCCGGAGGTTTGCCTCCGTCATTGTGAACCCGGTCCCCGTCCAGCCCTGAAGGATGCCGTCCGCAAGGCTCAGATCACCGCTCAACACGCTGTTGCTGATGCTGAAGCCGCCGGAGAGTACGCCGTTTGCGTCAACCGCAAAAGCGTCTCCTTCTGCGGCTCCAACACGAATAACCACCTTGTGCGGCGCTCCGCTGAAGAACGCCGCCTTCCCGGCAGAAGATAATGGATATGCCATGCTCTTTACCTCTCAATCACGTTAAACTCAACGTTTTCCCACAGCCCCATCGTTGCGTTATACATGGGACTTGCCCTGTCCCCTACATAAAACTCCTTTGTCACAAAGCCGCCGCTCATTGCGTCAAGGTAGTTGATCATAATGTACTCCGGGTTGAACGCTTGCAAAATTGCGGAAAGCTCTGCGGTTGTCACGCCGCTCCAGACGAGGTCCAGCTTCACCTTCTGAGCAATCCGCATCTTTTGCATCTGCGTGTCCTCGGTTCTGCCAGCACCCGGTGCGGAAACATCCTGTAGATGGTAGACATATGAGGAGGGGCACTTAACGGCAGCGCCGTCAACGGTTGCAATTGGATTCATATCATGCCCCTCCTTTTATGCCCCAACCGGGATAATGGTAGTCCCGGCGCGGCGATTCATCCGTGATGCCCCGGACGCAATGTCTGTGGTGCTGACTACGGCACGGACGGTGGACTCTCTGGACGCCATTTCTCTCAGCAATCCGTTCTGCTCCCTGATCAGGGCGTTGTTCCCGGACATTGCGGAGGCCACAGCTGCGACCATCGTTGCCGCCAGCTGGGAGGAGTTCAGCACCTCGGTGCGGCCCCCAACGTGGCCCACGATCTCCGGCCCTGCCTCCCCTGCGAGGAAGAGGCTTCCGTGGACGGAGCCTCCGTCTGCGTACTGTGGGATGCTGTGCCATCCACCGCCGTAGAAGGCACCTCCCTTCGCCGCCTTGGTCAACGTAAACTTGCCGTCCGGCGTGATCACTTTGTCGATCTTGGCATTCACGCTGATCTGCTCAGTCTTGGTCGGCGGTATAACTTTGACGATGTTTGCGTTAAAGTCAATGTTATTCCAGCTGGCACCCTTCCACTTATCCGGGTCTTTCTGCCAATCGTTCAAGTTGGCCTTAAAATTGATATTGTTCCAGCTGGCACCTTTCCATTTGTTTGGGTCTTTCTGCCAGTTGTTCAGATTAGCCTTAAAGTTGATGTTGTTCCAGTTGTCACCCTTCCACTTGTTGGGATCTTTTTGCCAGTTGTTTAGGTTTGCGGTAAAACTGATCATGTCCCAGTCGGCTGTCCAGACGCTTCGATCCCGGTGCCAGTTGATCAGCTTCGCCTCCATTGGAAGTTCAAGCTTGCTTGACCCGCTCGATCCGAATTTGCTGTCGATTGTGTTCTGGTTGACTTTTATACTTGGTTCGAGATGCACATCCGCATGTAGGTTTTCTTTTGAAATCTGACCATTAAATCCAGCTGCGAAAGACGGTGCGGATTTAATGCCCATTTCGTGCATAAAAGAAACCATGGAAAACTTTCCGCTCGTTCCAGACCCGCCAACCATGGGAAACTCTCCGCTCGTTCCAGACCCGCCGTGCTGCCCTTGACCGCCAAACATATCCTGATCTGCTGACTCAGCGCCCCTAGATAAACCCTCTTTAAACTTTTCCCACCAAGTCTTGCCAGCATCGACGCCGCTTTCAGCAGACTTTGCGAGAGCAGTATCAATAGCCCCGGTGATATCGCCATAAGCTGCTTGCAGTTCCGCAGTTTTTCCGTTGGTTCCGTAAATCCACCCCTCAATGACTTCTTTTCCGGCGTATTCACCCTTTGCCCACACCGTGTTTGCAAAGTCTTCACCAAAAATTGTTCTGTCCAACCAGTAACTAAACTGATTGTGTAGTGACGCTATATCCGCACTACTAAACGCAGACACAAGAGCGTTCCACAGATCGGTAACGAAATCCCGAATAGTAGAAGACAGTTCCCCACCGTTGGCGGAAAGCAGAGTGATAATAGCCTCAAACCCGGATTTTATAACCCCAGAAATTGCGTCAACAATATCGCCTGTATCCATCCCACTTAAAAAGTCGGAAATTGCAGATGCAACATCGTCCCAATTCACATCGCTCAAAAGCTGTCCAAGGAACCCAATGGCGGTTGCAATACCGTCAGATACCTTTTGACCAACGGCCCTCCAATCAGCGTCCGCAATAAAACCGTTAATCAGCGAGGTAAAGCTGGAAATGAATCTGCTACCGCCGCTCTTAATTGATTCAAAATTGATGTTATTAACAAGATCATTAAACTTTCCGGCGATCTCAGAACCCAGTTCAGTAAAATCAGCATTCTTCCACGCCTCTTTCACCCGATCAAGAAAAGTCTTTACGCTCTCTGGGATATCGGCATCAGAGAACATATCCTCAAGGTCGGAAGACCACGCACCAGCGCCGCCACCTCCGCCGCCGCCGGAGACATCGTTCATTACGTTAAGTTCATCAAACCCCAAAATGGTGTTCTTGAGATCGCTTGCCGCACCTCCAGCTGACGCAAAAGAATCTGCAAGCTCATACCCTGTTGCCGCAGTAGCATGAGTATATTTACTCGACCCAAGCAATGCGCTAAACAACATATTCACGGCATTAAATGCCCGAATAGCCGCATTGGCAATCGCATTAAAAGCCGGAAGCAAAAGCTGAAGAATAGGCATCGCCGCAGCACCGACAGAGTTTTTGATCATCGCAAGAGCGCTACCGTACTGCTGTAGCGTGTCATATGCCTTTGAGGCACTAATACGACCAGTATAATAATCCCATTGTGCGAGATTCTTTGTCCCTTCGCTGATGCCTTGCGAGATCATTTTGATTGCAGAACGGATAGCACGATACAGCGCCATCCTCCCGATCATACTCATGAATTTACTAAGCTTGCGAATCGGGGCTGTTATAGATTTGCCAATAGAAACAACAGCCTTTTTAGCGGCCCCAAGAGCAACCTTGCCAATTTTAGCCGCCATCGACCCAAGAAGCTTCACAATTTCGGCGATACCAGGAACAACCGCTTTAAAGCCAGACAAATAGCTTTTAAGAGTTTTAACTTTGGGCGCTAACTTCTCAATTTCGCTACTAAGGCTTTGATATTTTTCAATCAGAGCGTCGATATTCGTCTGCGTATCGCCCTGCTCCAAAGAATACTGAAGCGCCATTCTGACTTCTGCCAGCTTGTGCTGCAAGCGATCAAGCTCGGTAGAAGAACGCACAATAGCGTCAATATCAATAGGCCCTTCCATCGGCTTCTGCATAAACTGCATCTGCATATAAAGCCGATGAGACTTTTCTATAAGCCTGTCAATAGCGCCCTGATCTGCGTCGTTCATGAACGCACTTGTAAGAGCTTTAAACGTAGCCGGTATCTGATTCTGCAACCGTTCATAAGCCGTAGAATCTTTAATAGCATTATAGGCCTTCCGGGCTGCGGACTGCTCCCGCTGTGCGCGGAGTGCCGCAGCTTCCTCCCTTGCGGCGTCTGCGCTTTCCCGTGCCGCAGCCGCCCTCTTCCGTGCGGCCTCTGCCGAACTCCGTGCCGCCTCTGCGGTCTCACGATACGCATCGGCCTGTTTCCGTGCGCTTTGAATCCCCTTATCCATAGACGCCATCTGGTCTACGATCCGCTTAAGAGACTCAACAGCCTTTATCGGCGCTTTTGCGGCAGCACCTACGCTGTTTAACGTTCCCGGAAGCTTTCCGATAGATCTCAACAGCCGCTCTACGGCATCGTCCGCGTTTTTAGATTGATGCTTAATCTCAATATCAAGTGCTTCAATCGACATTCACTTTACCCCCCTTTCCTTCCTTATTTGCGTTGAATCTTTGCTGTATCATGTTGAGGGTATTAACTATACGATTCGTTTCCTTCACCATCTCAGCCCCCTCTTGCTTGTGTGTGGACTTAAGCAAGTTGATAGGCTTTTCAAGATAGTTGTGCCGCTTGCCGCCATTTTTGCCGAAAGCGTTTGCAAGCACAACACTAAATGCGTTATAAATGTACAAGCCTTGAAGCCAAAGCTCTTGGTTGCGCTGCTCGACACTCAGCTTGTGAGCCTCTCTGTAATACTTAGCCAAATGAGGAGACGCGCACCAGTACTCATCCAGCGACATTCCGATTGCCAAATAGTACCCGCACATCTCCTCAAAGATTTCAGTATATGATTTTTCGGTGCCGGGTTGAGGCTCCTCTGCGATCAGAGTTCCACGGTCACCTTCTGAGGGCGGTCCTCCCCGTCCTTCAGCGTGTTGAAGGGCGCGGCGTACAGCTGCCCCAGCCGCTCAAGCACACCGTCCGGGATGCCCTCAATGCCGCCCCAATCGTCAATGATGCGGTCGGTCTTCTCGCGGCTGATGTTTTTGTGGTGCATTCGAAAAGCGTACCAAAAGAACTCATACACCTTTGTCATGGGGAAATCGCTGATATCGTCCAGCTTAAAGCCTCTGCTCTCGGCCCAGCGCACGGTATCGCGGCTGAACTCCAGCGTATAGTCCATCCCGGTCTCGGTATCGTGCAGTACAAGGGGCTTAACGATTTCGTTTTCAATCTTCTTCATGATTTATCCTTTCTCAGTCAGTATTCATTCCCATACGGTTTGGGGCGGTGATAAGCCGCCCCATTCACTTTTTACTTACTCAAGAGTCCAGCCCGTGATGCCGTTAGGAACGACATACACATCGCCCTCAAAGACGGAATCCGTCTCGATGGAGGGCAGTCCGGCCTCGGAGGGGAGGCCCTGGAAATCGAAGGTCCCAACGTTAGGGACGGTGACCTCCCACCAGGTGGCCTTCCCGGCGGCAAGCGCCGCCTCTGCGGCGGTGACCGCAGCGGCCCATGCGGTGAGGAAAGCTTTGGTGAAATTGACCGTGAAGGCGATAGCGCCGCCGGGATCCTTTAGGCCGGGGATATACCGCTTCCAGACGGTGTCCGACAGATCGGTCACCTCAAGAGTGGACGGCTCCGGGTTAAACTCGCCCAGCGTCTTGACATTGGGAATGTTGGTAAAGCTGGACGGCTTGGTTCCGGCAGTAGCTTCAACGGCATAACCCAGACTGATGCCAGCGGTAGAAAGCTCATTAGCCATAGTGTTTTTGTCCTTTCTTCAGATTAGTTGCTCGGCATTTCGTCCGCTCCTCCGATCAGTCTGGAGGCTCGGATGACAAACCGATAAATGGAAGGGTCGTTATTCAGTACGGGACGGGCGGATGTAATGCGGAACTGCATTGCACGAAACGCTTCAAGAACGGCGTCTGACATCCGCTTGGTCTGCGCTTCCGCTCCGCTCGTCAAATTACTAAACAGCTGAACCTCAAAAGTTGTGGACAGCACCTCGCTGTCTCCGGCAAGAGTGCGATATCTCTGTGGCTCGTCAGTACTCAGCGGATAAATAAACGCGGCAGGAAACTTCTCTACGATCTCCGTATAGCGGCTGTAGCACTTAACGCCAGACTCAGCTGCTTCAATTGCTTCAGCAATACGAGTGTAGATCCCGTTCCTTGTATAGTTCACTCGCTGAACACCTCCTTCGCCACTTTCATTACGTTTTCGCTTGCGGCTTTGAATGCAAAATACATCCCGGACCGGGGCTGGATGGTCCATTTGTATGGGCCAAGTTCTGCCTCTCCGCCGCCGTCTAGCCAATCCTGGTAGGTCCCGGCGTGAAGGGCGGAGTAGGATCCGGGTTCCGTTGATACTGGAGGCGTCCCCAAAATGAACCCAGTCCCTGCGGCTGGCCCCGTGCCGTACTCGAGGAAGAACACGGGCGTACCCTCTGCAACGACCCGGTATCCGTTTTCAATCTCCTCTACCGTGCAAGTGATTCTGCCGCCCTCGGTGTACCCGTACGTATCAGCTACGGTACGCAATGCGTAATCTGTCGCCAGCCGTCGGCACAGCTCATCACACCGCTCTTTAATCCAGCGTTTATACGCCACAAGATCCCTCAAAGCTTTTTCAACGCTGTGATAATCAAGCGGATCAATTACGATGTGCTTCAAGCCACATCGACCTCCTTAATGGCGTAGACGATGTAGTTGAGCGACTTCGCTACCCGCACGACCTTGTAGTTGTGCGGGTTATTGACCACGTTGCCGTCAACCTCCTCGGTCGGCTTAACGCCAATCCACAGGATGGAGTCTTCGGCGATTGGGCAATCAGTTCTCCCCGTGACCATGGTTTTACTGTAACTCGTCTCAATACCAAATGGCTCACGAAGTGCGTTCCCCTTCGCAGGAGATACAACCATCCATGTCTGTACGGGGTCGCTATAGGAGATCCCGTACTCCCCGGTGCGGTTGCCGTCCCCGTCAAGGAGTTCTGCCTCCCCCGCGCAGAGGGCGTACCACACCTCGGTCTGGTTCCGCTCCATCGTTTTCACCGGGTCACCCCCGGCACTCCGCAGTTGGGGACCAGCTGCCCAAGGAGGTCTTCCTCCGTCACGCTGTGATAATGGCGATGCACACCGTTCTCGATGTGTACGATCTCGCCTTCACCGCCACGCTTGAGATACATCCTCGCCGCAAGCTCGCATTGCAAGCGCTGATGCTCTTCCGGCACAAACTCCTTCGTGCCCCTCCCAAACGGATACAGACGGTTCAGGATCCTATCGGCGGCAAGCTGAAGGTAGACAGACACAAGCTCGTCTGTCGCCCGGCTATCATCACAAATCTGTTGCACAAGGGCGATCATTTCCTCTTGCGTCATGCCCGTCTCTCCTTTGCTTAGTCGATGTATTTTCTGGGGCGTCCCCTGCGGCGGGGAGCCTCAGCCGGGTCAACGGTATCGGCCTCCACCACGGGGGCCTCGTCAACCTCCGCCTCTTCGGCGGGGAAGGACGGGGCCTCCACAAAGGGGACCTTTTCCGCTTCCGGCTCCGGGGCAAGGTCATGGCAAGTAAAGCCAATGACCAAGCCCTTGTCCGTCATGCGGCCCTTCATCAGGTGTTGGCGGTAGCGCCGCGATGCAGATAGATGCCAGCAACCTTGTTGTCAAGGACATCCACACCGTGGTAGATGCGATACTGGAACAGCCACGCATCAGCGCTCTGGTTCACATCGGGGCTGAAGATGCGAGGAACAACGTGCTTCGCAATCTGCACAACGGCGGAAGGATGCACGACCAGGAAATTAATCTTATAGCCGCCAGCGGTGGGAGTGAAGCCACCAGCCTCCTGACCAGAGGTAATGCCGTCAGCAAGAGTGATGGCGGTATTGAACCGGGCCTGAGGCACACGGATGATCCGCAGACCGTTGTACATCTCAACGTTGGTGTTGACACCAGTCTGGTCGTTCAGCAGATAGCGGGTGAGGTTGCCCTTCAGCTGACGATAAGCCGCCTCGGAAACGAAGGCGATACGGCCCTCTTCGGGGACCTCGTCCTCGTCCATGGTGTACATGGCATCGTCCAGCATATTCGCCACGTTGGAGGAGCTGGTGATGTCCGCAGGAGTGCCCGTGCTGATGCCGGAGGTAGAAGCATACTTTGCAAAGCGGATGGCGTCCACTTCGGGGGTCACCTGAGTGCGAATAAACTCGCCAGCCAGAGAGCCGAAAGCCATGCCCATGCTCTCCTCGTTGTCCATGGTGTCCACAAGGAAGCCACGGCCCCGGTCATACTCAAGGGTCATGTTCTCCCAAGTGCCAGTCACATCGCCAGTAACAAAGCCGCTGTTACGGGCATAGTTGCCAAGGCCCTGAATGCTGGTCTTAAAGACCTGTACGGTGTTGCCACCGTCATAGCGCACATTGGCATTCGCCATATCCAAGATGCTGGACTTGGCGGCAGCCTTATACACTTCATCAAGGATGGGAAGGTAAAGCTGTGCAAGACCAATCTGATTGCCAACAGCTT
The DNA here is from genome assembly GCA_045589915.1 of Candidatus Enterenecus sp. Classification (GTDB taxonomy): domain Bacteria; phylum Bacillota; class Clostridia; order Oscillospirales; family Oscillospiraceae; genus Enterenecus. The sequence continues at coordinate 18,938 of JAZNQA010000025.1, forward strand.
TATTATCGGTAGTATAAGTAGCCATTTTTTATCCTTTCTACATCAATATCCCCGCATAGCGCCCTCGCGAAATGCGGCGATTCTCTTGTCCTCCTCCGGCTTCGGTGCGGGAGGAGTTCCCGGCGTAAGACCGGGCTGCTTGTTGAGGGCCTCAATGCCCTGCTGCTTCTTGAGGTCGGTGATAAAGGAGTTTTGATTCGCAAACACCGTTGCGGTGTCGCCCTTCTGATAGGCCTCTGCGGTTGCTCTTGCAAGCTCCTTGTCCATGCCCATGGAGAGGTACTGCTCGGTGTACTGGCTGATGACCTTCTCCGCCTTCAGAGCATCCAGTTCTTCCCGGAGCTTCCTGTCAGCCTCGGCACGATCTGCCTCCGCCCGTTCAGCTTCCGTCTGCTTCTCTCTCAGCTGCTGTTTATAGCTTGCCGCCTCAGCATTCGCTTTACTGACCGCCGCCTTGAAACGATCAATCTCGGCAGAATTGTCCGGCGCGGCTGGCGCTTCAAACTCATAACTGAGCAAAGCCGTCAGCTTCTCCTCTGCTGTCATGGTTTCAAATCCCGCAATCTTTCCCACATCGATCTTTGCCATCTCCATACTCCTTTGCGATATTTCTATAGCGGCTTCCCTGCCGCATACTGCCTTGGTGGGTTGGCTCCCTTTGCGTTTGTTGAGGCAGTTCCCTCTGCCGATAATCAGCTTTCGCTGTATTAACCGTATTCGTAGTGGATCATGCACCGACAGTTGGCATTCTCCTCGGCGGTCTCAAAGTCTCCGGGGTACAAGCCCCTGTCGCCGGAGGAGGAGACGAAGTAGTCCTCCAGACCAACCCTCGTCCCGTCCAGCTCGTCGTGGGTAAACCGGGTGCGGTCGTCCAGGATGGCGTCCCAGACCTTTACCACGCCCCGGTCACGGGCCTTCCCTGCCGCCTCTGCGGCATCAAAGCGCCCCTTTTCCAGAGAGCGGTGGTACTCGCTGTCGATGAGGTTGGCGAGATTTGCGGAATCTCCGGCGTCAAAGTAATCATCAAACTTCTGGATAATCCCTACACCCTTGTATTCCTTCTCCAGCGTATCGGTGACCTTGTCCGGGTCCGTGGTAAGGGAGTCCTCACCCAGCAGATACGCCGCCGCCTCAAAGCCTTCCATATATGCGTCCAGGAGTGCGTCTTCAAACATCTCCTTTGCGTCCGCTTTGCTCATGCCACCAACCGTGATGCGGGTCTTCAGGATATTCAGTTCATCAAAAAGGAGCTGTGTGCGCTCCCTCACCTCATCCATAGAAGCCCCCTAAAACGACAAAAAGGGCAAAGACGATGAGAATCTCATCACTTTCACCCTTCAAAGCCACACGGCCTACAATCAACTTACTTTATTCTGTTTTCCTTCGGCGGATGTACGATGCGGCGATCAATGCGAATGACTGCAAGCTGCTTTAGCGCCGAATCATATTTAATCTCCGCAATACCGTGATCGGAGAGAATCAAATTGATCGCATCAATCACATCCGGCTTTTTGCGTATATCTATCATGTCTTCCAGTAACCTCTCACCCAATGAGCGCCCTGTGTATTAGGCTGGGCGGAGTCAGCGTCCGGGTTGCCCCCTGCATAACCCGTGGACCCGGCTGTGGGATCTTCCCCGCCGCCCCCGGCCTCACCGGGCTGCATCACGCCGCCCGTGCCGACCGCAAAGCCTGTGGGGTTCTCCGGGTTGCCCACCTTCATGGAGAGGTACTCCTTGCTCATCTCAAAGTCCTTGTCCGGGTCGTTGCTGACGCCGGACTTCTTCATGGCGAGAATGGGGTGGAAGCCGCCGTCCACCAGAGTGCGGTACGCCTGTGCCTTCGACTGGATGTTCACCGTCTCGTTGCGCACGATCTGCAACGCAAAGTCCGTCTGCTTGATATTACTGATAAGCCCTTTGCGCCTCAGAATGGTGAGCATGATATCATCGAAATAGGCGTTGGACTGGAGGAAGAGATCCTCGGTATTTCGCGCCGACACGTCTGCTTGATACCATCCGTCCCTCGCCAATACGGCGCTGCCTGTATCCGAAGTGCTTGCCCCGCCCTTCGTAGTGGTCGGCATACCGCAAATCGTCAGCACTTGCTGATACAGATAATCCACCAGCACCTGAGTCTGCGTCTGGTCAAGCTGAGAGGCGATCTCTTTGATATCAGCCTTATGTTCCCCGGCGTTCTTCAGATAAATGGCTCCGGCTTCTCTCACCATACGGGGCGACACATCGTTCCCGTTCTCGTCCACGCCCGGAGTGCAGTTGTAGAACACCAGGAGGGACTGAATAAACTGATCGATGCCGTCAAGGCGATCACTCTGCACCGCATTGATAGCGTCCAGCAGCGGAATCACGGCTTCAAAAGCGCCCATATTGACGGAATTGTAGCGGTACTCGATAATAGGGATACGCCCCAATGCGTTTGCTCTTTCGTCCAATATGGTCACCGCAGAGGCCTGAAGAAGAGGAGCGTCAGTAATGAGTCTCCCCATCACGCCGCCGTCAACCTTGTAAATGCGGTCGTTGGTGTAGATATCAAACTTTACCCGCTCACCCTGCATCACCATGTTTACACCCATGACAGGGCGGTGGTCCGGCTCCATGGAGTAGACCACGAAGGCGCTGCGGGGGTCGAGGGCGTAGACGGAGAAGGGGCGGTCGTCGTTATCCTCCGACCGAATATAGATAGCCCCCAGCCCGGTGGTGTGGAACCAGTCCACCGTCTCGTTGTCGGCGTGGTGCTTCCCGGAGCGGTAGAGGTACTCGTTCAGCTTGTCTACCTCGTCAAGGATATTCTCGTCCTGACTCCGGGAGACATATACCGCTGGCTGAGTAAGGAACCAGCCATCCTTGAAGTTTACAATTTCATCAGCGTGGTTTTCCACGATGCGGTTGTTGATCTCCGGGCGGATCTCCTTCTCACGCCCAAGGATCCGCTGAACGCCTCTACGGTACCAGTACAGCAGATCCTCTTCCAGAAGGTTCCGCATATGCAGACTCAGAGACTCGTTCAGCACGTTGATGAGATTGTCGGAATTGATATTATCGAAGGACGCATAGATGGTGCGACGACCGAACAGCGATAGATTCACGCTGCCGTCATAGTATCTGCTTACATTTTCGTCCATCTATGCACCCTCCGAATAAACTTCCGCTGTATTACCGCCCAGCAGAAAAGGCGGATGAAAGGAGGCCCCGGCTATTAGCCGCCGCCGGGTGGCGGTACCCCAAAAGAAACACAAGCAGAGGCACTTGTATCCTACCCTGTATTATATACAATTTGTATTCATTTGTCAAGATATTGGGCCACTAAGCTTATCAACACAATACAGTCTGTATTATTGAGGGCCGAAACTCACCAAGGCCGCTTGGCAATCGTGACTGTCGCGGTGGGAGAGCTTGTCACAAAGTCAATCATCTGAGCCATGCTGTCAGGCACATCGTCATGCTTGTTACGCCCGGACATCGTGTACCCGGTAAGCATATTCATTGCTTGCCGATATTCCTTGTCGTGGGCATAGTCACTTTCAAGGCGGAAGAGGACCCTCTGCTTGACCGGGCCGGAGGAAACCACGATCCGGGTCTCCTTGTTTGCCTGGTTCCACTTCGTGGTGATCTGGCAAGACCCGCCCCTTTCCCGGACCTTCTTCTGGACGGACTCTGCCACCCTCCCTGCTCCACGGTTGCTTTCAAACTGGCAGATCTTCACCTTGTGGTCGAGCAGCTTCTGAACGATCCGCTCCTCCACTACATCCGGCTTGCCGTTGTCGCACAGGAAGTCAACGAGATATAGGTCGTTGCCATACTGATACATGATCGGCATTGACCAATAGTCGCCGCCACCGTCAGCAACATCGACTACAGCCAGCACGGCATCCGGGTCACGCTCCGGCAGCTGACCATAGCGTCTAAGCTCCTCAGGCTCATACAATACGCCTTGCCTCTCTATAGGCTCAGACATATACAGCGCCCTCCAGCTGGCGTCATCCATTGCGTCACGCTGTTCATGAAGCGCCTGAGTGCTGTATCCCAATCCGTAAGGATAATCAAAATTGCTCTCGTCATCCTCATTGAGCGCAGGGACCCGCATAAACTCAGCCCGTGGGTTCCCTTCATACATTGACTCCAACCGTCCGATAACATCGTACAGACTCCACCGGGTGGCAATGTGCAGTTCCTTCACCTGATCACCAATGCGGCGCTGACGAAGGTCGGTGACATAAGCGTTCCATAACTTATCCAGCCGCTCTTTGCTCATTGCCTGTTCTATGGATTCCACAAGGTCATCGCAGTACAGCAGTTTCGTTGCTCTCACCTTTCCGGCAAGGCCGCTGCCCACCGACCCGAATTCCAGCGTCTCAAACCGCTTCCGCCTGTCCAGGTCAATTCGCATATCGAGGGCGTTGGTCGAGGTCACCGCCACACCGGGGAAGACCTCACTCCAGAGATACTCCCCTCTCGGATCCATAATCCGCAGACATTCATCGTAAACACCACGCAAAAACTCCCTGTTGTGGCTCGACCCCAAGATCTGCATATTCGGATATTTTCCGGCAAGCCAGCACAAATAAAAAATTGCCGTAGCCGTCTTGCCAACACCGGGCGGCAACGAGATGCCCAGAATATCAAGCTCGTCATCCTCCAGCCTCTGCATCTGCTTTACCACGGGATACAGCTGCTTCCGCCTCGGCAAATAAAACTGCCGCTTCAATGGTCGGTCAAATTCAATAAATTGGCAAAATACATCGAAATCATATGGGGCATTAAATCTGGAGCAATCTTTATAGAGATCGTCCATTAATGATCCCCCTCCTTGACGGGCCGCAACCCCTGCCGCTTTTCGGAGGTCTGCCGCAAGACTGTGGGCCGTCCTAAAGTTGGCCTCGTTGAAGACGGTGGTGTCATCCTCGTCCTTTGTCAGCCCCATGACGGTGGTGCTTCCCTCCAGTTCCAGGGCCTCCAGAAGGTCGTAGCAGTCCGTTAAGGCCTCCCAGTCCCCTGTCTTCCCCCTGCGGAGCAGCTTCCTCGCAAGGGCTTCCGTACTCTGTGCCATGCTCCCCTCTTCCTCTGTCCGCCCGGACAGTAATATTTTCCCAACTGCCCCTTTATTATACTCCTCACCCCCTCTGCTACTCAATTCCATGCTGCGTTTCACTTTTACGCCCCCTCGGTGAATCGCTCAAACCCTTTCTATCCCTTGGGTTTCAGCCCCCGCTTCACCCGTTTCACCGCTCTGGAGAATATATTTATATATTTAATAGCGGCCCTATATATAATATATATTTTAAAAAATATTGAAACATTGAAACGCTCTTTAAACCCTTTTTGCCAAAAGGGTTTTGACTCCAAAATCCGTAGCACTACCCCCTCTTTTTAGTGAAACGCCGTACAAATTGCTCTTCAAAGTTGCGTTTTTCCGCAAAAAAATCAGCCCGGTGAAGGACCGCACTCCCTTCACCAAGCTGTTTAATTTGTAGCCCCTTATTAAATTTTGTTTTAATTCCGCCCCAAATGGATAGAATTATTTAAAAAATCGCCTTGTTATTTTAATTATTCGCAACCTCTTTTTTAATTTTGAAAATATGGAGAGGGGTTAGCACTCCCCGATCCTGGATCCTTATTTCCCCCACGGGTGGGTACTTCCCACGTACCAGGTTACACAATAAACTCAACAAAACTTCTCTTTTGTTGTGTTTTAACCCTCAAAATCCGTGTCAGATCATCCGGCAGCGGCCCGAATTGGTGCGTGTCACGTACTTATTCGTCAAATCGACGATGTCATGTCGCTATTACTTCAAATATTTGAATTTTCAGGTACCTAATTACCTACTAACTTAGTAGGTTGGTTTATTCCCAATGAACCATTCGATACGTTACATATCGATATCCCTCATATCGATAACCCATGTACCGAATTATTGATCCCAATTACCTACTAAATTAGTAGGAATTAAGTAATTTGGATTATTGGTTGACGCAACGAGATGATACGACATCCAGGATGAAGGATTATGTGTAGTAATAATTCGGATTACGGCATCTAATATGGCGTATTAGGTGTAGTAATTTGGTGGTGTAGTACATCCGGCACGGCTCCCCTATTGGGGCGCGGTCTCCCAATATTGGAAAAGGTACGACAGGCCGACGACGACGGAAAAGGCCTTAGGAAGGCGCTGAAGGCTCTCAGACCGCTTCCCCCGTCAAGGGAATATAGATTATGGTTAGCGCTTAGAATCGCTTAGAAACGCCGCAGCGCATTCCTCACGCAAATTGGCGTATTGGTGTAGTATCTGAATTGGCACAATTCCGAATTCCCATATAATAGTATATCCGATTCCAGGCCAATCTATTCGTCAAACTACACAAAGTTTTGCCGTAAAACAGGCCGCGTTTTGTGTAGTTTCAACAAAAATTGAAATTGCGCTTATTGAATTTCGATAAATATTTATCGTTTCCGGCCGGATTTATTGAGAAACGATAAAAATTTATTGAGAATTGGGTATTGACATAACCGCATTATGCGGCTATACTGAAGCCACAACGAAACAAAACAGCCCGCCCGGTTGAGGCCCGGAACGGCAATGTACCTTGAAAACTAAAAACCGTTTGACTCAATGTAGATAAATGAGTCCGTATAGGCCGATGAGGTGAAATAAATCGTAAAGCCGTACAAAAGCCCGTGTAAGCCTATATGTAAAGGTGGATATAGGGGAACGGCAATTCCCCTATATCCTTTTTGAAAAATCCACAACTCAATCAATCGGACTTTTCCCCTTTATTATAACGGGAAAAGCCGTATATGTAAAGGGGAATTTTTATGACTTACTCAAAAGAGACTTTACGCAAGTATCACGCCAAAATGACGGCGATGATTGATGAATATATCAACATCGGCGATGGGCTGCAAGTCTGCATTTCGGCGGGAAACGTGAAGATCGGGCGTGTTATGAATGTTTCAACAGCGCCTATTTTCGCTTGCGGAAACTGTAAAGAATGTTTGCATTATTGCTATGACATCAAAGCAGATATGCAGTACGGAAACGTGCTGCGGGCACGGGCAAGAAATTATGTCATTGCCCGATATCATCGGGAAGAGTGGTTTAAACAAATCCGAATCGCTCTTTCCAAACGGCGGAAAAACAAGTTCTTTAGGTGGCATGTCGCCGGGGATATTCTGGACCTTGACTATTTGTGCGAAATGGTACAGATTGCAAAGGATTTCCCAGATTTTACATTTTGGACTTACACCAAAATGTATCACATCGTGAACGCTTACTGCAAGCTGCATGGCGGACGGGAAGCAATCCCTTTCAATCTATCAATCATGTTTTCCGAATGGGACGGGATGCCCATGCATAACCCGTACGGATTTGGCACCTTCTCTTGCAAGCTGGAAGCCGGAAACCAAAACCACCCCGCCGAATATTTCGACACGCTGTATAAATGTCCTGGAAACTGCGACATTTGCAAAGCTGCGGGGCGTGGATGCCTTGTCAATGAAAACACCTATGCTGATGAGCATTGATCACAGCAAGTCAAACCGGGGGATTCTTCCCCCGGGGAAAGGGGAAACAATGAACGAATACCTTGACAGAATCAAATCAGCACAGCACGACTACACGCTGGATGAGATCGTAGAGCAGGCTGCATATGATGACAGCTTGACGAATGCGGAATACTGCACAATCTATCAAGCCGGACTTGATAGATACCATGAACTGTTTGATTAACGAAAGGAGCAATACACCATGATGAACAAATTTGAACTGAACACCCTCAAGGCCCGTGAGCTTGAAAGAGCATGGGACAATCTAAAGTGGAGCTATGACAGCGCCATGGAACGCTTGGAGTCTGCAAAGCAGAATCTCAAGGAAAACCCGGAAGACGAATATGCCGAAAGCAATCTTGAGTCCTGCAAGGCTGTGATGGAGGTATGGGACGATATCCGCAAGGGACTGGAGAAGCTGCTGTGAACAAGGTGCTGGAATGGATCGCCTGGGTGCTGTGCAACATCAGCACCCCGACGGAGGCGACGATATACACCGCTGAAATTGCGGAGCAGAGCAGAGCGGAGGCAGAAGCGACGGCATGAAGCCGGAGCAGTGAGCAGGGCCGGGGCGGAGCCGGGGCCGATGAGCAGTAGCTGGACGGCTGAAGGCCCACCTGGACGGAGCAGGGCACCAAGCCCGGAAAGGATTGAGCAAATGACCTTTATGTGGAATGCAGACCAAGATGTGCTTGTGAATGTACAGCACATTCGCAAGCTGAGGATAGAGTACCTGAATCAAGCGGGAACGTGGGCGGTAGTAGCAGACCTTACCTACGGAACTGAGATCATGCACAGAGCAGAGAGCCGGACAGCATGTGAGCGCTGGATGGCGGAAGTGTACAACAACTTTTGAAGGAGGAGCAGAAAATGCTGAGAGTGTGTGAGCATTGCCTTTGGGGTATCGAAGCCCACGAGGGGAAGCAGAGAGTGCTGCAAGTGTGGGTGGATGAGGACGAGCCAGAGCAGAGCAAGTGTGAATGGTGTGAGGAAGACGGATTCGACACGCTGTACCTGATCGGGGAGGAGGATTGAGCATGAGCAGAGAGCGCAAGACCTATACCTATATCGTGACCTATCAGCACAGTCACGGGAAGTACAACACCGACCATAAGCAGACCGTGGAAGCACACAATGCCAAGGAGGCTTGTGAGGAGGTGCTGCGTAGATACTACGAGTCCCTGGATAGATTGTATGAGCGCCGTGGAAGCATCAAAGGAGCAAGCAGATAGGGGTGCTACTACCCTTTCCACAGACACGCAGAGCGGGCCAAGCCGATTGATTGAGGAGGTGGAGCAGATGAGCAACACACCGAAGACCACCAAATGCCTGGACATCACGGTGGAGGGCAGACACTTCGTCTGCACCTTCACCCCGGCCCGGAGGAATCCATATCAGCTTTACAGCAAGTGGTATGAGCAGGGATGGCACAAGCGGAAGCTGGTCGAGTACGCCAACTTTTACAGCGTCCTGTGCTGGCTGAAGGAATATGCAGAGCGGTACAGATGGGGGTGGATGGACTACTTCCCGGAGTATGCACAAAATAATTCTTGAAATCAAACCGAAAGGGGTATAAACTATGAGCAATCTGAAGGTACGCGACATTGTGAAGCTGATCAAGGGAGCAGAGGAGATCAACCTCTCCTGGAATGGGGGATCTCACCCCTTCAACCCGGAGGACAGCGTGGAGCTTGACGCTTTTGGTGACTACGCCGTGGACAGCATCATGGCAAGCGGTACGGGCAAGGACGGCGTGAGCATCTACTACGACATCGGCATTGTGACGAGACCCGTCAAGGTGAGCGCATGAATAAGATGCAGATATTCACCTACAACGATACGCCGATCAGAACGGTTGAGCAAGATGGTGAGATCTGGTGGGTGCTGGTGGATGTGTGCAGGGTGTTGGAGATAGTACAACCGAATCACACCATGAAGAGGCTTGAAAAGGATGAGTTCCGTCAGGCGGAGGTCATCGACAGCATGGGTCGTGAGCAGACAGCATACATAGTCAACGAGCCGGGGCTGTACAATATCGTGCTACGGAGCGATAAGCCAGAAGCCAAAGCCTTCAAGCGCTGGGTGACTCATGAAGTGCTGCCATCCATCCGGCAGAAGGGATTCTATCGAGCAGACGCACAACGAGTGCTGACCACGGATGACTACTTGAGAGCGGCAAGCATTGTCGGAGCGTGTAAGAATGAACGCCTTCCGTATGTATTCCGTCTACTAAACGAGGCCGGGATACAGCTTGATATGGATCTGCTAAATACCAAGCAGAGCAAGCCGAAAGACTACAGCACCATGGAGCTACTGCAAGATGCACAATACAACCACGGCATCAGCATGGCAAGCATAGCGGAGCGCCTGGGCGATGTCTCCCGCCCGGTGCTGTGCCTCTATAGATCCGGGCAGAGATTTCCCACGGCAGACAAAGCGGAGAGGATAAGAAAAACTGTTGAGAAAATGAAAGGAGCAGAACAATGAGCGCAAAAGAGATCATCGAGAACGGGCTGTATGATACCGCCGTCGAGCTTATGGATGACGAGATCCGTGAAGAGATGCACAACAGCGGAGACTACACCACAGATGAGGAGTTTCTGGAAGAGTACATGACCCGCCATGAGCAGAAGTACGGCAAGGCGTTTGAGATTTGAGGGGAGGAGCAGAGCAATGAAGCTTTATAATCTCTATTTTGACTCAACCATCAAGGGCGACACCCGCACACAGTCTGCGCTGGTCATCGCTCAGAAGGTTCCAGGCACGGATGAGTACAAGGTCAAGTGGGACTTTACATATGACTTCGATGACAAGCGGTGCTTGCCGATGACGGTCAAAGGGCTGAGCTACACAGACGCCGTCCGGGAATACTTCAGCAAGAAGCGACTGCCCACGCAGACAATCCGCATCATGGATTTGCGCGAGATCAGGCTGTAAAGGGGTGAGCAGAAAATGGCAAAGACGGAAGCGCAGAAGAGGGCAAGGGACAACTGGAACAGAGCAAACACCTCAATCATTGCCGTCAACGTGAAGAATGAGCAGAAAGAAAAGTTCAAAGAAGCTTGTGAACGGAGAGGCACAACAATGAACGCCGTCCTTCTCTCCTCTGTGCGCTCCTTCCTTGGCGAAGACCAGTCCTCCCCCTCTCCCCTTCCCCTCCCTGCCGGATGGACACAGGGGAAGCCCTCCGTCCTCCGCACCTTCCACGCCGCCGGGGGATGGCAGCTGGACATCGAGGAGCAGGGCGCCCATTACGGGGCATGGCTCTCCAACATCGGCTCCGACCAGAAGCAATACCTTGTCGGTGCTGACAAATCCAAGCATACTCTGGATGAGTTCTGTTCTATCGTGCTGGACAACATCGCTGAGTATCAGCACGACTATGCCAACGAGTTCCTCGGCGAGTGAGGATGTGAGGAAGTATAACGGTCAACCAATATATAAACCAAGAGCAGAGTGCTATATGCACCCTGCTCTTTTTGCGTTATATGGATTGCGCTTGATTTAATCGTTCATGTCATCCATGTCCTGATACTTCTGCTTGATCTCAGAAGCGGACTGACGGCGATCATCCGTTGCGGCCTCCTGTGCCACCTTGTCCGGGTTGTCCTGCACACCCATGGCGTGTTGGATGGAGAGCGCCTGGATCACTTGCACACGTCCTGTGAGTCCGGCGATCTGAAGGTTTGCTATCATGAGGTTCCATGCTTTGTTGACCTGCTCAAGAATCTCCGGGTCGCACCGCCTCGTCCCCGCCCTCCAATGCTGAAGGGTACGGAGGGTGCATCCCATGGCGAGACTCAGCGTGGACGGCAGCGGCACCAGATCCTTCTCTGCACAGTATGCGAAGTACTGCTCGATCCTGTCCCGCACCGCATTCGGATCATGGTAGTCTATCTGAGGCCATTGCGTGATGTCGTAGGTTGCCTGAAGCATTGCTCCGCTGTTAACTGGCGCCAAATTGTTGTTTTTCGCCCGTGGCTGAAGCTCATTTCCCATCGTCATCTTCCCCTTTCTCCTCCGCCGCCTTCTTGGCGTCCCGGCAAAGCCTTCTTGCCTCTTGCTCGACAGCAGCCGGGTCAATGTTAAGCGCACCGCTGATCATTGCCATCGCCGTGGTCAGCACATCCTTCAGCTTCTCATCTTCATCGCCCCAAAACTTTGCGGCAACAAACACACAAGCAAGCCCGGTGGTAATGAATTCCTTCCTGCTCTTTGTCAGAATCGTCATGCCGTCCTCCTTAATATTCCATTTCTTCCTGTGTTCCGTCCTCGTCTGGCGGGAGAAGAAGCTTGATGCACGATGTCGGCACTCCGTTGATGCGTTTCATGTGTCGGAGGGCCTTGCCATTGTACCGCACGATATATCCTTTGTACTCCCACTTGCTGAGTGCTGCACCAAGGTCGTATCCTGCGTCCGTGAGCAGACGGTCGAGTACAGAGCGGTTGATGTAGACATAGGGGCCGTCAAAGCGTCCCCAGCTGACTCTTGCCTCGCTGTGGAAGTTGCTGACATTTTCTGCGACAACGTCACAGATAAATTGGTATGCTCTCTCAGCCACATCCACCTCCTCGGAGGAGGAGAGGAACCGGGCGATGTCCTCTGCTCGGAGGTCTTGCTCGTCAGGCCACAGCAGCTGGGAGGCAATGTCGTCTGCGGTGAGCAGAAGCGCTCCGGCCCCGGCCTGTTTGTCGGTGGTCCCGGTGGAGAGCAGTTCCTCAAAGTGGTCTTCGTAAAGCTCCCGGACGAGATCCCGGTCCAGGTTCTCCAGAAACCACGGCCCCGCTGTGCCGTAATGTTGCTTGACAAAGTTAGCGGCGAGATTCCCCTGCTCAACCACCTTGCCGTCACACTCGACCTCGATGACCCTGTTCTTTGCTCCGCCGCCGCTTGCTGCCTTGATGCACGGCTCCTCGCCGGAGAAGATGAAGGAACACTTCCAAGACCTTGTCTCGTTCAGCTTGTCATATGTCATGCGTCCACGGTCAATGCCCTCCGTGATCTGCATGATGAGGTTGTCGTAGTTGCCCCATCTGGACTTGATGGTTTGCAGCTCATCTCCGGCGAATGGAAGATTGTTGAGGAAGGCGGCGGTGGAAAGCATGGAGTTTGCCGTCATGTTCATCGTTCTTGTCAACTTGCCGAAGGCTGGATCTCCCCATATGCTCATCGCCACCAGCAGAGCAACGCTCTTCCCCGTCCCGGTGCCGCCCCAAAGGTGGAAGACGAAGGGATTCTCCCCGATGACCTCAATGAGGGGGGAGGCAAAGGACGCAGCCATCGTCAGGCGGAGGGCAAGGACCTTCCGCAGAGGGGCCACCCCCTCCACCCACTCGTCCAGACTCCCACGTTTGCGGATGGCATTGAATAAATATCCAAATTGCTCTGCTCCGTCAAACGCAATGTCGGCATCATACGGCATAAACTTTCCATCCACCCATCCCATCACGGACTTGCTGTCGTGGGTGGGGATCTCGTTCATATGCTCACCGATACAAGCCGCAATGTACTTGACCATAAGTGCGGCGTTCTCGGAATTCACCTCCACGCCGCTGTCGGCAAGTTTCAGGATCGCGTTCTTACTTGCTGTCACGCTTCTTGCCGCAACAACCTTCTTCCACCTTCCGCCCTTACGGAATGTAAGCTCCACCTTCTCGATGCCGGAGTCCATGTTTTGCAGAATCGCAGTCGGAACAATCGGCACACGGCACACGCACCGCTCGCCTGAGTACACGCCGTCGTTGCTGATCGTATATCCTGATGCGATAAACTTCTCTAACTCCATTGATTCTCCTTGTTAATAAGGATAGGTAAAAGGACCAATGCTCTACCTATATAGCTTGTTGGGTGAAGGTTTACACATCCTCTGCCATGCCGTACTTGTCAGCGGACTCGGCTAAAAGTGAGGCCGCTTTGGCTTCCCGTGCCTTTTTCAGCCGCTCTGCATTTGCCGCTTTCTGTTCCGGCGTCATGTTGCGCTTGATGGGCGGCGTGATGTGGAACCAGCTTTTCGGCACCTCGGCGTCCACCGCCTCATGGAGGAAGGAAACCCACGGGTGGATGATTCTCACCATATCTGGATAGTCCAGGGCGTAGGTCTCAATCTTCCGGGCGAGGTAGTAGTTGCAAGTGTAAACGTGGGCCGTCTTTTCCGCATCGTTGTAGTCGATGATGGTTTCTTTTTCAATCTTCTGCATGATATCTCCTTAATCATAAATATCGATGAGGTATGAAATGTAATCGATGTGTTTTGCCGCAACGGCATAGCGGGGGTCGGCGGGGGAAGCTTCCCGGAGGGTGCGGTCACAGAGGCACCAGAGGTCCCACAGCAGCTCCCGGTCTTCCTCCCGCGCCTCTTCCTCCAGCCGCTCCAGACGCCGCCTCTCCGCACGGAGTGCCGCCTCACGGAGGAGGGAAGGATCCACCCTCCCCTCCCCGGCGAGGGGAAGCCCAAGTCCGAAGGCCCGGTCGATGTCCCGCACGGCCCCGATGAAGTCCAGCCCCGTCACAGCCTGTACATATCCGATCTGGTCTCCGCTTGCTCCGCACACATAGCATTTGTACCCATTCCGATAAATTGCGAGATTGCGATCTTTTCCGTTGTGGAACGGGCACGGCACTCTGTGCATCAGCGGCTTGAGTCCGCTGTAATGTGCCACGATCTCCTCCATAGTGACACGGGATTTCACTTCATCGGCGAGATCGATGTCACTTTGGGCATCAAGATCAATGCGCTTCATATCCGCACCTCACAGCGCTTGCGTATGGTTCTGTGATACAATAGGGACAAGGCCTCTTGCGGCAGCAGTAGACGCATATCAAAGCGGACGAGCCATACCGCTTCTGGACGGCTTCATGCGGACAGGGCCGGACGGCAAAGGGCGGGAACTCCAGACCGCACCGGGAACATCGGAGGAGGTTAGCGGAGGCCACCGACCTTCGCCTTTCCGCGGGCCTCCCCTTCCCCGGCAAACATATCCAGCCGCAGGGTTGGGACGCAGCCCACCTCCAGATCCAGGGTCAAGGCCCTCACGCCGTCAAGCTTCTTCCCGTCCATGATGATGTCCCATGTCGTGGGGCTTGTCATGATGATTTCAAACTTACTCAGCATCCGTCTTCACCTCCACGGGGCCTTCACTCAGCAGCTTGATGACCATACGCCCGGTGTCACTCGGATGACACCAAATGAATCGTGTTCCATGCCGTTGCTGAATGGTTTCGATTTGCTTTCTCACAGAGCTATTTGGCCTTGGCGGCACCTTGATCTTGCCCTTCTGATACCGCTTGATCAGCGGATTCACCCAGTTGGCCTCAAAATCGTCCAGATCCTGGATGAATGGATCTTCGATGAGTATCACAAGCTGGATGCCAAGCCGCTCGGCAAGGTGATACTCACGCCGGAAGCGCTCCGTATCTGAAACGAGGTCCTGATACAACTCCTTGCATCCCTGCTTCGTGTCCACGCAGACCCGCTGGTCGGTTGGGAATGTGTAGTCCCCCACCTTCAGCTTGATTCGGATGATCTCAATATCGTTGCGGCGGCAATACTCTTTGATGTTATCGTGCTGCCCCACCTTCTGCCCGGTGTCCTCAAATATTGTCAGCGTCACTCACCTCTTCATGTATCGTCACATGGGCGATGTACACCACATCCTGTCCAAGTGCCAGCGGCGTGACTTCGGTAAACATAAACTTAGTAACTCCGTCACACTCCGCTTCCAGAAGATTCAGCGTTTTTTCAAGCTCGGTGCGCTCATAGGTGCGGTAGATCCTGTGGGTCACCTTGTGAGTTGCCGGGATCATGCTGCGCTCCTCCATCAAAACAGATCCTCCAGCTCTTTGTCACTCAGCTGGACGGGTTGAAGGTTGGCCTTGTCGGCGGGTGCGTGTCCGGGGAGGGTTTTCAGGGCCGGGACATCGAAGCCTCCGTCCTTGACGCGCTGGACGGGCATCTCCCGGTCGCAGTAGAGGCGGGTGCCAACGTCCCCGCTGTTCTTCCTGTACTGCTCCTCGCCCAGCACCGCACCGAAGCGCTTCCCGATGAGGCTGTACTCGTCCCAGTTCCAGGTGTACCCGCTGTTGCTCCGCTCGATGGAGGAAATAAACCGCTTGAAGAATCCCTTTGCGGATTCCTTGTAGCTCTTCACCATCTTCAGAGGATTAAACCCATGCCTCTCCATCATGTCGAGTCCGTAACCCTTGTACTCGCCCTCGGCGACATCAAACTCGACTTTCAGGTACTCTTTGTCCGGCACATCCTGTACCGCTGTGACCACGCACACATATCCCCCGGCGGGTACGCTCTTTCGCTCAGTCACTTCAGTCACCTTGTCAAAATCCGCGATTGCTTTCATGCTGTTTCTCCTTATTCGTATCTGATAAAGTTTTTGCCGTAGATCTCATTCATCATATCAAACACCTTGCCCATTCCAAGCCCGGTCTTTGATGGAACCCATATTTTCTTCGGGTTCCAGTTTTGCCACTCACCGTCCATCTTCGGCGCGGTAGTGTCGTACTTGGGATTGTCAACCCATTGCCCCCCCCCAATGGAATACTCGTAGAGACGAGGGTGTGTCCGGGCAAGTGCTTGAAACCGGGTTTCCCCTTTCTCAAGATGAAGGCCGAAGGCGCAGTATACACACCCCGTACGTTGGCACCCGGTACAGCGCAGCGGCATCCCGTCTGCTGACAGTAGCCCTTCCGCTGGATACTCATTTCCGTCCAGGTCTGTAGCAACTATGTCACCATACACAGCGCAGATCGGCACGTTTCTGCTGACGATGTAGTGTAATACATCCTGTTCCAGCCACACGCTCATAGGTTGACTGGTCGGCTTCTTCGTGTCAAAGGCGTTGCACCCGTGCCTAATCCACGCTTGCTTGCGGAGGCGGCTTTCCTCTGCCAGGGTGCCGAGGAAAGGAACGACATGGTTCTTCCTCTGATACGCCGCCATCGGCGCTTTCTTCATCACACTACAGCAGAGATGGGAGATCATGACGGGAAGATCTCTCGCAAGCGGAAGGTACTTTTCCTTGTTGAACATGGATTTTTCGCCGAACTTCTCTGTTGGATTGCTAAAGACACCCCCTTCGCCAGTCAGCCCATTCGGAACTACCCCGGCTCCGCTGAAGTACACTCGTCCCCGCTTCCCTTGAAATTTCCCGAGGAGGTTGTCCCGTCTGCGGTCTGTCTCCAGATACTCCGATGTTGCTTTCTGGATAAGCCTCTGAGTACCCCCCCCCCAATTTGGGCGCGTTTCCATTCAGCCTGTAGCCCAAAAGCTCCGCTCGTCTTACTGCCGTTGTCCGGCTCTCTCTCTCTCTCTCTCTCTCTCTCTACGTTAAGATCTTGTGAACGAATCCGTCTTGCATAGTAGATTGCTTCGGCGACTTCTTTTGAGATGAGAGGATATCCATAGGTGGAAATGACTTGATCAAACCGCATAGTTGGACGGACAATATCAATGTTGTCAAAGCTTCGCACAAATTCCCGGATTTCCGGGTACTCAAGCCCGGTGTCAGAGAACACCGCCCGGACATCAGGACGCTCTCCTCGGACCAGGTGGAGGAGGACGGTGGAGTCCTTGCCGCCGGAAAAGCTGACGAAAACTTCTCCGCTATAATGTCGGTACCATTCAGCAATTCTGTTTTTCGTCAACGATATTTTTGCCTCCATCGGCATTGACTGATACGATTTAAGTATTTCTGCCGTGCTGTAGTTCTCCATCTTCCTCCCCACAATAATAATTTACTCTCTTGCCATCCTCGGTCATAAGAGGGCACCAGTAGCCCGGATTGCGTGTGTCTAACAATAGCTCACCAGTACGGCGGCAAGACTTTCTGCTGTAAGTTTCCATCAATGGACAAAGGTCACAACACACCTTGTCCGGCGGAAAGTACAGGTCGATGAGCCGCTTCTCATAGCGGGTGCTGTCACTTCTTAGCGCCATCACCCAACTCCCAATACTCCCGGATCGTCTTGTCCACCAGCTTCAGATCGTTGTCAATCTCGGCGTCAAACATCCCCATAGGAGATTTGCAAGTAGTCCACCCGTCCGACTGCGTCTCAAAGTAATGTCTCTTGCCGTCCGTGCGGCAGAGGAGAACGATGCTGAACAACCCTTCCACCGTCAGCTGCGAGTCCAGCATCTTGCCGATGGTCTTTGCCTTGATATGTCCATCATCGCTCCGCTCCGTGTGCTGAAGGAAATACACGATCACATCCGGCGGCGTCTCATCAATGATGAATTTGATGAGGTGATAGAAGTCCAGGGCAAAGTCGGTAAACTTCCCGTACCCTGTCTCCTTCGCACGGCTGAAGGCGCTGAAGGTCATGAGATACTGCGCGTCATCTATGACGAAGATCTTCTTTTTCGACTTCGACAGCACCTTCTTGATGTCCTCATAGCCGCAGCCGTCCACCTTAGGAAGCTTTCCCCGGAACGGCAGGGGCTTGGAGGCCACGTTGAAGACCGCCACCTCCTCCGGGGAGAATTTTCGCATGGCGGAGGACTTCCCGCTTCCGCTCTCGCCAAGGATCAATACTGGAATTCCCATCAAATCCCCCTCACTTTAATGAATTTAAAATCTGCTGAATCGTATACGCTTCAGGTGTTACATTTGCCATAACGCATCCGTGGATGCCACATAAGGTGGACACAACGCCAATAATGCCAAAGATGCCGAACGCTGTGACAACGAAAATAGCCCAGCCGTTGTCAAAGACGTCGTAATAATTGTCCTCTTTGCTCTTCTTGAACTCATGCCGCAGGGTCAGAACCACAGTGAGGAAGCAGCCAATTGCAACGATTCCCCAAATAGTGGTCTCAACGATCGTGCTAATTTTGTAATACTGGGACATCGTGCTGATGAGGTTTTCCGCTGTTGTGCCGAATTTATCGCACAGGATCTGAATTGCTTCGTTCATTTGTCTTCCTCCTTTTCAAAATCTCTGCACTTGATCTTCACGATGATGCGATCACCGTTTCTTGCCAGCATCTCCACCGCCGGACGGCACACGATTCCTTCCATTTCAGCGTCACGCAGGAAGGACTTCGGATGCTTGCGGATGAACTCCACGCCCTCCGGCAGCGTACCCTCGCCCACGATTGGCACGATGCGGATGCCCAGCTTGTCCGCAATGTCGGCGACTGCGTTTCGCATGAGCCACATCCCGCCGCAATAAACGTCGAAGAGAATGAAATCCACGGGACCGTACAGACCGCCGCCCTTCTGAATCTTCTCACCGAAGCCCTCCCCGAAAAGGATCGCCGGGGTCGAGCCGAAGACAGCCTCAAAAAGTTCCTCCTTGTCCGGGCCACCGAAAAGCACCTCCAGCCGGGAGAGGAGATGGGTCGGCATCTGCGCTTTGTCCGTCCGTCCTGCGAAGGAAACCCGGTACCCGTCCCAAATCACCCGGACGTTTGTCCCGTCCACCTTCTCTGTCCAGGCCCATGCTCTGCCGGCGAGATATTCAAGCTCTGGAGTGCTATACTCACTTTCGATCAGCTTGTTGCTTCCATACTGCTCTCGCTTGTAGATGTTGGGAATCTTGGTGTATTCCATTTAGTCCTCCTTATTATTCCTTCCCGCCGTGTCGCTTCTGATGGCGTAGAGTATCATCATTACCAGCGCCCAGCGGGTGAGTTCATACTGCTTCAGTACCAGCGTCACGATGGCGTAGACTAAAAAAGCAATGTAGCATATCACCGCAAGCGCTTGCGGAAGTGTCGTGACGGTATCGTTGGTGTTCATATGTCTTCCTCCAAGTCTTCCCCTGTCTCAACCACAAAACCGGGTCCGCAATTTGGGCACTCTATGTCTTTGAGTAATAGTTTTTCCGGCCTAACGCATATCCATCGCTTACCGCATTTAACGCAAACGACCTCAGACACCTTATGCGGCATAAGTGCCTCAAATGGGATCACCATGTATCTCCCTCCTTATCTGCCGGGATGATTGTGGGAGTTATCATTTTCGTGGCCTCACGAAAATGGTTCTGAACGAATCGCCTCGGCAAAACAACATCCTTACGGCTTATGCGCTCCGGGTTAATGTCCCCCCAGTAATTGATCTCGTCAGACTCGGGCAGCCACGTTTTCATTTCTCCAGTCAACCCCGTAATTCGCACCTTGAGGACCACAAGTCCGGGCTTCCACCACGAGGTGGGCTTTTCCGACAGGCATACGAAAGGAGATCGCATCCTACAAAGCCCATCTTTTCGGATCTCCTCAGCATTTTCCGGTGTAGTGGCGTGATAAAGTATTTGCTTCCTCGGCATCACTTTTTCTCCTTGTCTGTTTTGTCAGCGGCAATAACGGTGACGGCATTGTCTACGATTGTCAAAGCCCATGCGTCCTCATAGGACCTACCAGGCCTTGCCGCGTCGATTTCGTTCCGAACATCGTCCGCATCAATGAGCCGCCCATGATCTGGGACGGGGATGAGAGGGCAATCGCCCATTCGGACAAACTTGACATCCAGTCCGTCAAGAACTGCGTGGAAAGTGATTGACTCATTGAGGGTGCAAAGATTTCCACGACCTCCCGCTCGGTCAAATCCTTTGAATTTACAATCCATACAGCTTGTCGGCATCTCCATGCCCTTGATGTAGATTCCGCTCATTTCATTTTCCTTCGTTCCTTTCTCCGTCCGCGCAGAACCACTCATCAATGTCCGCGCTTCGCCCGAGCTCAAAAGGGTCACCTGTGTCAAGTTTGCACATGGCCTTAATCTTGAGAAATCCTTTTTTGCCGTAGTTTTCATTAACTACTCTGTGCTTGCAATCCCTACACCGCACAACCTCGACGGCATCGGCGGCGGGGATGGCGTTCATTTGCCGTTCAAGGTTTTCGCAAGCTGACGCAATGCTCCAGTCATCGCGGTGCTTAACTCCATACTCAAAGATGCGGAGTTTGGCATCTACTCGCTTGATATAGTCGCTCATACCCTCACCCCCGTTATTCTGTAGAAAATGCCCGCATCGAAGTTTGGAATCTCCCTGACTTTCTGCTTTTCTTCCTCGGTGAGATTCTGCCACATCAGCGCACAAGCATCCTTGAACGGAATCGACTTGAGATACCCCCCGGTTGTTGTATGCTCCGGGTGTGCCGCCTTCTCCTCTTCGCTCATGTTTTGCGAGTAGATCCACCAATTGTTTTCGTAGGCCCAATTCAGCACTTTGATGCCGGGGATTTCGCGAACCTCCTTCGCAGTCATATTGGTGGGCTTCTCAAACAAGGCAACCTTCGGCGTAATGGAGGAGAAGAACCCGGTGTTCCAGTTCCCGGTGTTCCAGTCCCCGGTGTTCCAGTCCCCGGTGTTCCAGTTCCCGGTGTTACAGTCCCCGGTGTTACAGTCCCCGGTGTTCCAGTTCCCGGTGTTACAGTTCCCGGTGTTCCAGTTCCCGGTGTTACAGTTCCCGGTGTTCCTGTTCCCGGTGTTCCAGTTCCGGGTGTTCCTGTTCCCGGTGTTACAGTCCCCGGTGTTCCAGTTCTCGGTGTTCCTGTTCCCGGTGTTCCAGTCCC
>JAZNQA010000026.1:0-2968 GCA_045589915.1 Candidatus Enterenecus sp.
GCTGTAATAGGCCGCCAGTTCCTCAAACTGCCCCCGCACGGCCTCATACTGCTCCACGGCGGCAGAGAGCTGGCTCACCGCTTGTGCGGCAGCATCCAGATTGCGCTCCATGCGCTCGATTCGTTGGATTTGGTTCAAATCAATTCGCCCCTTTGTCACAGTGTGGTGGACATGTCTTGGTTTTTCGTGTTACAAAGTAAGGCGACCGTCTCGTCTGTAATTCGTTTAGGTGGGAAGAGGGATGCTTCTTTGAGGGTTTCATAAACCTCATAAGGTATGGAGATGTTATCTTTGCCGTGCCCCATTTTTATGCCAGGTTTGTTTATGCCGTGGAAATCACTTCCCCCGCTGGAGATAAGACCGAATTCTTTCGCAATTTCTTGAGCGAGCGCCGTTTCTTCTTTGCTGAACAGGGAATAGATAGTTTCCATTCCCATTAACCCACATTGTTTTGCTTCATGCAAAAATTCACGCAGTTCCGCAATGGAAAAATTAAGAAAGGGATGCGCCAAAACCGTTACTGCATCAATAGAGCGTAAAAAGCGAATGACTTCTAAAGAATCAAACTTTTTTGTTTGCTCATAAAACGCTCCTCCCTCGGCTAGGATATTTTCAAAAGCGTCTGCGATAGAGGAAACATATCCCTTTGCCAGTAGTTCTTTTGCAAAATGCACTCTGTTTGGAATGGCATTTTCAGCAATCTTCAGAACAGAATCATAACTGATGTCATATCCGCCCTCATTTAGCCGATTGGCCAACCGCCTATTGCTTTCTATTTTGCGTGTGTTTATTTGCTCAAGAAATTTCTCAATGATTGGGTATTGGCTTTCTTTTAGGAATAATCCTAAAATATGAACTTCCTTGCCGTTATAGGCAGAGGTAATTTCCACACCTGCAACTGTAGCCACACCGCTATTTTTTGCCGCATTTGTAAAACGCTTGAGTCCGGAAACGGTATTATGGTCACATAAAGCGATGGCAGATAGACCTTCTTTTTTTGCCTCATCAATCAGTTTTTCCGGCGGAACAGAACCGTCAGAACAGTTAGAATGAACGTGCATATCACATAACATTGTTCTTTTTTTCTCTTCATTTTGCCGACTTAAGCAGACAACACTTTCCACGTGTGCAGTACGGGGGAAGAGATCCACCGCCTCAGCCTGCGTGGAGGCGTAGCCCAAGGGGGCGAAGCGGGCCACGTCACGGGCGAGGGTGGCGGGGTCGCAGGAGACATAGACCACCCGACGGGGAGCCATGCGTGCAATGGTGTCCACCACGTCGGGGGCCAGCCCCTTGCGGGGCGGGTCCACCACCACCACGTCGGGGCGGATGCCCTCCCGCTCCAACTGCGCCGCCAGCGCCGAGGCGTCGCCGCACTCGAAGCGGGTCTTGTGAGCCAGCCCGTTGCGCCGTGCATTCTCCTTGGCGTCCTCGATGGCCTGGGGCACCACCTCCACGCCGATGACCTGCCCTGCCTGCTCGGCCAGGGTCAGGCTGATGGTGCCGATGCCGCAGTACAGCTCCACCACCGTTTCGCTGCCGGTGAGCTGGGCGAACTCCACCGCCCGGCGGTAGAGCACCTCGGTCTGCGCCCGATTGATCTGGAAGAAGGAGGGGACGGACAGCCGGAAGCTGTGCCCGCACAAGGTTTCCTCCAGCCAGTCCCGACCCCACAGGGTGAGGTATTCATTGCCCAGGATCACGTTGGTCTTGCGGGTGTTTACCGACAGCACCACCCCCGCCAGTTTGGGGGCGGCCTGCTTCAGCAGGTCGATAAGCAGCTCCGGCTGGGGGACGGACTTGCCGTTCACCACCAGACAGCACAGCACCTCTCCGGCGGAATTGGTGCGCAGGTACAGGTGGCGCAGCAACCCCTTGCCCGTGCGCTCGTTGTAGGCGGCGGCGTGGGAGCGGTTCATCCACTCCTTCACCGCTGTGCGGCAGGCGGTGTCCGCCTCAGGCTGGAGCTGACAATCCTCAATGTCCACCACCTTGTGGGTGCGGTTCTGATAGTAGCCGATGGCGCCGGGTGCCACGGGGAACTGCACCTTGTTGCGGTAGCGGGCGGGCTGGGCGGCGCCGTGAATGACACTCACGGGCAAGTCAACGCCCCCCACACGGGTGAGCGCATCCTCCACCCGCCGGCGCCTGGCCTCCAGCTCCTCGGCGTAGGTCATGTGCCGGAACTGGCAGCCGCCGCAGCTCCCGTAGTAAGGGCAATCCGGCTCCAAACGGGCAGGGGAGGGGTCCACCAGCTCTTCGATGTGCCCCCATGCGGCATTGTGGCCGATATGCTCGATGCAAATGTCGGCCACCTCGCCCCGAATGCCCCCCTTAACAAAGACCACCATGCCCTCGATGCGGGCCACCCCCGCACCGTCGCTGGAATAGCCCTCGATGGGTGCCCGATAGATGCTGTGTTCCTCCATGGCCATGCAGCCACCGCCTTTGCGTTCAAGTGTGCTTTGATTTTAGCGCAATTACCGTGGAAAAGCAATCTTTGCAAATAAGTTCACAGTTCTTTGATGATTTTCGCCACAGGGGTGTGGTATAGTATAACCAGATCATACACCCGATGAGCGAAAGGAGCGGTTCCATGAACGTCATCTCCCTGTTGACACCCAAGGCGCAGGTGGCCTTTTTGTACGACGACTATACCATCCGGCAGGGTTTGGAAAAGCTGCGCAGTCGGGGCTATACCGCCATCCCGGTGCTGTCGAGGGAGGGCATCTATGTGGGCACGGTGAGCGAGGGCGACTTTTTGTGGAGCATCCTTGATCGGGATGACAACAGCCTGCGCACCTATGAAAAGCTGCCCATGAAGTCCATCCTGCGGGAGGGCTTCAACCCGCCGGTGAGTGTGCGGGTGACCATGGACGAGCTGCTGGAGCAGGCCATGCGCCAGAGCTTCATCCCCGTGGTGGACGACCGTGGGGCGTTCATGGGCATCGTCACCCGCCAGGCCATC